>JBAVTH010000082.1:0-12971 GCA_049696035.1 Ilumatobacteraceae bacterium
GGGTCGGCGTTGGTGGGCGTGCGCACTCGCCACGGCGCGGCCGACCTGGTGCGCATCGACGCCACCGACGGTGCGGTGACGTTGCTCGCCCACGGTGGAACGTGGTCGTCGCCGCGCCTGCTGCCCGACGGGTCGGTCGCCGCCGTGCACGAGTCGTTCGCAGTGCCCGCGCGTCTGTGCGTGGTGAGTGCCGTGGGGCAGGTGCGCGAGTTGTTCGCTCCCACGCCGGCTGCGGTGCGGGCCGCGCCCCACGTACTGCCCGAGCACATCGCCTACACGTCCCTCGACGGCACCGAGGTCTACGGGTGGCTGTACCGCCCGACCGGCGCAACGGTCGATTCTCCGTGCCCGGCCGTGGTGCAACCACATGGCGGCCCCACCTCGGCGACCGGCGACGAGTGGGACGGCGTCGCCCAGTACTTCCTCGACAAGGGCTACGCCTGGTTCGCGATCAACTTCCGCGGCAGCACCGGTTACGGCCGCGAGTTCGAGCGGGCCAACCATGGCGTGTGGGGCGTGGACGACACCCACGACTGCCTCGCCGCCTTCGACCACTTGGCCACGCTCGGCTGGGTGGACACCACGCGGGTGGCCATCTTCGGCGCCAGCTACGGCAGCTACATGGCGCTGCACTCGGTGGTCGACGATCCCGACAACCGCTACGCCTGTGCGGTCGCCAAGTACGGCGACTGCGACATCCTCACCTCGTGGGCGCAAGGCGATCTGGTGGGCCGTCTCGACCTGGAGCGGATGATGGGCCACCCGCGCTCGGCCCGTGCCGAGTACACGGCCGGCTCGCCGATTCATCGCATCGAGCATCTGGAGGTGCCGATCCTCGTCGCCCACGGCGAGCTCGACGAGCGGGTCAGCCCCCGCCAGTCGCAGGAGCTGGTGGCCGCACTTCGACGCGAGGGCAAGCAGTTCGAGTACCTCACGTACCCCACGGAGGGCCACGGCCTGCTGCGCGCCGAGCCCTTCCTGCACTTCCACCGCCGCCTCGAGCGCTTCCTCGACTGGTACCTGATGCCCTGAGGCTGCCGGGCGGCGACACCTGGGTGGCAGCTGTGCCAACATTGGCTGAACGACGGCGCAGCATTGCGCCCGACTCGTGGGGAGACCGCACATGAAGCGACGGTTCTGGGGAATTGCGCTGGCGACGACGGCACTCGGTGCCACCGTGGTGGGTGCCACGCAGGCCACGTCGGCCGCCGACACGGTCACGCTGACGGTGGGCCTGTTGCAGGACATCGACTCGCCGAACGTCACCGTCGGTTACACGGTGGCCGCCTACGAGGCGTGGAACCTGCAGTACGCCACGCTCACGGACAAGGCCGCCGACGACTTCGCCACCATCCCCGGCCTCGCCGAGTCGTGGGAGGCCAGCGACGACGGCCTCACGTACACGTACCACCTGCGCGACGGGTTGAAGTGGAGCGACGGAGAGCCGCTCACGGCTGACGACATCGTCTGGACGATCAACACGTCGCGCGACCAGGAGTGGACGAACCACGCCGCGACGACGGCCAACCTCACCGCGACCGTCATCGACGATCGCACGCTCACCATCGAGACATCGGTCCCCGACCCGAAGCTGCCGACGATGGACGTCTACATCGTGCCCAAGCACATCTGGGAGCCGCACGCCGGCTCGGTCGACGACCTCGCCGCCTACGACGCGCTCGACGGTGTCGGCTCGGGGCCGTTCACGCTCAAGGAGCGCAAGGCCAACCAGGGATGGACGATGGTGGCCAACCCCAACTACTGGAAGGGCAAGCCGAAGATCGACCAGGTCGTGTTCCGCGTGTTCACGGATGGCGATGCGATGGTGACGGCGCTGAAGAGCGGTGAGATCGATGCCGCCCACCTGGTGCCGGCGCAGTCGTTCGAAGATCTCAAGGGCGAGTCGAACATCGTGACGGTCGCCGGCGCCCAGGGTGGCTTCACCGAGCTGGCCATGAACGGCATGGCCGGCGGCCTCGGCGACGGCCACCCGGCGCTGCAGGACGTTCAGGTGCGCCACGCGATCGCCCACGCGATCGACCGCAAGTCGCTGTTCGACCGCGTCGTCAAGGGTCAGGGCGAGCTGATCGACACGATCGGTGTGTCGCCCAACGCCGAGTGGACCCCCGCCATCCCGGCCGACCAGCAGCTGAACTACGACCCGGCCCTGGCCAACATGATGCTGGACGACGCCGGCTACCTCGACACGGACGGTAACGGAGTGCGCGAGATGCCCGGTGGCGGTGACGAGCTGAAGTTCCGCTATGCGGAGCGCAGCGACAGCGTGAACGGTGCCGCCATCCGCGAGCTGATCGCCGGCTGGCTGAAGGAGATCGGCATCGCGCTCGACGTGTCCGTGTTCGACGACAGCCAGCTCGGTCAGGTGGTCTACGACGGCACCTACGACCTGTTCGTGTGGGGCTGGACCCCGTTCGTCGACCCCGATCCGATGCTCAGCTACTTCACCTGCGACCAGCTCACGACCGACGCCGCGTCACCGGGTTACAACGACGCCAACTGGTGCAGCGCCGAGTACGACGCGCTCTACACGCAGCAGAACCAAGAGCTGGACCATGCGAAGCGAGTCGACCTCGTGCACCAGATGGTCACGATGTTCTACACGGATGCGACCTATGTGGTGCTGTACCACGACGCCGACACGCAGGCGTATCGCACCGATCGGTTCGAAGGCTGGACGCAGCAGCCCAAGGGCACCGGCCCCGTGCTCTTCAGCAACACCTCGCCCAGCTACTTCAACCTGCAGCCGATCAGCGGCGGCGGCAGTGGCGGCGGCTCCAACACCGGTTTGCTGATCGGCCTGGCCGGCGGCGTCGCGCTGATCGGCGGTGTGGGTGCGAGCCTGGTGATCCGCTCGCGCAAGACCGCCGACGAACGCGAGTAGCCCTCCGCCGTGCGAGCTCGATTCATCATCACGAAGCTCGTCGGCGCCGTCAGCACCCTCGCGTTCGTGGTGGTGTTCAACTTCTTCCTGTTCCGCGTGGTCAACAAGAACACCGTCGAGTCGATGTTCCGCGGCCGCAACCTCAGTGCCAGTCAGATCGCCAGGTTGGAACGGCAGTTCAACCTCGACGGCAGCAAGTGGGAGCAGTTCACCGCCTACGTCGGCCAGCTGCTGCACGGCAACCTGGGCCTGTCGATGAAAGACTTCCGCCCGGTCACCACCGTCATCGGTGAGGCGCTGTGGCCCACGATCCTGTTGGTGGGCACCTCCACGCTGCTGGCGATGACGGGCATCTTCTTCGGCTTCCGCGCCGGCTGGCGGCGGCGCAGTGGCTACGACGTGGGTGTCACCACCTTCTCGATGTTCACGTACTCGATGCCCGACGCATGGCTGAGCATGGTGTTCCTCGGCCTGTTCGCCTCCGGTCTCGGGCTGTTCCCCACCGGCGGGTTGGAGGACTCGGGCAGCACGGCCACGGGGCTGGCGAAGCTGCTCGACCAGGCGCACCACATGGCGTTACCGGCGCTGGTGCTGGCCATCGCGTACATCGGCGAGTACACGATCGTCGCCCGCTCGGCGATGATCGACACCTTGCGCGAGGACTACCTGCAGCTGGCGCGGGCAAAGGGCATGCGCGATGCCGACGTACGGCGCAAGCACGCGCAGCCCAACGCGATGCTGCCGGTGGTGAGCCTGTCGGCACTCAACTTCGGGTTCGTGCTGAGCGGCGCGATCGCGGTGGAAACCATCTTCTCCTGGCCGGGGTTGGGGCAGCTCACCCGCAATGCCGCGACCGGCCCCGACTTCCCGGTGCTGCAGGGCCTGTTCCTGCTGTTCAGCGCATCGCTGATCTTCGCCAACCTGGTGGCCGACCTGCTCTACGGTCGCATCGATCCGCGAGTGGGTGGGCGATGAGCGAGGCCGCACCGCTGGCGGTTCCGCGTTCGGGGCGCGCCGTCGCCTGGGATCGCCGGCGGGCCTCGCTGGCCGGGGTGTGGCGCGGCCTGCGCAACGACCGGCTGGCCATGATCGGGCTGATCGTGCTGGTGCTGTTCGCAGTGATGGCGTTCGCCGCGCCGTGGCTGAGCGACGAGTCGTCGCTGAGCGCCGCCAACACCGGTGGCAACCCGATCTGGGCGTCGCCGAGTGGCGAGTTCCTGTTCGGCACCGATCACCTCGGGCACAGCGTGGCCGCGCAGTTCCTGTGGGGCAGCCGGATCAGTCTGTTCGTCGGGTTGATGGCGACGCTGCTGCAGGTGGGCATCGGTTCACTCGTCGGTCTTGCCGCCGGGTTCTTCGGCGGCTGGGTGGATGCGGTGCTGATGCGCCTCACGGACTGGTTCCTCGTCATCCCGTTCCTCCCACTTGCGATCGTGCTCGCCGCCGTGCTCGAACGTGGTCTGTGGACGATCATCCTCGTCATCGGCATCACCTCCTGGCCGTCGACGGCGCGCTTGTTGCGCTCGCAGGTGCTCTCCGTGCGGCAGCGCCTCTACGTCGATCGGGCGCGCTCGCTGGGGGCGGGTCGGATGCACCTGATGCGGCGGCACATCCTGCCCAACGTGACGCCGCTGATCCTGGCCAGCACCACCCTGGCCGTGCCGATCTCGATCCTCACCGAGACCACCCTGTCGTTCCTCGGCCTCGGCGACCCGACGTCCACATCGTGGGGTGGCATGCTCAACGCGGCGAAGGACAACAGCGCGATCAGTGGTGGCCGCTGGTGGGCGTACATGCCGCCCGGCCTCGGCATCGTCTTCGTGGTGCTCGCGGTGACGCTGTTCGGTCGCGCGCTGGAGGAGATCCTCGATCCCCGGCTGCGTGAGCGATGAGCGTGCTCGAACTGCAGGACCTGCACGTGACGTATCGCTCCGAGGGCGGGCCGGTGCCGGCAGTTCGCGGGGTGAACCTGACCATGGCGGCAGGCGACACCGTCGGGCTGGCGGGGGAGAGCGGCTGCGGCAAGAGCACGATCGCCGCCGCCGTGCTGCGCCTGCTGCCCAAGGGCACCGAGGTGACCGGCAAGGTGCTGCTCGACGGCGAGGACGTGTACGCGATGAAGCCCGGCCGCCTGCGGGCGGTGCGCTGGACCGGTGCGGCCATCGTCTTCCAAGGGGCGCTGCACTCGCTGAACCCGGTGCGCCGAGTCGGTCAGCAGATCGAGGAGGCGATCGTGCTGCACGCCGCGCACACCGGCAGGGCAGCGGTGCACGCGCGGGTGGGAGCGCTGTTGGAGCGGGTGGGCCTGCCCGCCGATCGCGCCGACCGCTACCCGCACCAGCTGTCAGGCGGGCAGCGCCAGCGTGTGCTGATCGCGCTCGCGTTGGCCTGCGAGCCGGCGCTGCTGATCGCCGACGAACCCACCACGGCGCTCGATGTGATGGTGCAGGCGCAGGTGCTCGCGTTGCTCGAAGAGCTGCAGCGGGAACAGGGGATGGCGCTGCTGTTCATCACCCACGACCTGTCGGTGCTCACCACCACGTGCGAACGGCTGGCCGTGATGTACGCAGGCCGCATCGTGGAGGAGGGGCCGAGCAGGCAGATCTTCTCCGACCCGCACCACCCCTATTCGCGGGCCCTGGCAGCCGCGTTCCCGACGATCGGCGACCCGGCCTCGCGCATGAACCCACAGGGCCTGGCCGGCGACCCACCCGACCCGTCGGCGCTGCCCACCGGATGTCCGTTCCACCTGCGCTGCAGCGTGGCGACGCCGGAGTGCACCACGCTCGACATCGGTCTGCGCGAGGCCGGCCCCGGCCGTCGCGCCGCCTGCATCCACGTCGGAGCCACGCATGTCTGAGGTGGTCGCGTCGCTCACCAACGTGCAGGTGCAGTTCGGCGGTGGCCGCGTGCGCGCCGTGGACACCGTGTCGCTCGACGTCGGCCGTGGCGAGGTGGTCGCACTCGTGGGCGAGTCGGGCTGCGGCAAGACCACGTTGATCCGCTCGATCATCGGTCTCGAGCCGTTGGCCCACGGTTCGATCACGGTCGAGGGGAAGCAGGTCGGTGGCGGTCGGGGGCTGCGTGCGCTGCGCCGTCGCGTGCAGATGATCTTCCAGGATCCGGCGGGCGCGCTGAACCCGCGGCACTCGATCTACGAGGCCGTTGCCGAGGGGTTGCGCATCCACAAGGTGAAGGGTCACGAGCCGACGCTGGTGGCCGACGCGCTGGCCGCAGCCGGCCTGCGCCCGCCCGAGCGCTACCTGCGCCGGTTCCCGCACGAGCTGTCGGGCGGCCAACGCCAGCGGGTGCTGATCGCGGCGGCGATGGCGCTGCAGCCGGCGTTGCTGCTGGCCGACGAGCCGGTGGCCAGCCTCGACGCGTCCATCCGCGGTGAGATCCTCGCGTTGATGCGGTCGTTCGTCGACAGTCACGGCGTGTCGATCATCGCCGTCACCCACGACCTCGGGCTGGCATGGAACATCGCCGATCGGGTGGCCGTGATGTACCTCGGCCGCATCGTCGAGGTCGGCCCCACGGAGGACGTGCTGCGCGCCCCGAAGCACCCCTACACGCAGGCGCTGCTGAGCGTCGTCCCCGAGATCGAGGGCATGGAGCAGCAGATCCTCACCGGCGAGACCCCGGATCCTTCACGGGTACCGGCCGGCTGCCGCTTCCATCCGCGCTGCCCGCTGGTGGCCAGCGGCGAGGCGGACCGACTGGGTTTCGGCGACCGCTGCCGAGGCGTCGACCTGGAGCTCGAGCCAGAGGTCGGTACGCATCAGGTTGCCTGCCACGCCGTGGCGCTTCGATAGGCAGCCGTGGGTCGCCGGCCCAAGCCGGCTCGCGACCCCTGCAGGCGATGCACCTCGCTACTGGGCGGGTAGGTCGCGGTAGTGCTCCGTGGCGCCCCAATCGGGCTCGGCCGCCAGGCCGTAGAAGTTGAGCTCGATCGTCAGTTCGTTGGGGTCCTTGACGAACAGCTGGCACAGGCCGAACTCGGCGAAGTAGCGCTTGCGACATGGCAGGCCCCGCTGCTGCAGCCGCGCGTAGAACCCTTCGGGGTCGGTGGCAGCGAAGGCGATGTGGTCGACGACACCCGAGTTGTCGGTGGCCGACCCGGCTGTGGTGCCCAGGTAGTAGACCTCGGCCTGGTCGATGCCGTGTGGGCCCATGTGCACCTGGATGGCCCCGTCGACGCCCAGCCAGTATCCGGGGAACGAGAAGTCGGGGCGAGGCATCACCTCGAACCCGAGCACGTCGCAGTAGAAGGCGCGCGTCGTCTCCAGGTCGTTGGCGCGGACGAAGTAGTGATCGAGGCGACTGATCGGCATGGGCGGACCTTACTGCCCGACCTGTCGAGCTCTCAGCGGGGGAAGCGCTCCACCCAGCTGCGTTCGCCGAACAGCGTGCCGTCGCGCCACGCCTGCAGCGTGATCTCGACATGGAACCACTCATGGTCGCTGCGCACGTGCAGCAGGGCTTCGGTGGCGCAGACGGTGGTGCTGCCGTCGGGCAGTGCGAACGTGAGGTCGAACCGGCTTCGTCCCTTCGCCCAGGCGCTCGCGAGGTCGACGGTGCTGACCCCCAGCGAACCTTCGTACACGTCGGTCACCGACGTGCCGTGCGTTCCGGCATAGGTGCCGCCGTAGCGAGTGTGCACCCTGGTTTCGCGGCCGAGCACATCGGTCTCGTACTTCCACACCACGCCCTCGGCCTCGTCGACCGGGCCGGTGCCGGGATCGAACTCGTCACGTGCGGGCGGCAGCGACTTCGCCGTCCACAGCATCAACCGAACCGAACCTCGGCGCACGCCCAACGTGAACGGCTGCGCCGGCGGCCAGCAGTTGGGCCAATCGGTACCGGCGATCGCCAGCCGCAGGCGGTGGCCGGGGATCATCGTCCAAGTGGTGGCCTCGAACTGCAGCTTCACGTCCATCCACTCGCCGGGAACGATCGGCTGCGGCTCGGCGCCGACCTCGCCGAACGGATCCGTGGGCCAGACGCCGCGCTGGGCGAGGTCGAGCATGCCGCGCGTGATCAGCGTGCTGGTGCCGTCGGGGGCGACGTCGCACAACTTCACGGAGACATGGCCGACGGGGGCTGACGACCGCACTTGGAGCGTCACCTCCGAGTTGCCGAACATCATCTGCTCGTCGGTGTGCATCCAGTCGTAGGTGATGCTGCGCGCGTTGTCGGGGCGCTGGTCGATCGGCTGGCCCCACGGCAGGCCGCCGGCACAGGAGTTCCATGCCGTCACGCCCACGTCGCCACGCACGTCGGTCTCGTCGACCATCTCGTCCATTGCCCGGCCGGCGATGGAGTTGTCGCCCTCCAGGCGCGTGCGGCGAGGGTTCTCCTTCAGCTCGGCCGGCGGCCACACGTCGGCCTCCACCCAGTGGCCGTGGTGCAGGGCGAGATCGGGCTCGGGCGGCGTTGGCCGGCGCACGAAGATCTGGCCACGGCGAGCGACAGCTCGCGGGCCGCCGCGCAGGTGCTGATCGAAGAACCGCATCAGTTCGAGATCGCAGTCGATGTTCGGCCCTGGCCGCGCGACCGACGGATCCTTGTGCGCCCACGGGCCGGCGATGAGGCGCCAGCCGGGCATGTTCTCGATCGTGCGGAACGTGTTGTTGCGGTAGCCGTCGGCCCAGCCGGCGATCAGCAGCACCGGGCAGCTCATCCGGCGGTAGCCCTCGCCGCGCGGGCCGGTGCGCACCGAACCGCGGCGCCACGTGGCATCGGGTTTCGGGTGGCGCAGCCACTCCAGCAGCCACGGCTCGTGGTGGTCGATGCGGCGCTGCCACTCGGCCTCCCACCCCTCGCCGAACACTTCCGGCGTCGGCGGCAGGGCGTTCATCGCGATCATGTAGAGCGGGTAGTCGATCAAGTCGATCGCGCGCAGCACGCCGCCCATGTAGTGCACGTCGTCGGTGTAGCGATCGTCGGTGGCGTACATGGCGGCCACAGCGGCCAGTTGCGGGACGCCCTCCATCGCCATGTGCAGCGAGTTGAAGCCCGAGTACGAGGTGCCGAACATGCCGACCTTGCCGTTGCTCCATGGCTGCGCGGCGGCCCACTCGATGACGGCGCGCAGGTCGCGGCGCTCGACGTCGGGGTACTCGTCCTCCGCGACCCCGGTGGAGTTGCCGGTGCCACGCACGTCGATGCGCAGCACTGCGAACTCGCCTTCGGCAGCGAAGCGGTGGTAGCTGTCCGCGTACGACGAGGTGACGTCGTCCTTGCGGTACGGCAGCGCTTCCAGCAGGGTGGCGAACGGCCCCTCCACCTCCGGGAGGTAGAGCGTGCCGGCCAACGTTGCCCCGCCTTCGACCGTGATGGAGACGAGCTGCTCTGAAACCTGCATAGCGGTTCAGAGTAGCGTTGACCGCATGACGGTGGCACGGACAGCAGACGTGGCGGTCATCGGGTTGGGCGGCCTCGGTTCCGCCGCCGCCTACTGGTTGGCCCGTCGAGGTCGCGACGTCGTCGGCTTCGAGCAGTTCGAGCTCGGCCATGTGCGCGGCGCGTCGCACGACCATTCGCGCATCATCCGTCGCTCGTATCACACCCCCGAGTACGTGCGGCTCACGGCCCAGGCGTACGACGCGTGGCGGGCGGTGGAGGCCGAGAGCCGGCAGCGGATGATCACCATCACCGGCGGCGTCGACCTGTTCCCGCCCGACGCCGCCATCGACCATCGCACGTACACCTCCAGCCTCGATGCGCAGCGGGTGCCCTACGAGTGGATCGATGGCGCCGAGGTTCGTCGCCGCTGGCCGGCCTTCGCCGCCGGCTCCGTCGTCTCCGACGATGTGACGGCCGTGTACTCGCCGCAGACCGGCATCGTGCCGGCCGGGCAGGGGACGAAGGTGATGCAGGAGCTCGCGGTTGCACGCGGTGCTGCGCTGCACGGCAACACACCGGTACGCGAGATCCGCCCGGTGGGCGGCGAGGTCGACATCGTCACCGACGACGGCGTCACGCGCGTCGGGAGTGTGGTGGTCACCGTCGACGGTTGGGCCAACAAGCTGCTCGATTCGCTCGACCTCCGGATCCCGCTGGCGGTCACCAAGGAGCAGGTCTGCTACTTCCCGCATGCGGATCTGTCACGGTTCGAAGTCGGTCGCTTCCCGGTCTGGATCTGGATGGACGACCCCAGCTTCTACGGCTTCCCTGTGTTCGGCGACCTCACCGCGCTGAAGGGGGCGGAGGACTGTGGCGGTCGCGAGGTCGACCCCGATACCCGAACCTTCGACCCCGACGCGGACAGCCTGAGGCGCCTCACACGATTCATGGATCGCCTCGCCGGCGGTGGGCTCGGCGAGCCGAGGGTGACGACGTGCCTGTACACGCTCACCTCGGATCGCGACTTCGTGCTCGACCGCCTGCCGGGTTACCCGCAGGTGTCCATCGCCCTCGGGGCCGCTCACGGGTTCAAGTTCGCCTCCTGGTTCGGCCGCACGCTGGCCGCGCTCGCCTGTGGCGAGGAAGGCGGCCCCGAGCTGGCGCCGTTCGCCTTCACCCGTCCCTCGTTGCACGTGCCCATCGACCGCGCCGCGTGGATGGTCTGAGCCGCGTCGCGCGTCGCGGTGGGTGGCGCCGAGCCCGTTTCCGGGGCCCTGTCGTGCCGGAAGTGGAGACGAAACAGCCCCAGCAGCCTCGATGAGACGATGCAGCCCCCGAAGCAGGAGGGCTGGCCGGAGGGCTACAGGGTGGTGCGGATGCTCCACAGCTCGGGGAACAGCTCGGTGCCGAGCATCGCCCGCAGGTAGCCGACGCCGTCGGTGCCGCCGGTGCCCTGCTTGAAGCCGATCACGCGCTGCACGGTGGTGAGGTGGCGGAAGCGCCACAGGCGGAACGCGTCCTCCAGATCCACCAGCTCCTCGCCCAGCTGGTACAGCTCCCAGTGGGTGTCGGGGTTCGAGTACACCTCGTGCCACGCGGCCTCCACGCCGGGGTCGGCGATCCACGGTTGGGTCACGTCGCGCTCCAACACATGAGCCGGCACGGTGATGCCGCGGCGGGCCAGCAGGCGCAGCGCCTCGTCGTACAGCGAGGGCACGTGCAGCGCGGCCTGCACCTCGTCGAAGCGGCCGGGTCGATGGCGGTGCGGCTCGAGCATCGCTGCCTTCTTGTTGCCGCAGGCGAACTCGATGCAGCGGTACTGCCAGCTCTGGAAGCCGCTGCTGCGGCCGAGGTACGGGCGGATCGCGCTGTACTCCGGTGGTGTCATCGTGGCCAGCACGTCCCACGCATGCACCAGCTGCTCCATGATCTTGCTGACCCGGCTGAGCATCTTGAAGGCCGGCTGCAGCTCGTCGGCGGCGACGTGGGCCACGGCGGCGCGCAGCTCGTGCAACATCAGCTTCATCCACAGCTCGCTGGTCTGGTGCTGCACGATGAACAGCAGTTCGTTGTGGTCGGGTGAGAGCGTGTGTTGGGCGCCCAACACCTCGTCGAGGTGCAGGTAGTCGCCGTAGTCCATCGAGGCCGGTTCGTCGCTCATCTCATCGGTCCAGTGCCGCACCGAGCGCAGCCGCGGCCAACGCGTTCGCGGCGCGACCGTCGTCGACGAAATCGGCCAGTGAGAAGAACGCGTGGAACATGCCGCCGAAGCGGACGTGGCTGGTGGGCACCCCGAGCGCGGCGAGGCGAGTGGCGTAGGCGTCGCCCTCGTCGCGCAGCGGGTCGAACTCGGCCGTGATCACGAGTGCCGGCGGAGTGGCCGCGAGCACATGGTCGGCGGCGAAGTGCGGCGACACGCGCGGGTCGGTCGGGCCGCCCGCCGCACCGCTGAGGTAGTGATCGATGAACCAGCCCATCGCTGCCTTGGTGAGGAAGTAGCCCTCGCCGTTCTCCTCGTAGCTCGCATGAGAGCGGGTGCAGTCGGTGACCGGATAGACGAGCAGCTGGTACACCAGCGGCACCGGCGCCAGCTGTGCGACCACGGCCGCGAGGTTGGCGCCGGCCGAGTCGCCGCCGATCGCCACACGATCTGCTCGGCAGCCCAGCTCGGCGGCGTGAGCGTGCGCCCAGCGGGTGGCAGCGATCGCGTCCTCCAGCGGCGCAGGGAACGGGTGCTCGGGCGCCAGCCGGTAGTCGACGCTGAGCACCGCATGGCCGCTGCCGTTGGCGAGCACGCGACAGACGTTGTCGTGGCTGTCCAGGTCGCCGATCACCCAACCACCACCGTGGAGGTACACCAGCAGCCCGAGATCGTCGCGGTCGTTGGGGCGGTAGAGCCGCACAGGGATGCCGTCGGCGTGCAGGTCTCGGGTGTGGTGGATCGGCTCGGTGGACGGGAGCTGGCGGGCCTTGCGGGCCGTTCGGGCCTGCTCGGGCGTGGATTCCTCCAGTGGCGGATCGCCGATCGCGGCCATCAGTTCCAACAGCGACACGGCTTGCGGGTGCAACGGCATCGGCGGAGTTTGCCACGGTGGTGTCGGCGCGGGCGACCGCTACCGTTCGGGTCGTGCGTCGTCTGCTGCCGTTGCTGCTCGTGCTCGTCGTGGCATGCGCCTCCACCCGCGACCGTGCCCACGACGATCTGGTCGACCAGTTGGTGGGTGAAGGTGGCCTCAGCCGGTCCGTTGCGGACTGCGTGGTCGACAAGTTCTTCGAGGTGCGCACGACGCAGGAGCTGAAGGAGTTCTTCGACCGCGAAGGCCTCACAGATGCCGAACGGGCCGAGTTCGCCCGCCTCGGCGAGGAGTGCGCTTCTACGTCCACCTGATCGGCGAGCGGAGAGGCCGGCGCGAGGCCGAGTCAGGCGGGCGGCGTCGCGGCGTCGGGCGCGGGTACCGCAGCATCCGCGGGCGGGGCCTTCACCTTCGGCGGTGGGACTCCGACGGCCGGGGCGCCGTCGGCCCACTCCGGCCAGCGGCGGCGGCTGACGATCGACAGAGTGCGCAGCAGCTTCATGGCGACCTCGTCCTCCTGCGCAGGACGGGCGATGATCGTGCCGTCCTTGATCATCCGGTTGATCACTTCCTCGCCGAGCTCTGTGCGCACGATGGTGAGCGTCCAGTCGTTGTCCTTGCCGATGCCCCCGGTGGCGATGTCGGAG
>JBAVTH010000083.1:0-23803 GCA_049696035.1 Ilumatobacteraceae bacterium
CCACGGTGGTGAGGTAGCAGTTCTCGACATCGGTGTTCGGGCTCAGCCAGCTCATGCGACTGGGCGTGACTCAGCGACCCGGCTGGTACACGCCGAACACCTCACGGAGGGCATCGCTGACCTCGCCCAGGGTTGCGTTCGCACGGAGGGCTTCCTTCATCGGGTAGAGCAGGTTCTGGGTGCCCCGAGCGGCCGCTGCCACATCGGCCAGACGCGCTGTCACCAGTGCGTGGTCGCGGTTCGCCTTGTACTGCTGCAAGCTGGCCACCTGGCCGATCTCCAGCGACGGATCGTTGGGTGCGATCTCGAACTCGGGTTCCTCGGTGGTGAACTTGTTGAGGCCGACGATGACACGTTCGTCGTTGTCGATGCTCTTCGCGTACTCGTACGCCGCCTGCTCGATCTCGTCCTGCTGGAAGCCGCGCTCGATGCCCTCGACGGCCCCGCCCATCTCGTCGATGCGAGCGATGTACTCCCATGCAAGCCGCTCGATCTCGTCGGTGAGCGTCTCCACGAAGTAGCTGCCGGCCAACGGATCCGGGGTGTCGGCGATGCCGCTCTCGTAACCGATGATCTGCTGAGTGCGCAGGGCGATGCGCGCCGCCCGTTCGGTGGGCAGGCTGAGCGCCTCGTCGTAGCCGTTGGTGTGCAGGCTCTGGGTGCCACCCATCACCGCCGCCATCGACTGCACGGCCACGCGCACGATGTTGTTCTCGGGCTGCTGCGCGGTGAGCGTGCTGCCACCGACTTGCGTGTGGAAGCGCAGCAGCTTGCTGGATTCCTTCTTGGCGCCGAACCGCTCGCTCATCAGCTTGTACCAGATGCGCCGCGAGGCACGGAACTTCGCGACCTCCTCGAAGAAGTTGTTGTGCGCGTTCCAGAAGAAGCTCAGCCGAGGCGCGAACGCATCCACATCGAGACCGGCAGCGATGGCGGCTTCCACGTAGGCGATGCCGTTGGCGATCGTGAATGCGATCTCCTGCACCGCGGTGCTGCCGGCCTCGCGGATGTGGTAGCCGGAGATGCTGATCGTGTTCCACTTCGGCACGTGCGCGGCGCAGTACTCGAAGATGTTGGTGATGATCCGCATGCTCGGCTTGGGCGGGTAGATGTACGTGCCCCGGGCGATGTACTCCTTGAGCAGGTCGTTCTGGATGGTTCCGCTGATCGCGCTCGCCGGCACGCCCTGCTCCTCGGCCACCAGCTCGTACATCAGCAGCAGGATCGCGCCCGTCGAGTTGATGGTCATGCTGGTGCTGACCTTGTCGAGTGGCAGATCGGCCAGCAGCTGGCGCATGTCGGCCATGCACGAGATCGCCACACCCACCTTGCCGACCTCGCCCTCGGCGCGGGGGTGGTCGCTGTCGTAGCCCATCTGGGTGGGCAGGTCGAAGGCGCAGCTGAGGCCGGTCTGCCCGGCCTGCAGCAGGAACTTGAAGCGCTCGTTGGTGCTGGCCGCAGTGCCGAAGCCCGCATACTGCCGCATCGTCCACAACTTGCCGCGGTACATCGTGGGATACACCCCGCGGGTGTACGGCGGTTGACCAGGGGCGCCCAGCTGCGTGGCCGGATCCCAACCCTCGAGATCCGAGGCGTCGTACAACGCCTTCACTTCGATGCCGGAGTCGGTTCGCTTGTCGTCGCTCATCACCCGCGAGCGTAGGTCGCGAGCGCGCACGCACGGCCATCCGGCCGCCGCTTTCCCGAGCACGAACGCCCTACCCGGCGCCGATTCGCTTCCGGCAGCGTGAGCGTGCACTCGACGCTGCCGGCGCGAGCCCGCTCAGGCGAGTACCTGCAGCGGCGACGGGACGGATCAGGCTTTGGGCGCACCTGGGCGTGACTTGCTGCCACGAACGAGCGAGAACAGGGCGAGGGCGCCGATCATCGTGGCGGCGGCCGCGGCGAACATCAGCGAGTCGAGCGGGCGCTTCGCCTCCAGGATCCCCTCGATGCCCTTCACCCCGATGAAGATGATCAGCACGTCGACGATCGACTTCTTCAGATCATCGATCGACGCGACCTCGAGCCAGTCCGGCACGTCGAGATCACCGATGAAGAGTTCATAGAGCCCGATCGCCACGATGAGCTGCACGATCGCGAGGAGGTGCACGTCGATCACGCCGAGCAGGTCGACGAGTGCGTTGTCGCCACGCCAGCCGCCGTCGAGCAGCACACCGATCAGCTTGACGGACTTCGCGATCGCCCACACGAAGGTGGCGGCGCTCATCATCGAGAGACCGACGACCGCGGTCAACACCAGATAGCGGCTGCGGCTCAACAGGGCATGGAGAGGCCGCATCGACATGCGCCGCAACCTAGCAAGCGACGAGCGACCCAGTGCGACGCCATCCGGCTGCTGCTTCCCGAAGCACGAACGCCCCACCCTGGCGCGAACTCGCTTCCGGAAGCATCCGGCCCTGGCTCATTGGGCGGCGATGAGGGCGATCTCCAGCTTCCACTCGGGGCGAGCGAGCGCGGGAACGGTGACCAGCGTGCTCGCCACCCGCTGACCGCCGAGCGCACGGTCGCGGGCGGCCATGACCTTGGGCAGCTGTGCGAGCTGATCGGCCACCACGTACGTGGTGACGCTGACCACGTCTCGCGCTTCCATGCCCACCTCGCGCACGAGGGCGAGCAGGTTGGCCCACACGACGTCGGCTTGGGTCTCGATCGATGCCGGCACAGTGCCATCAGGCCGAGTCGGCACCACCCCGCTGGTGTGCAGCCACTTGCGGGTTCCTTCGCTCACGATGGCGTGGGCGTAGTTCGCCGCCGGAGGGGCGAGGTCGGCAGGGGCCACGATGCGGTTCACACTGCCAGTGTGGCACCGGCCGGGCCACGACAGTTGCGGGTGTCGTAGTCTTGCCACCATGACTGTGACCGAGACCGGTGTCCGCATGATCGACGGTGTGGAGCTCACCCCGCAGCAGGTCAGCCTGGAGCTGCCCCAGCCCTTCGCCTCGGTCGACGACGAGCGCCTGCATCGGAAGCAGAAGCTGGCGGGCGCGCTGCGCATCTTCGGCCGCGTCGGGTTCGGGGAAGGTGTCGCCGGCCACATCACCGTGCGCGACCCGGAGTTCCCCGAGCTGTTCTGGGTGAACCCGTTCGCGATCAGCTTCCGCCACATCAGGGTCAGCGATCTGATCCTCGTCGACCACGAGGGCAACGTCGTCTACGGCAGCCGGCCGGTGAACCGAGCTGCCTTCGTGATCCACTCGGCCGTGCACCAAGCCCGGCCCGACGTCGTGGCCGCAGCGCACAGCCACAGCATGCACGGCAAGGCGTTCAGCTCGCTCGGCATCCCGCTCGCTCCGCTCACTCAGGACTCGTGCATCTTCTACGAGGATCACGTCGTGGTCACGGCCCAGCGTGGCCGCGTCCAGTTCGACGCCGACGACGGCCGCGAGCTCGTCGCCCAGTTCCCCACGGGCAAGGCGGCGATCCACCAGAACCACGGCCTGTTCACCGTCGGTCAAACCGTCGACGAAGCGGTGTTCTGGTTCCTCAGCATGGACCGCACGTGCCAGGCGCAGCTGCTCGCGATGGCCGCCGGCACACCCGTACCGATCCCCCACGACGATGCGACCTACACCCGCGAGCAGACCGCATCGCCGCTCGCCGGCTGGTTGAGCTTCCAGCCGCTCTGGCAGGAGATCTGCCGCACCGACCCGGATCTGTTCGACTGACGCAGTCGGGCGGCCGTCAGGCGCGGCCACCCAGCACCGATGCGCTCCCCCACCCAGTTCGTCCGCACCGCGTCTCCCGAGGCGCTGTTCGCGATCGCCGGCATCTCGCAGTACACGGGCGCGGTCGTCGCCGTGAACCTGTTCGAGGAGGTGCGGCCGGCGACGGTCGCCTGGTTCCGCGTCATGTCGGCGGCCATGCTGCTCATCGCCGTCTCGTGGCGCCAGGTGCGCAGCGGATGGACCGGAGCCGATCTCCGGAGTGCTGCCGTCTTCGGCAGTGCGACCGCGGTGATGAACCTCTTCTTCTACCTCGCGCTCGACCGGCTGCCGTTGGGCAAGAGCGTCGTCATCGAGTTCATCGGGCCGATCGCTGTTGCTGCGGTGTTCACCCGCAGCGTGCGCAACTCCGCTGCACTTGTGCTGGCCGCGGTCGGCGTCGCCACGCTCTCGGGCGTCGAGGTCGGCGGCAATCCGTGGGGCATCTTCTTCATCTTCGCGGCGTCGGCGATGTGGGCCATCTACATCATCCTCGGGCGCCGAGTCGCCCAGCTCGATCGGGGCATGGCCGGGCTCGGTCTCGGCCTCGCCATCGGCTCGTTCACCATCCTGCCGTTCGGAATCGCCGGTAGCGGCCCCGTGTTCGGCGACGGGCGGCTGTTGCTGATGTGCGTCGCCGTCGGTGCGTTGTCATCGGCCGTCGGCTACGGCATCGATCAGGTGGTGATGCGTCGCATCCCCGTGCGTCGGTTCGCCGTGTTGTTGGCTCTGCTGCCGGTGTCGGCGATGGTGCTCGGCTTCCTCGCGCTGGGCCAGCAGCCGTCGGTCACCGATCTGTTCGGCGCTGCGCTGGTGATCGCCGGAGTGCTGCTGCAGGAGCGAGACGAGCTGACCCCGACGATGGACGAGGTACCGGCCTGAGTCCGCTCACCGATCCGGTCGCTTGCGGCGACTCGCCGGTCGCGGCGAGGGAGCAGCGGCGTAGCTCTGCCGCAGGCGACCCAGCACCATGCTCCAGGCGACCGTCATGAACTCCGCCTCGCGTTCGTCGGCCACCAGTTGCTGCGCCTCCACCCGGCAGCCGGCAGCGTGCGGCTCGACGCGCAGATAGGCGACCCGCTCGTCGCCGGGCACCGGCACGTTGTCGTCCTCGAAGTCCCACCTCATCGCGATCAGCGACGGCGGCACCACCACCTCGTACACCCCGCGAATGCGCGTCCCCCACTCGAGCGTGCATGCGAACCTGCCCTCGCTCAGCGTCACCGGCACACCCATCCAGCGGCTGTACGCAGCCGGGTCGGTGAACTGCTCGAAGGCCGTGGCGGCCGAGGTCGGCAGCTCGACGGACACACGCACCACCATCTCGAGCTGCGGCGTGGCCAGCTCCGCCTCGGCGATGTCGGTCGCCGGTAGCCAACGGTCGTCGGCGGCGATGAGTGCCTCCAGCCCCACCAGCTTGTCGCGCCGGGCCCGGTACCTGCGGAAGTTGCCGTCCACCCGCATCTCCAGGAGACCGCTCTCGCGGAGCACGGCGAGATGCTGGGAGATCGTGGGGGCCGACAATTCGAACATCGCGACGATGTCGCCGGCCGCGAGCTCCTGATCCCGGACCAGCCAGAGGATCTCGCGCCGGATCGGTGACGAGAGCGCGTCGAGCAGCCGCTGGAGGTCTCCGTCCACGAAGCGAGGGTACCACTTGACGACCTATTTCGTCTCTGCTCTAATTCGTCTAACTACGAATCAGGAGGATCGATGAGCAACTACCTGCTGGCATATCGCGGAGGCAGCACACCCGAGGGCGAAGCTGCACAACAGGCCGTCATGACGGCCTGGATGAACTGGTTCGGCGAACTGGGAGATGCAGTCGTCGACGGAGGTGCGCCGTTCGGCGAGTCCGGCTGCGTCGGCGGCGAGGCCACCGCCGGCCTCACCGGCTACTCCGTCGTGCGTGCGAACGACATCGCCAGGGCACAGGCACTCGCCGCCGGCTGCCCGATCCTTCAGAGCGGCGGCACGGTCGACGTGTACGAAGCAATTGCGATGTAGCCGGTGCGCATCGAAGGGAGCGACAGATGACGAACCTCATGCCCATGATTCATGCCGAACGACAGAGCCTGGCCGACGATCTGCAAGGCCTGTCCAGCGAGCAGTGGATGCACGCCACGTGGTGCGAGAAGTGGAGCGTGCAGGACCTCGTCGGTCACCTCGTCGCCGCCGCGAACATCACTGCCCCGCACTTCTTCGCAGGCTTCGTGCGCACCGGCTTCAGCTTCAACAAGTTCGTCGAAGGCGACCTGCGCCAGTACGCCGCCGGGAAGCCGGCCGAGGTGCTGCAACGTTTCCAGGGGATCATCACCAGCACGCGCAAGCCACCCGGCCCTGCCTACGTCGCACTCGGCGAGGTGATGGTGCACGGGGAGGACATCCGCCGCCCCCTCGGACTCGTCGGCGCACATCCAGCGGAGCACCTCGTCACGCTCGCCGACATGTACAGGAAGACCGGCGGCCCCCTCCGCGGCAAGGCCCGCAGCGCCGGGTTGAAGATGGCGGCCACCGACACCGAGTGGTCCAGCGGCGACGGCCCGGAGGTCAGCGGGCCGACCATGTCGTTGATCCTCGCGATGGTCGGCCGCAAGGGAGCCCTCTCCGACCTCTCGGGTCCGGGCCTCGACACACTCCGTACTCGTTGCTGAGCGGCCACGACCGCGAGCGAGCAGCGGTGAGCGTTCTCTGCGACCTCAGCCGCGTGCCATCCGCGCGGCCATGATCGTGATCAGCTCGTACGCCAGTTGCGACGCTGCCAGGCTGGTGATCTCGGCGTGATCGTATGCCGGCGCGACCTCCACGACATCGGCACCGACCACGTTGAGGTCGACCATCGCACGCACCATTCCGAGTAGCTCGCGGCTGGTGAGCCCACCGACCTCTGGGGTACCGGTGCCAGGGGCATGGGCAGGGTCGAGCACGTCGATGTCGATCGACACGTAGACCGGCATGTCGCCCACACGCGCGTGCACGCGTTCCATCACGCCGTCCACACCCAGCTTGTCCATGTCGCGGCAGTGCACGATCGTGAAGCCGAGTTCTTCGTCGTCGGCGAAGTCCTGCTTCGAGTACACCGGACCGCGGATGCCCACGTGCGCCGAGTGCCCCTTGACGATCAACCCTTGCTCGGACGCCCTGCGGAAGGGTGTGCCGTGTGTGTTGGCGGCACCGAAGTAGGTGTCCCACGTGTCGAGGTGAGCGTCGTAGTGCACCAGCGCCATCGGGCCGTGCACGGCGTGCATCGCCCTCAGCGCCGGCAGAGCGATGGTGTGGTCGCCGCCGAGCGTGACCACTCGCCGACCGTCCCCGATGAGCTCGCCGAGCCCATCCTCGATCTGTGTCAGCGCCTCTTCGATGTTGAACGGGTTGCAGGCGATGTCGCCGGCGTCGACCACCTGCGCGTTCACGAAGGGCAGCACGTCGAGCGCCGGGTTGTACGGCCGCAGCAGGCGCGACGCTTCGCGGATGGAGGACGGACCGAACCTGGCGCCCGGCCGGTAGGACACCCCGCTGTCGAAGGGCACGCCGACGACTGCGATGTCGAACTCGGGCACCTGATCGCGCCGCGGCAGGCGTCCGAACGTGGTGAGGCCGGCGAACCGGGGCACCTGCTGACCGTCGATCTGACCGATCTTCCCGTTGTCGTAGCGAACGTAGGGCTCGCTCATCAGACGGCCTGAGCAGGCACGATGCCGAGCGACGCCGCCACGTTGGGTCGTCGCAGCTTCCAGACGAAACCGTCGTAGAGGATGTGCAAGGCGCCGAAGAAGAGGATCGCGAATGCGTAGAGGCGGCCGTCGAGCACCGACGCCGTGCCGACCACGATGGCCGCGATGCCCGCGAAGTAGAGCGTGTAGACACCGGCACGGCGCCACGAATTGCGAGTGGCAAGTGCCACCGGCGCATCGTCGCGACGAGTGCGCAGGCTGCGGTGCACGACGGCGAAGTACTCGATCGCATGGGCGGCGACGTAGCCGGCCACACCGGCGATCGGGTCGACCATCACGGCGATCACGAGGCCCAACGTGCCCAGCGCGTAGAGGTGCTTCGCACGGCTGGCTCGCAGGCCCAGCGAGCGCTCTGCCCGCCACCACCGCACCGCCAACACCACGCTGGCCACTGCCGCGAGCCAGAACAGGATGCGAGCAGGCGTGCGCAACGGATCGAGCAACTTGACCCCCCGAGTGTTGGTCTCGTCGAGACCCATCTTCAGCACCAGCTGTTCCAGGTTCACGTAGCCACCGATGAACGAGATGCCCGCCACCAACCACACGATGAGCATCGGCTTCTCCAGCCGGCCGTGGTCGTCGCCGGCCTTGCGGCCGTAGATGCGCAGCACCCCGTAACGCTGCATCAGCGTGTGCTCGGCGTTCCACAGCCCCGCCATCAACGCCACCAGCGTGAGAGAGACCGACAACCCCAGTGCGATCAACGCCACTGCAGCCAACGGCGCCCAGGTGTACAGCCGGCGGTGCGCGGCGCGCTGCACGGGGTCGCCGTAGACGAGACCGAGTGTGAGCGGTTGATGCGCGAAGGAGATGAGGAAGATGACCCCCACCATGGTCTGCACCAGCGTGAGGTGAGGCTCCGCGAAGTGCACCACGACCGCCACCGGCACGAAGCACCATCCGAGGAGCATGTCCAGCGCGGGGCCGTGCAACCACAGGTTGCGAGGTGCGTGTTCGGTCGACCGAGGCGCGTTGATCTGCAGCTGCACGGTCGGACTGTAGCCGGGTGGGCGCAGCCGCGAGATGGCGAGGGCGTCAGCGCAAGTAGCCCACCACGTCGACGATGACGTTGGACGATGTCGCGCCGCCGAGGCGCACCTGGATGGTGGCGCCCGCACCGCAGGCGACCGTCGCGCCATTGGCCACCACCTGGTCGGCGTCGTTCCAGTTCACGTTCGATGTTCCCGTGTAGGCGACGCCCGCCGCCCTCACCGACAGGTAGCCGCCGCCCGATTGGTTGACGGCCGTGAGGTTGATGAGCACCCCGGTCGAATCGGCGGGCACGCCTGACGAGTTGAGCGTGCAGTCCACCACCCGATCGATGTCGGCTGCCAGCGGTGTCTTGGAGCCGACGGCGGGTGAGGTGCCGGCCCTGCTGTCGTACACCCGCACGGGTGCGGGCAGCAGCGTCACGGCGCCGGCAGTGGTGGGCCCGGCGAGGCGGCGCCAGCTGCCAGGCGTGCCGGACCCGGTGCAGAACCACAGCGTCGCCTTGTTGGCTCCGGTCTCGGCGACCACGTCGCCGTACGAGTGGTAGCGCGTGTCGGTGGTGGGGGCCGGCCTCGCCGGCATCCCCAGAGCCAGCTCGGCGAAGGGACTCGAGAACCACCCGGCCCATCCGCTCGTGCTCTCACCCTTCACCCCGATCTGACCGACACCGGTGGCCAGGCCGTGGACGCCGGAGGAACCTTGCGAGTTGGCGTTGTCGATGAAGCCCTCCACACCGACCGCCGCATGGCTGGCATCGCCGCTGGACTTGCCCCACACGCCGACGCCTTTGTCGGTGATGCCGATCGTGCCGAAGTTGGCGCCGAACCCGGAGAGCCCGGTGCCTTTGCCCGCCAGGTTCACGGCATAGAACACCGGCGACAGCACATCGACGCCGACAGCCGCATCCAACTCGGTCGTCGTCGAACCATCGTTGATCTGGTCGATCAGCATCTCCCCGATCGCGGACGCCGGTCGCGGCAGCATCGCGGCACCCGTCACCGCACCGACGGCGACGGCAGCGCCCCTCGCCAGCCATGTGCGCCGTGACGTCAGGCGTTCGGCGCGGTCATCGGCGTCAGCGTCGGCGACCTCGCACTGCCGACTCAGTGCCTGGCGGAGCTGGTCGTTCTCCGCCTCGAGGCGGTCGAGCCGCTCGGTCAGGCGCTGGAGAACCTGGGATGTGGTCATGTCGCGCTCCTTTCGCACAACGAACCTGATCCCAGTGTGAACCCGCTGACGTCAGTGGGCAAGCCCCGGTGCGCAGAGGCCTTCCAGCTCCTGCACGATGATGCGGTCACGGTTCGCGTACGTGACCTCGTTGGCCGGGTCGGGCCGCAGGTTGAACGTGCGGAAGCTCATGTCGGTGGTGTCGATCGACAGGATGCGACCGACGAGACCCTCGCCCAAGCCCAGCAGGATCTTCAGCACCTCCAGCGCCTGGATGCTGCCGACGATGCCCGGCAACACACCCAGCACGCCCGCCTCGGCGCAGCTGGGCGCCAGCTCGGCGGGCGGCGGCTCGGGCACCATGTCGCGGTACGTGGGGCCTTCCAGCGGGTGGAACACGCTGACCATTCCCTCGAAACGGAAGATGCTGCCGTGCACCACCGGAATGCCCAGCTTCACACTGGCGTCGTTGAGCAGGTAGCGGCTGGGGAAGTTGTCGGCGCCGTCGACGATCACGTCGTAACCGCTGATGATGTCGATGATGTTGGAGGCGTCGAGGCGGGTGTCGTAGGTGACGACGTCGACGTCGGGGTTCAACAGGGTGAGCGTCTTCTTCGCGCTGTCCACCTTGCGGTCGCCGATTCGATCCATGTTGTGGAGGATCTGGCGCTGCAGGTTGCTGGCATCCACCTCGTCCATGTCGACGATGCCGATGGTGCCCACACCGGCCGCCGCCAAGTACATCGCCGAGGGCGAGCCGAGGCCGCCGGCGCCGAGCATCAGCACCTTGCTCTCCAGCAGCCTGGCCTGACCGGCGACGCCGACCTCGGGGAGCAGCAGGTGGCGCTGGTAGCGGTTGCGCTGCTCGGGAGAGAGGGTGACCGGCGTCTTCCAGGCGCGGCCTTCGTCCTTCCACTTGCCGAAGCCGCCGGCCATCGACAGCACGTCGGTGTAGCCCAGCTCGGCGAGCGTCTTGGCAGCGAACGCACTGCGCACGCCGCCGGCGCAGTAGACGACGACCTGAGCGTGCTTGTCGAGCAACTTGCCCTCCACCTGCGCCTCGAGGTGACCGCGAGGGATGTGGATCGCGTCGGGCAGCGCGCCTTGGTCGTACTCGTCGGGCTCGCGCACATCGAGCACCAACGCGCCCTTGGCGATGTGGTCGGCGGCGGCAGCAGTGTCGACTTCGATGATCTGCGCCTTGGCAGCGGAGAGGAGGTCGCGAAAGGTAGCCATGACGTCAAAGCCTACCAGTTCGGTCGGGTTTCGTCACGGGGTCGAAAAGGACGACCCATGCCCCCGACAGGTCACGTCAAGCAGCACAACTCCGGCAGCAGGTCGGACAGGGACCCGAGCAGCCGGACGTCGGCGAAGCGGTCCATCTTCGTCGGTTCGCCGTTGGCGATGACCACCCGTGCGCCGGCGGCCTTCGCACGTGGCACGAGGTTGGCAGCAGGGAACACCGACAACGACGAGCCGGCGGCGATGACGAGATCGCAGCGCTCCGCCGCCACCATCGCGGCCTCGATCACGTGCGGCACCAGGTTCTCGCCGAACAGGATCGTGTCGCTCTTGATGACCCCTCCGCAGACCTCGCAGCGAGGGTCGGCGTCACCGGACCGCACACGGTCGAGCATCTCCGTCATCGGCCGACGGTCGCGGCACCCCCAGCACCGCGCCCAGTGCACGGTGCCGTGCACCTCGATCACCTTCGCCGGGTCGTTGCCTGCGGCCTGATGCAGGCCGTCGATGTTCTGGGTCACGATCGAAGAGAGCCGACCGCTTCGTTCCAGCTCGACGATCGCATGGTGCCCGGCGTTGGGCAGCGCGCTGAACGCCGGCGCCGACAGGCGGTTCTGCCAGGCCAGCTTCCGCAGCTCGGGGTCGGCGAGGTAGTGCTGCAAGGTCGAGGCCCGCTCTGCTGCCGGGTCGCGCGTCCACAGCCCGTTCGGCCCACGGAAGTCAGGGATGCCCGAGTCCGTGGACAGGCCGGCGCCACTGAGCACGACGATTCGCTGCGCCTCGCGCACCAGGTCGGCGGCCTCGCTCATCTCGGACATGAGGAAGTCTCGCCCCAATGTTGCCGTTTCCACCATCTCGCCATGCCCAGTAGAGATGAGTGGCTTCCCCCGCAAGTCCCACCTCACCCGCTGGGGGTCACCCATGTCGATCGAACCGCTGTCGTTGGCACCCGACGTTGCCACCGTGATGGTCGTGCCCTGGCACGACCCCATCGTCGATGCCGTCGGCTTCGACGTCCGCTCGAACTACGTCGAGCTGTTCTGGCTCAACGTGCTCGGCCCCACGGCGACGTGGGCGCTGCGCCGCCTGGTCACCGGTCTCGACCGCTACCCGCTGGGCTACGAGCTCGACCTGGCGGAGACGGCCGGCATGCTGGGCCTCGCCTACTCCTCGGGAACATCCAACTCGTTCGGCCGCGCGCTGCAACGCTGCCAGCTGTTCGGGATGACGCAGGCCGTGCCGGGAGGCGGTCTCGCGGTACGCCGGCGCGTCCCACCCGTGGCCACCCGTCACCTGTCGCGCATGCCGACGCAGCTGCAGGTGCTGCACCGCCAGTGGCAACGGCGCGACTGCAGCCTCGACGATCTCGAACGCGGTCGGGCGCTCGCCGAGGTGATGGTCGCCTCCGGCGACGACCCGGAGGTGGTGGAGCGCCAGCTGCTCGCGGTCGGTGTCTCTCCGGCAGCTGCCATCGAAGCGACGTCGCGTGCGTTGCTCGGGCGGGCGTGAGGCGCCGGGAGACGACTCCGGAGGCCGCTGCGGTCGTCGGAGCCAAGACGTTGCGCCCTTGCGGAGGATCGATCGGCGGCGCGTTGATGGGGGTGCGGCCGAGCCCGCGTCGCTCCCCTGGCCGGGACCATCAAAGGAGGTTCAAGCGTGAAGACAGACCGGACTACCGCACGCGTCGTGGGAGGCCTCTTCATCGTTGGGACGGTCGCGGGTGGAGTGGGGCTCTCGTTGTCCCAGCCACTCGTCGATGCTTCCGACTACCTCACGAAGCTGTCGCTCCATGAGGACAAGGTGGCGACCGGAGCGCTCCTGACGCTCATCATGGGCGTTGCCCTTGTCGGAACCTCGATCGTCATCCACCCCGTCCTTCAGCGGCGGTGCAGGCGCTTGGCTGCGGGTTACATCGTGGCCAGAACCGTGGAGAGCGTCTTCTACGTCATCGACGCGGTGCTGCTGCTGACGCTTCTCACGGTGAGCCGGGGGTACGTGGACGCAGGTAAGCCCGATGCTTCCGTCGTTCGATCCCTGGGCGACGCGTTGCTCGGTGCTCGCGACTGGGCCGGCAACGCGATCCTGGATGCGACAGCGTTCGGCCTGAGTGCCGTGATGCTCAACGTCGCGCTGCACAGCGCACGGCTCGTGCCTCGCTGGTTGTCGATCTGGGGCCTTGCCGGCGCGACGCTGTACGTGGCGGCGGGGGTGCTGGTGCTGTACGGCCTCGAGCCACTGTCGACGACCCAGGTCGTGCTGGAAGCACCGCTGGGTGTGCAGGAGATGGCACTCGCCGTCTGGCTGATCGTCAAAGGCTTCAACGCGGCCGCGCCCGCAGTCGTGGCGGCTCCGGGCGCGGATGCGGTTGCGTCAGCAGGGTCCGGTCGCCCCGGGTCAGCCGGTCGTGGTGAGCAGCACGACCACCGAGGTCTCGGCCCCACCCCGTGACATCCACACGACCAACCGCTCGCCGGCTCGTTCGTACGTCAGGCGTGTGCGGTCGCGCACCGAACTGGCGCTGCTCGTCGAACGAGAGCGCCAGCTGTTCGGTCAGGCGACGAAGGTGGTGGCCAGATCGATGAGCAGGCGGGTGCCGAAGCCGGTGGCACCCTTGCTGAGCCAGCTGTCGTCGGCGTCGACGGCCATCGGGCCGGCGATGTCGAGGTGCGCCCACGGCACTTCGCCGACGAACTCGTTGAGGAACAGGGCCGCGGTGATCGCGCCGCCGGGCGGGCCACCGATGTTGCGCATGTCGGCCGCATAGCTGTCGAGCTGCTTGCGATACGCCTTCTCCAGCGGCAACTGCCACACCTGCTCGTCGGTGGCGGCCGAGGCGGCGCGCACCTTGTCGATGAACGGCTGGTCGTTGCCGATGACGCCGGCGATCTTCGTGCCCAGCGCCACCATGCAGGCGCCGGTGAGCGTGGCGATGTCGACGATCGCGTCGGGGCCGTCCTCCACCGCCAGCGACAGGCCATCGGCCAGCACCAGGCGACCCTCGGCGTCGGTGTTGTGGATCTCCGCCGTCTTTCCGTTGCGGAACGTGAGTACATCACCCAGCTTGAAGGCGTTGCCGCCCGACATGTTGTCGGTGCACATCAGGTAACCGGTGACCTTGGCCTTGCACTTCAGTGCCTTCAGCGTGCTCATCGCGGAGAGCACGGCGGCGGCGCCACTCATGTCCATCTTCATCGTGATCATGCCGTCGCTCGGCTTCAGGCTGAGGCCGCCGGAATCGAACATCACGCCTTTGCCCACCAGCGCGAGGTGGCCCGACGGGTTGCGCGGCGCATAGGTGAGGCGCACCATGCGCGGCGGTTCGGTGCTGCCGGCGTTGACGCCGAGCATGCCGCCGCAGCCCATCGCTGCCAGCTGGTCGCGGTTGAACACCTCGACCTGCAGGCCGGTGGCGTTGGCAACCTCGACGGCCTTCTCCGCCATGTGACGGGCGGTCATGTACGCAGGCGGCAAGTTGGCCAGGTCGCGCGCCATGCATGCCGCAGCCGCGGTGGCCTGGCCGCGGTCGCTGCCAGCGGCGGCACCCTTCGAGCGGGCCTCGCCCACCACCAGCACCAGCTGGGTGAGCGAGGTGGCGTTGGCCTCCTTCTTGATGCCGGCGAACTTGTACGCGGCGAGGAGCGCGCCCTCGACCGCCGCCTGGGCAGCCTTGGCCGCATCGACCCCATCCAGGTCGGCGAGGCTGGTCGCCACGACGGCGCGCTTGCCGGCCGCACGCACGAGAGCGGCAGCTGCCGTTCGCACGCCGTGCACGGTGAGCGACCCGGGCTCACCGATGCCCACTGCGATCTGAGCAGGGCCACTGCCCGACGGCACGACCAGTGTCTGGCCGAGCTTGCCCTCGAAGCCGACGGCGGTGAGCGCCGCCCGGTTCAGGCCGAGCGAGCGCGGCACGGTGCCGGAGGTGGCGACGGCCACGCCGACAGCGTCGGCGGTCTTGGGGGCAGCGCGGGAGATCAGCACGGTTGCAGTCATCCGACAAGTCTGGCGCGTCGGAGCCTGCTTTCGCCGACTCTGCTCCCTGCCGGGGTGACGTTGCCGGTTTGCTTGCGGCTGCAAGAATGTTCGTTCGAACCGTTTCGCCCGCTCGCACGTAAGGACTGCCATGAAGAAGCACTGGAAGAAGCTCGTCGTCGCTGTCATCGCCCTCGTCGTTGTCGCCGTCGCCGGCTCGTTCATCTACGCCAAGTTCGTCAACAAGGCCGACGACGAGTTCGACACGAGCGATGTCAAGGAGCGCCTCTCGGCCACCACCACGCTCGCTCCCGACCAGCCCGTCACCACCGATGGCGCCACGGCCGACACGGCTGGGACCACTCCCGACACAGCGAGCGCCACCACCGTCGCCGCCACTGCGGTGGCCAACGGAGTCGATGGCGAGTGGGCGGTGTCCGCAGGTTCCGAGGTCGGCTACCGCGTCGACGAGAGCATCAACGGCTTCGACACCACGGCCAACGGTCGCACCCAGGTGGTCACCGGCAGCTTCACGATCGACGGCACCGTTGTCTCCGCGGGCACGTTCACCGTCGACATGACGACGTTCAAGAGCGACGAGTCGCGCCGCGACGGCCAGTTCAACGGCCGCATCATGGCAGTCGACCAGTTCCCCACCGCGACGTTCACGCTCACCGCCCCGATCGACTTCCAGCAGGTGCCCACCGACGGCTCCACCATCACCGCCTCGGCCACCGGCGACCTCACCCTGCACGGCGTCACCAAGTCGGTCACCTTCGACGTCGAGGCCACGTTCCAGGGCGGCCGCGTCGGCGTGCTGGGCAAGATCCCCGTGCTCTTCGCCGACTACGGCATCCCCAACCCGTCGTTCGCCACGATCGCCACGGAGGACAACGGGTTGCTCGAGTTCGTCCTCGTCTTCGACCACGCCTGACGCTCCGGTGCGGGCCACCACGGGCAACAGACCCACGGCAACAGACCCGGTCAGCGGCCGGCGGTACCCTCCGCCGCCGGTTGCGACCGGGCCCATGCCTCGGCCAGGGCGGCATAGCGGCCGCCCTGCACGACCAGCTCGTCGTGAGTGCCCAGCTCCACCAAGTGGGCGTGATCGATCACCGCGATGCGATCGGCACGGCGCACGGTGCTGAGGCGGTGCGCCACCACGATCACGGTGCGCCCCTGCATCAGCCGCTCCAACGCCTTCTCCACCACCGCCTCCGTGCCGGGGTCGAGGTTGCTGGTGGCCTCGTCGAGCACCAGCACCGCCGGGTCGACCAGTGCCGCTCGCGCCAACGACACCAGCTGACGCTCACCCGCCGACAGGCGCGAACCACGCTCGCGCACCTCCGTCTCCAGACCCTCGGGGAACTCCTGGAAGCGCTCGAGCACCCCGATCGCCTGCAGCGCGGACGCCACATCGGCATCGGACGCACCTGGGCGGGCGACGCGGATGTTCTCCAGGATGGTGCCACCGAACAGGAAGCCCTCCTGCGGCACCACCACCACCCGCTCGCGCAGCGACTGCAGCGAGGCGACGCGTAGATCGATCTCGCCGAAGGTGACGAACCCCTTGGTGGGGTCGTAGAGCCGGCTGAGCAGCTTCGCCAGCGTGCTCTTGCCGGCGCCGGTGGGGCCGACGAGCGCAAGCCGCTCCCCGGGCGCGACTGCCAGGCTCACCTCGGTGAGCGCCGAGCGCTCGGCGCCGTCGTACGCGAACGTGATGTGGTGCGCCTCCAGCACGCCAGTCGCCGGTAGCTGCACCGGCTTGGGGTGCTCTGCGACATCGGGCACCGTGTCCATCAGGGTGTACAGCTTGTGCAGCGAGGCCGCCGCGCTCTGCACCGTGTTGTACAGCTGCGAGAGCTGCTGCACCGGATCGAACAGGTTGGCCAGCAGCAGCACGAAGGCAGCGACCGTGCCGAACTCCACCGATCCGCGGTGCACCAGGGTGCCGCCGAGGCCGATGATGAGCGCGATCGACACGATGCCCGAGAACTCCACCAGGCCGAAGTACCACGTGCTGATCTTCACGCTGTGCAGGTGGCTGCCGTAGAGCGCCCTGTTCGACTTCACGAAGCGGCGTTGCGTCTCCGCCTCACGGCCGTACGCCTGGATCACCCGCACGCCGGTGATGCCCTCCTGGAGGTTGGACAGGTTGGCACCCACCCGCTCGCGCACATCCAGGTATGCCACGTTGGAGAGCCGTTGGAAGCGCACCGAGGCGATCCCGAGGACAGGGGCGACGAACAGCACCACGATCAGCGTCATCTGCCAGCTCAACGCCGTCATCAGGATCAAGGTCATCAAGAGGAGCAGCGCGGCACCCACGAACTGCAGCAGGCCCCACTGGATCAGCTCGCCCATGCTCTCGATGTCGGCGGTCATGCGCGAGACGAGCACACCCGCCTTGTTGCGATCGAAGAACGCCATCGACTGCGCCTGCAACTTGTCGAACACTGCCACGCGCAGGTCGCGCAGGAAGCCTTCGCCGGCGCGGTTGATGGCCAACTGCTGGGCGCGGGCGACGAAGTAGCCGAGGACGACGGTGAGGATGAAGCCGGCCACCGACCAGTCGAGCGCCGTCGCATCGGTGTTCTTGATGCCGTGATCGAGGCCGGTCTTCACGAACACCGGCCCGGCCACCGTGCACAACGCCGAGACCGAGACGAGCGCGACGGCCCACCAGATCGTGCGCCGGTAGGGCTGCGCGAACTGCAGCGAGCGGCGCAGCACGCGCCCGGTCTCCGCACGATCCAGCTTGTCCTCGTCGCTGACTGCTCCTGCGCCCCACATGGCTCAGCTCACCTCCGCGATGGCATCGCCGGCTGCCGGTTCTGCCTCGACGTCGTCCAGCTCCGCCAGCGCCGAGAGCACCGCCCGGTACCGTTCGCTGGTGGCCAGCAGGCCGTCGTGCGTGCCGGTGGCCACGACCCGGCCTTCGTCGAGCAGCACCACGGTGTCGGCGAGCGCAATGGTGCCCGGCCGGTGGGCGATCACGATCGTCGTGCGGCCGTCCATCACCGTGGCCATCGCCTCACGGATCTCGTGCTCCTTGGAAGGGTCGACGGCACTGGTGGCATCGTCGAGCACGAGCACGCGCGGGTTGGCGACGATGGCACGGGCCAGCGCGACACGCTGACGCTGGCCACCGCTGAGCGAGAAGCCGCGTTCGCCCAGCATGGTGTCGTAGCCGTCGGGAAGGCGCAGGATGAAGTCGTGCGCACCCGACAGGCGGGCGGCAGCCTCGATGTCGGCATGCGACGCGTCCGGTCGGGAGAACGCGATGTTGGCGGCGACCGAGTCGTGGAACAGGAAGGTGTCCTCGAAGACGATCGCGACCGCGTGGCGCAGCTCCGCGAGCGTGAGGTCGCGCACGTCGACGCCGTCGATGGTGATGGCCCCCTCGTTCACGTCGTAGAAGCGCACCAGCAGCCGGGCGAGGGTCGACTTCCCGCTGCCGGTTGCCCCCACGACCGCTACCGACGACCCAGCCGCGATCCGCAGGTCGAAGTCGCGCAGCACCTGGTTGTTGGCGTCGTAGCCGAACGACACGTTCGCGAAGCTCACCTCGCCCACGCGGTTCCCTCCGGGCAGCGTGGCCGGCACCTCGGCGTCGCGCACCGCAGGAATGGTGGACAGCACCTCATTCACCCGCAGCAGCGCGGCGGCGGCCCGCTGGCCGAACGCAACGGTCATGCCCAGGTTGCGCAGCGGGAAGATCAGCAACCCGATGTACTGCATGAACTCGAGGATCTCGCCTCGCGTCATCTGCCCGGCGAGCACCCGATGGCCGCCGACCGCGAGCACCGCGATCAGCCCGATGTTCGGCAGCAGGTCGAGCGCCGGCAGGAACGTGCTGCGGACCTTGGCGGACTGCAGTGACACACGACGGATGTCGTCGGCCTCCACCCTCAGCCGAGCTGCCGTGACGCCTTCGGCGCCGAAGCCCTTGATGACGCGCACACCGCTGACCGCTTCCTCCACCACCGTCGCCAGCTGCGCCTGCTCGGCCTGCACCGCCAGCACCGCCGGGTGGATGCGTCGCGAGAAACGGGTGGCGAGCACGTTCAGCAGCGGCAGCGGGGCCAGCGCGATCAGTGCGAGCAGAGGCTGTTGCACGGCCAGCACCACCACGATCGTGGCGACCATCATCAGGTTGGAGGCCGTGATCGGGATCATCACCACGAAGCCCTGGATCTGCAGCAGGTCGCTGGAGGCGCGGCTCATCAGCTGCCCCGTCTGGGTGTGGTCGTGGTACCCGACGTGCAGCCGCAGGATGTGTGCGAACAGCTGCTCGCGCAGCTTCGTCTCGGTCAGGCGGCTCTCGCGGAACGCGAACCACCTGCGCCACGCCGTGAAGATGCCGGCGATGACCGCCATCGCGCCGATGAACAGCGACCAGAACAGCAACGAGCCGGTACCCAGCACCGCCCGGTCGACCGCGAGGCTGGTGAGCTTGGGCACGGTCACCTTGCCCGCGCTCCACAGCAGGCCGACGACGACGCCGGCGATCAGGCCGGCGCGCTGCTCGCGCAGCATCGAGCGCAGCAGACCCCAACCTCCGGCCCCTGGCGTGTGCGATGGCTGCGCCCCGGACCGTTTCCCCACGCGTCGGACACTACGCCCAGCGGCCGCAGAACTCAGAGCCGAATAGCGCTGCGACGACAGGAAATGCGGTGGCGCTGCGACCGCTGGACGCGAGAGGCTCGCGGACGATGCCGTTGACCGCCCGCCTGCTCATCGAACCGCTCGACCATGTCCACGCGGCCGGTCTCGTGGCTGCACTCGACCATCCCGAGGTGGGCCTGTACACAGGTGGGCCGGCCGTCACCACCGTCGAGGCGATGCACGAACGGATCGACGAGCTGGCCGCCGGCCCAGGACCCGACCTGCCGGAGGACAACTGGTGGAACTGGGCCGTCCTGAGGAGCAGCGATCGCCTCGTCATGGGCTACATCCAGGCCACGGGCTATGGCAGCTGGGCCGAGGTCGCCTACGTGTTCGGGCCCACCACCGGCGGCCAGGGCTACGCCACCGAGGCCGTGCAGTGGTTGGTGGGCCACCTCGCCGAGCGCGGCATGCCCGAGTCGTGGGCGGCGGTGCACCACGCCAACGCATCCTCCATCAGGCTGGTCGAACGCCTCGGCTTCCAGAGGGTCGCCGAGCCCACACGGCAGCTCGGATCGTACGACGACGGCGACCTGGTGTTCCGTTTCGACGCGGCACCCGATCGGTCGCACCACGGTTAGCGTGCCCTCATGAACATTCTCGGTTGGATCGTGGTCGGTCTCGTTGCCGGCTTGCTCGCTCGCTGGATCACTCGCGACGACAAGGCTGGTTGCCTCTACACGGTCGCCGTCGGCGTGCTGGGGGCACTGATCGGCGGTGCGCTGATGCAGGCTGCCGGCAAGAAGGGCATCAACGACTTCGACGTGAGAGCCATCCTCGTCGCCGCGCTCGGAGCGGTGCTGCTGCTCCTCGTGCTGCAGGCGATCGGCGGACGCGGCCGCCGGCGCGGCTGAGCCCACCGCAACACGCCCTCCCACCGACGCGGTAGCGTCCGACCGAATGATGCAAGGCGACGCACCACCACTGACCGAAGAAGCGGCCGAGCGGCGACGGCGGTTCTCGCGTTCCTTCAACCTGCTGTGGGCGGCGACGGCGTTGTCGAACCTGGGCGACGGTGTTCGAGTTGCCGCCTTGCCATTGCTGGCGACGACGGTCACCACCGATCCGAGAGCCATCGCGGGCGTCATCTTCGCCGAACGGATCCCCTGGCTGCTCCTGATCCTGCCCGGTGGCGCCTGGGCCGACCGCCTGGATCGGCGCGACCTGCGCGTTCGCCTCGACGCCGCCCGCGCGGTGGTCATGTCGGCGTTGGTGGCCGCGGTCGCCCTCGACGAAGTGAGCCTCGCAGTGATCGGCATCGTGGCGGTGCTGCTCGCCTCGGCGGAAGCGGTCGTGGACAGTTCGAGCATGGCGCTGGTGCCGGCAACCGTCGCCGAGCCGGATCTCGAACGGGCGGGTGGGCGGCTCGCCTCCACCGAACTGGTCGCCAACGCGCTGGTCGGCCCTCCTCTGGGAGGCCTGCTGTTCGGAGCTGCAATGGCGGTTCCGTTCGGGGTCGACGCAGCCAGCTTCGCCGGCGCCGCGGTCATCATGACCTTCCTCCCGGGCGTGTTCCGTCCGGCCGCGCATGCAGGCCACGACGCGCCGATGCGGCGCCAGATCGCCGACGGCTTCCGCTGGTTCTGGTCGCGCCGGCCTCTGCGCAACCTCGCGCTCATCTCCACCGTGCTGGGCTTCGCCGACTTCGTTGGAGTCTCGGTGTTCGTGCTGTTCGCCACCCAGACGCTCGGCCTGTCGGGCGCCGGCTACGGCCTGCTGCTGGTGCCCGCGGCATTCGGGGGGATCGCCGGTTCGTTGCTCGCCGCGAAGCTGACGGCTCACCCGCTCGGCGTCGTGCTGTCGGCGGCGGTGGTGATCTCGGGTGTCTCCACCGTGGCCACCTCCATGTCGTCCGTGCCGCTGGTGGTCGGCGCCCTCGGTGCGGTGACCGCCGGTGGCGCGCTCGTCTGGAACACGCTCACCATCGCGCTGCGCCAACGGGTGGTGCCCGATCATCTGCTGGGCAGGGTGGGCGCGAGCTACCGCTTCCTCGTCTACGTCGGCATGCCCTTCGGCGCGCTCACGGGTGGCTTCCTGGCCAAGTCGTTCGGGCTGCGCAGCGCGATCGCCGTCAACGGGTGCATCCTGCTCGCGATCGGCCTGGCCGTCCCTTACCTGCTGCGCGGCATCGGTACCGATGGCGCCGACAAGCAGGCCTGACGGCTGACGATCTGACGCTCGCGGGCCGCTTCAGCCGAGCAAGGCGTGCACCCGCTCCTTGGGGCGGCCGATGATGGCCTTCTCAGCGGTGACCAGCAGCGGGCGCTGCAGCAGCTGCTTGTGGCGGACCAGCAGCTCGACGACCTGCTCGTCGGTGGCCGCATCGGCATCGGTGAGACCCAGCTTCTGCCACAGGCTGTCGCGGCGCACGAGATCCGTGACCGGATCCTCCAGCTTGGCGATGATGCTCCGCAACGTTGCCGCATCCGGCGGCGTCTTGAGGTAGAGCACGATCTCGGCCTCGACGCCGAGCTCCTCTGCAATGCGCACGGCATTGCCGGAGGAGTTTCAATTCGGGTTGTGGTAGATCGTGACGTCGGCCATGCGGCGGAGCGTAGCAAGCCCTGGTGTCCACCAGGGCCCTGCACTCGATCTCGATCGTGACGTCGGGGAACCCTGTCGCACCCTCTCGCTACGGTGTCGATCACGGCTTCCCCCGCTCACGACAGTCCTGCCGGCGCCTCTCCCGCGGCGCGGCACCAGTCACCGGAGGTCGCCCCATGTCCAGCCACGATGTCACACCCGAGCCACTCCTGGCTCCGCTGCCGCGGCCTGCGCCGGTTCGCTGCGGCACCGACGCACTGCGCGTGTTGCTCGTCGCCGCCGCGCAGCCGCTCCAGCCCGAGACGTTGGCGTTCATGCTCGATGCGGAGGGCAACGGCAGCGTCATCACCGTGGTCTCGGGCACCACCGCGCCCGATTCGGTGCTGGCAGTGGCCGAGTGCCTGGCACGAGCGGCCCACGGGCTTCCGCAGGCGGCGGCGCTCGTGCTGGCCAGCGTCCGCCCCACCGGGTGCGTGCTGCCCGGCGACATCGACCGCTGGCTGGAGGCCAGCGAGCTCATCGCCGCTCACGGCATCGAGCTGATCGAGTGGTACGTCGTCAGCGCCTCGGGCGCGCAATGCCCTCGCGACCTTCTCGGCGAGCCGGAACGCTGGCCGCACCTGCGCCGCCCGCGTTCGGCCGGCAGATGACCACCCGGCTATCCGGCGGCTCGACGTTCGCTGGGACTCAGCCGCAATCCGGCCGCACGCAGCCGGCGCACCAGCTCCCTGATGGGCGTCGGAAGCGCCCCCAACGCCACCACCTGTTCGTAGTACTCCTCGGGCACGTCGTAGTGGTCACCATGGAAACCCCGGCGCGGTATCCCGGCAACGACAGCGAACGCATGCAACTCGTCGAACGTGGCATCGCTGACCAGGTGCGACCACAGTCGATCACGGTGCAACCAGCGGGGTTCGTCGATCAGCACGGCCATCGACACATACGATCACACCATGACCCTGCCGGAGGTGGAGCTGCGTGCGGCCTGGCGGCAGCTGGCGGGCAACGGCCACGACCACCGCCTCGATGAGCTGCTGGCACGCCACTGCGAAGCTCACCGCCGATACCACACCGCCACCCACGTGATGTGGGTGCTGCGCCACCTCACCGACATGGTGGCGGCGGGCGAAGTCGCCACCGACCTACCGGCGGTGCAGCTCGCCGCGCTGTTCCACGACGTGGTCTACGACCCGACCGCCGCCGACAACGAAGCCCGCAGCGCTCGGATCGCCGAGCAGGTTGCGGCCGAGCTCGGTTGGCCCGGCGACCGCCGCCAGCTGGTGGGTCACCTGGTGCTGGCCACCGCCGGACACCGGCCTCAGGGTGGCGACGCAGCGCTGCTGGTCGACGCGGACCTGGCGATCCTGGGCGCCGATTGCACCATCTACGAGGCGTACGTCGAGGGGGTGCGGGCCGAGTATGCCCACGTCGACGACGACGCCTGGATCAGCGGTCGTGGCGCCGTGCTGCGTGGCTTCCTCGCGCTGCCGCATCTGTTCAACACGTCGTACATGCGCGGCATGCGCGAGGCGCAGGCCATCGCCAACATCACTGCCGAGCTCGCCGCGCTCCACGGCTGAGGCGGGCTGCACGGGTCGCCCGTCGGCGGTGCGGCAGCTGGAGGGACAGGACTGGAGGTTCGACGACGGCTCAGTGGGCGCAGGCGCAGGCGCCGCCACAGCCGCCGGCAGGGCGTGGTGCCGCTGCGGGAGCGGGCGAGCCGGAGGCACCGACGCTGGCGAAGACCGACAGCAGCCGCAC
>JBAVTH010000084.1:0-3062 GCA_049696035.1 Ilumatobacteraceae bacterium
CTGTCGCGCAACGTCACCGGCAAGAGCGTGTTGGTGCCCTGACCGACCCCTCTCCACGACCGTGCCAAGGAGGTGTACGGTGCGGTCTTCGGGAGGCGCCGGTGAGAGTGTTACGAGTTGTCCAGCACGTGATCGGACACGACCAGATCGGTTCGGTGCGCTGATGGGCCTGCCGGTGGTGGCCGGGGCGCAGGTGATGTGCTCCTTCGGCGTCGCCCCGAGCGCGTTGATGGTGCTCCCGGTGAACCGGGTGTTGTTCGAGAGCAAGCCGGTGGCGACGATCTTCGACAACGTCCCGTTCATGAACGTGCTGCCCTTCGGCGTGTGCACCAGTCTGGCCAATCCGATCACCGCCGCGCAGACCGTGGCGGCCCTCGGCGTGCTCACGCCCGGGGCGTGCATCCCAGTGCTGCCTGCTCCGTGGGTGCCGGGCTCGCCGACGGTGCTGGTGGGCTCGAAGCCGACACTGAACCAGGCGTCGAAGTGCATGTGCGCGTACGGAGGAGTGATCCAGATCGTCAATCCCGGCGCCTTCACGGAGATGATTCCCTAGATCACGCACGGTGGTTCACGTCACGCCGAGAACATGTTATGGTCCCCACTCGGGGCGCCGAATTGGGGCTTGGGGTACAACTGAGGATTCATTCGAGGCGGTTCGGGTGATTACATGAAGGGAGACATGTAGTGGCCACGACGTACACGACGCCAGGCGTCTATGTCGAAGAGGTTCCGTCCAGTTCGGGAACGCTGACCGCAGGAGCTACCGCTGTAGCCGCCTTCGTCGGCTTCACCGCCAAGGCGCCGCCGATCGACGACCCGGTCAACGACCCCAAGGGCCTCAAGCCCCGAATGGTCACCAGCTGGTCGGATTACACGAAGTTGTACGGGGAGTTCGCCCCCGGCATCATGCTGCCGCACTCGGTCTACGGCTACTTCAACAACGGTGGCAGCATCGCCTACATCGTGCGCATCCCGCACAACACTCCCGCCGAGAAGTCCGGCAAGCTCGCCATCCTGGCGAGCGATCGCACGCTCGGCCCAGCCGTGGAGTTCGAGACGGTGAAGCCGAACGCACCCATCTCGGTCAGCGTCTCCCCGGAGCCGCGCAGCGACGACAAGAAAGCACCGCCGACCTTCACCGTGACGGTGCTGGAAGACGGCGAGAAGCCTGAATCCATCAAGGGCGTCACGCTGAAGCCCGGCCCCCACGACATCGCGACGGTCTTCAAGGACCACCCACGGGTGAAGGTGGCGACCAAGCTCGACGCCAGCAAGCTGGCCAACGACCTCGCCTCGCTCAAGGCGGGCACCTGGGCCATCGAGCCCGCGCCGCCCACCCCCAACCTTCCCGACGGCACGGCCTTTGCCGGCAACAGTGATCGACGTGAGGGCATCGATGGCCTGGTCATCGCGGAAGACGTGACGATGGTGATGGTCCCCGACCTGATCACCGCCGCCCGCCGGATCGCCGACGACGGAACGGTGAGCTACGACGAGACGATGTGGAAGACGGTGCAGTTGGCGCTGATCAACCACTGCGAGGGCCAGAAGAACCGGATGGCCATCCTCGACGCCCCGCCCGGCAAGAACGTCCAGCAGATCGGCGAATGGCGCGAGGCGGCAGGCTACGACTCGCAGTACGCCGCCCTCTACTACCCCTGGATCTCGGTCAACAACCCTGCGGCCACCAATGGCGACAAGACCATCATGATCCCGCCATCGGGTCACGTCGCCGGCATCTGGGCTCGCAACGACAACACCCGCGGCGTGTGGAAGGCTCCGGCCAACGAGGTCGTGCGCGGCGCGTTGGCGCTCGAACGCGACATCACCGCCACCGAGCAGGGCACCGTCAACATGCAGGGTGTGAACTGCATCCGCGGGTTCGGCACCCGAGGCATTCGGGTGTGGGGTGCCCGAACCCTGTCCAGCAACACCGACTGGCAGTACATCAACGTTCGCCGCTTGTTCAACATGGTGGAGACCGCGATCATGGACGGCACCCAGTTCGCCGTGTTCGAACCGAACGATCAGAAGCTGTGGGAAGGGCTGAAGCGAACCGTCAGCTCGTTCCTGCGCGGGCTGTGGCGCGACGGAGCGCTGTTCGGAGCCACCGCCGAGCAGGCGTTCTACGTGAAGTGCGACAGCGAGACGAATCCGCCCGAGTCCATCGATCAGGGCAAGGTCATCGTCGAGGTGGGCATTGCGCCGGTGAAGCCGGCCGAGTTCGTCATCTTCCGCATCGCCCAGATCAAGGAGACCTCGGCCTGAGGCCGGGGTCTGAAGAAGGGGACAGCACATGCCTGTAACCACTCCTGGGCCGGTCAAGGACGAGGAATACATCGGGTCCTGGTTCGGCGTCGAGCTCGACAACGGCATCAAGGGTGCCTTCACCGACGTCAGTGGTCTGTCCATCGACGTCGGCGTGGTGGAGGTGAAGGTGTCGACGCCTGCCGGCGACACCATGATCCGCAAGCGGCCCGGCACCACCGTGTACCAGGACATCACCCTGAAGCGCACGTTCTCGGGCGACAAGAAGTTCTGGGAATGGGCGAAGAAGATCCGCGATGGCGGCGCCGAATTCCGCACCAACGGCGCCATCGCGCTGTACGACATCGCCGGCGGAGAAGTCGGCCGGTGGTCGTTCACGAATGCCTGGCCGTCGAAGTGGTCGGCCTCCGACCTCGATGTCGGTTCCGATGACGTGATGGTTGAGGAAGTCGTCCTTGCCATCGAGTTCCTGAAGAGGGAGAGCTGACCATGTCCGATGCCGCCGCACATGACGCGGAGTTCCAGGGCTCGTTCTTCAGCCTGGAGCTCGACGGGATCGAGATCGCCTACTTCACCGGGTGCACCGGGCTCAGCATGGAGTTCGACGTCGTCCCCTTCAAGACCACCGACGGGAAGAAGACGGTCAACCGCAAGCGGCCGGGTCGGCCCAAGTACAGCGAGGTGGTGTTGAAGCGCGGCTTCAGCGCCGACACCAAGCTGACCGACTGGTTCAACGAGGTCGTCGACGCCGCAACGCCCACTCCCTACAAGACCGCATCGATCGTCATCTACGG
>JBAVTH010000085.1:0-6698 GCA_049696035.1 Ilumatobacteraceae bacterium
TGGTGGTGTTCACCCGCCACTGGGGTGTGGAGTCGCCGAAGGGATTGATCCTCATCTCTCACGGCGCCTCCGAGCACTCGGGCCGCTACGACCGGTTCGCCACCGCACTCAACCGAGCCGGGTTCGCGGCTGCTGCGCTCGACCACCGCGGCCACGGCCGTACCGGGGGCAACACCGGTGCGGGTGTCATGGGTCCCGGCGGTGGCGCCGCCGTCGTCGACGACCTCCACCAACTGCGCCAGGAAGCCCAGCAGCTCACCGGGGCTGTGCCCACGTTCGTGTTCGGCCACTCGATGGGTTCGCTGATCGCACTGGCGTACCTCACGCAGCACAGCTCGGGTTTGGCGGGTGGCATCCTGTGCGGGTTCCCCGCCAACGTCACCGACACCGGCGATCTGCAGCTGCTGCTCGAGATGATGAGCGAGTCCCGCGACCAGTCCGCCGCAGATCTGCTGGGCGACAACAACGCCTCGTTCGAACCCGCCCGCACCCGTTTCGACTGGCTCAGCCGCGATGCCGCCGAGGTCGATCTGTACCTCGCCGACCGCTACTGCGGCGATCGCAACCCTCTCACCTACGGCTACCTCATCGATCTGTTCGGAGTGGTCGGCCCGGCGTGCGAGCGGCTCGCCGGCATCACCTGCCCGGTGATGGTGATCGCCGGCGACCACGACGCCGCAGCAGCAATGGGGGCGCATGCCTCCGTGCTCGCCTCCGAACTGAAGGCAGCGGGAATCGCAACCGACCTCACCCTCTACCGTGGGGCGCGGCACGAGCTGCTCAACGAGACGAACCGCGATCAGGTCACCGACGACGTCGTCGACTGGTGCCGCAAGCACCGCCGCTGACCCGGACGACCGGCAGCACTGTCGCCGCCCGGTTCGCCCATGAAGAGGAAAGGGGGAACGCTGCTCGCACGGGTGCGCGGCTCAGCGCACTCGCCTGTCAGCGGCTCTTCATGTACGCGACCAGTTGGTCGAGCGCAGCGCCCCAGCCATCGACGAACCCCATCTCCGCGTGTGCCGTGTTGGCCTCGACGGTCGCGTGCAGGACGCGGGCCGTGTACTTCGTGCCCTCGCCGGCAGGCTCGAAGGTCAGCACGGCGGTGAACGGGAAACCGCCGGCCGAGAAGTCGTTGGGGCGGTAGCCGGGCCCGAGCGCGGCGGTCCACACCAGCCGGTGATGCTCCACCACTTCCAGGTAGCACCCGCTGTTGTGGACGACGTCGCCCTCGGGCGAACGCATCACCGTACGGAAGATGCCACCGGGCCGAAGGTCGACCTCGGCCTCGGGTGTGGTCCACGGCGCGGGCGTGAACCACTTGGTGATGTGCTCGGGCTGGGTCCACGCGGCCCAGACGAGCTCGGGGGGCACGTCGACGGTGCGTTCGAGAACGAGGTCGCGTTGCGAGTCGGCCGCGGGGTTGTTCATGGTGCTTCCTTCATGGTCATCAGGTGGGAATCGAGTTGGTCGAGACGGGCAGCCCACACTTCGCGCTGCGCTGCCAGCCACGCGTCGGCGCGTTCGAACGCGCGAGGGCTGAGGCGATACGTGCGGACTCGCCCTTGCTTGATCGAGGTGACCAGCCCAGAACGTTCCAGCACCTCGAGGTGCTGTGCGAACGAGGACAGTGCCATGTCGAAGGGGCGGGCGAGCTCCGAGGTGGACGCGGGACCCAGGCCCAGCCGTTCGACAGCTGCCCGCCGTGTGGGATCGGCGAGTGCGCTGAACACCTCGTCGAGCTCGATGATCGTTGCCGGCATGGTGCCGACAGTAGGGGGCCTCGATACTTAGGTCAAGACCTAAGTATCGAGGCCGCGTGTCGGCGCGTGGCACCATGGGGTGCGACCCTGTTCCCAGGAGCGACATCATGACCCCGATCCACACGTTCGACGAAGCGCGACGCGCGATCAGTGACGGCGTTTCCGTGGACGAAGCCGCCAAGGCGCTCGTCGCGAACCTCACGGAGCACGAGCGGCTGTGGTGCCTCGACGGTGACGCACCGACGTGGGCGGGCCTGAAGTTCCTCGCCGACGACGGCTACCACAAGACGGTGTTCGTGGGTGCCGAGGTCGAGCGGGTCGGCTTCCCCGGCATCCGCTTCTCGGACGGGCCACGAGGCGCGGTGGTGGGCAACGCCACTGCCTTCCCGGTGCCGATGGCCCGCGGCGCCACGTGGGACCTCGCGCTCGAGGAGCGCATAGGTGACGCGATCGGCCGCGAGCTTCGTGCCGTCGGCGCCAACCTCACCGGCGCGGTGTGCATCAACCTGCTGCGCCACCCGGCGTGGGGCCGCGCGCAGGAGACGTACGGTGAGGACCCGCACCACGTCGGCGAGCTCGGTGCCGCGCTCACCCGCGGGCTGCAGCAGCACGTGATGGCCTGCATGAAGCACTTCGCCTGCAACTCGATGGAGAACGCACGGTTCAGCGTCGACATCGAGGTCGACGACGTCGCGCTGCACGAGGTGTTCCTGCCCCACTTCAAGCGCGTCGTCGACGAGGGTGTCGCCTCGGTGATGTCCGCCTACAACAGCGTCAACGGCGAGTGGTGCGGCCAGAGTCATGCGCTGCTCACCGACGTGCTGCGCAAGGAGTGGGGCTTCGAAGGATTCGTGATCAGCGACTGGATCCTCGGCCTGCGCGACGCCGGCGCGTCGGTCTCCGCCGGCCTCGACATCGAGATGCCCTACCGCATGGTGCGCCAGCAGCACCTACCCGCGGCGATCGAACGCGGAGAGGTGACCTGGGCCGACATCGACCGCAGCGTCGCGCGGGTGATCTCCACCCTCCTGCGGTTCGACCACGTGCTGTCCGCCCCCTCGCCGTCGATCGACATCCTCGGCACGGCCGAGCACCGTGCCCTCGCACGCGAGGCGGCTGCTCGTTCGGTGCTGCTGCTGCGCAATCAACCGGTCGACGAGGCGCCGGTGCTGCCACTCGACCCCGGCTGGCGCGTTGCGGCCATCGGCCGGCTCGCGGACACCGTCAACATCGGCGACGGCGGCTCCAGTGACGTCTGGGACCTGTCCTGTCGCAGCGTCCTCGATGGTCTCCGCGACGTGATCGGCGAGGTCGTGCACGACGACGGCTCCGACCTCGAACGGGCCGCTGCCGTGGCTGCCTCCACTGACGTCGCCCTGGTCGTGGTCGGCTACACGTACCTCGACGAGGGCGAGTACATCGGGGAAACCGACGCATCGCTGATGTCGTTGTTCCCACCCGGTGACGAACCCGACGTCGTCGACCGGTTCCAGGGAAGCCTGGAAGGGTCGCCGCATCCCACCAAGCCGGCCCGGCTCGGCGAGCGGCCGCGCATGTTCAGCCGAGGCGGCGACCGCACATCACTGCGCCTGTTGCCCTCAGACGTCGAGCTGATCCATGCGGTGGCGGCGGCGAATCGTCGCACCGTCGTCGTCATTCAGGCGGGCAGCGCCGTCATCACCACCGAGTGGGCCGACCGCGTGGCCGGCATCGTGCAGGCGTGGTACGGCGGGACGGAAGCCGGGCCGGGCCTCGCCGACGTGCTCGTCGGTGCGGTGAACCCGTCCGCCCGGCTCCCGTTCACCGTGCCGGTGGACGAAGCGGATCTGGTGCCATTCGACCGCGACGCGACGACGTTCACCTACGACCGTTGGCACGGCTGGTGGCGCGCCGCCCATCGCGGCATCGTGCCCTCCTACCCGTTCGGGTTCGGGCTGTCGTACACGACCTTCGCGCTCGCGGGTTCTGGTGCGACGTTGGACGGCTCGACGATCGTCGTGCGCGGCAGCGTCCGGAACACCGGTGCCCGCGACGGCGCCGATGTCGTCCAGGTCTACGCCGACCTGCCCGAGGCTGCCGCCCCCGCCCGATTGGTCGGCTTCGCCCGGGTCGAGGTCGCTGCCGGCAGTGAGGCACCGTTCGAGATCATCGTGCCCCTCGACCGCCTCGCCACCCGGGACAGCGCTCACATGGCCTGGAGTCGACCATCAGGGCAGCATCGGATCACCATCGCCCGGTACGTCGGAGACCCAGCCGCCACGATCACCTCGATCGACGTCTGACCGTCCCTGAGCGAGGCTCTCGGTGCTGCACGTTCCGGTCGCGGGCGACGCGGCTCGCCGAGTCGAGAAGTTGCATAAGATCGCAGGATGTCGACGAATCCGAGGGTGGACGCCTACATCGGGCGCTCGCAGAAGTGGCCCACCGTGATGAACGAGTTACGACCGATCCTCCTCGGCTGTGGGCTGAGCGAGGACATCAAGTGGGGCAAACCCTGCTTCAGCCACGAAGGCCACAACATCGTGATCTTCCAGGAGATGAACCAGTTCCTGTCACTCATGTTCTTCAAAGGCGCGATGCTGCGCGACCCCGAGCGAGTGCTCGTGGCGCAGGGGCCGAACTCCCGGTCGGCGATGCGCATGGAGCTCACCTCGGCAGAACAGGTGGGCCGCCTCGCCGGCACGATCAAGGCCTACGTCGCGGAGGCGATCGATGTGGAAGAGGCCGGTCTCGCGCCGGAGCCGGCCCCTCAACTGGAGCTTGCCAGCGAACTGGAACAGCGCCTGGACACCGACCCGAGGCTGCGAGCAGCATTCGAGGCGCTGACACCGGGCCGGCGGCGGGAGTACAACCTGCACATCTCCGACGCCAAGCAGTCCGCCACACGCTCGGCGCGGGTCGACAAGTGCCTGCCGAAGATCCTGGCCGGCAAGGGCTTCCGCGACCGCTGACGATGCAGCGGCAGGACGTTCGCTGCTGCACGGCGAGAGAGCCGGATCGCCGCCGTCGTGTCTCGCAGCGCAGTTGCGGGCCGGAAGGTGTTGTGGCCACAGTTGTGCGTGGGCGCAGACGAAACTGGGTGAGTAGACCGGGGAGTACTCGGCAGCCTGTTCGCAGTGCTTCCACCGGATCGGCGACGTGGCTCACAGATCGACAGCGCCGTCGAATGTCATCCCGGCGAGCATTCCCGCGAGAGCGTCGATGAACGCCGACGGCGATGTCGCGAGTGGGTCGCGACCTGAGCTCACGTCAGCGCTCCGCGGTTGACGTGATTGCGGCCCGGAGGTCGTGGCATGTGTCGACGAAGTCGGCGTCGGCTCGCAGGTCGAGGTTGGTGCGCCCTGACTGGGAGAAGCCGAGAGAGCGGTCGACGACGACACCGCCGGGGCGGGGGCTCATCACCACCACTCGGCTCGCGAGGAGGGCTGCTTCTTCGATGCTGTGTGTGATGAAGATGATGGTGCGCGCAGTCGATTGCCAGATCTGACGGAGCTCTCCTTGGAGGCTCTCGCGTGTCAACGCGTCGAGCGCGCCGAACGGTTCGTCGAGGAGAAGGACGTCGGGGTCGGCCGCGAGTGCTCGGGCGATCTGGCATCGCTGCTGCATTCCGCCGGACAGCTCGTACACGCGGTGGTCGGCGAACTCGGTGAGGCCGACTCGTTCCAGTTCTTCGTCGGCACGGGTTCGTCGTTCAGCGCGTCGCACCCGTTGCAGCTTCATGCCGAGTTCGATGTTGCCGCGTACGGTCAACCATGGGTAGAGCGACGACGATTGTTGGAACACGACGCCTCGTCGCCGCGAGGGCCCGATGATGGTGCGGTCGCCGAGGGTGATGGTGCCGGTGGTCGGTTGTCGCAGGCCGGCCAGCAGTTCGAGCAGCGTCGACTTGCCGCAACCGGAGGGTCCGACGATGCAGAGGAACTCGCCGGCGACGATGTCGATGTCGAGCTTGGCCAGTGCCTTCACGGCGCCGTTCGGGGTGGGGTACTCGTGCTCGACGGCACGGACGTGCAGGTCCCGATCGGCGTTGCGGGCGCCGATCGGGACACTGCCCACGTTGGCCGATGAGGTCACTTCACCGCTGCGGCGAAGGTCGAGACAACGGCAGCCTGGTACGCGTCCTCTGGCTTGATGTTCTCGATCTTGCCGAGTTCGAGGTTGAACTGTGCTGCGGCGAACAGGTTCGTGGCGAGTCCGCCGCCGAGGTAGTCCGGTCCGATCTGCTCGCCCGCTTCGAGGAAGATCAGTTCCGAGAGCTGTTGCTTGGCTTCTTCGGCGGTGATGTTCAGCTCGGCGGCCACCGACTCCGCTGCCGCGTCGGGGTCGGTCTTGATCTTCTGGACGGCGGCGTTCTGCTGTTCGATCCAGGTCTGCACGGCGCCGGGGTACTTGGAGGCGAAGTCGTTGGTGACGATGGCAAGGTCGTAGGTGGTCTTCCCCTTCTTGGCGAGGTCTTCGCTGGTGATCAGCACCTTGCCACCGTCGTCGACGAGCTTGGCCAGGTTCGGGTTCCACACGTAGACGCCGTCGATATCGCCCTGCTGCCACGCGGCGAAGATCGCGTCGGGTTCGGCGTCGATGATGTTCACGTCGGACTCGGCGATGCCGGCGTCGTCGAGCGCTGCCAGCAGGCTGTAGTGGCTGGTCGAGGCGAAGGGCGTGGCGATGGTCTTGCCCTTCAGGTCGGCGAGCGATGTGACGCCGCTGTCTCCCTTCACGACGAGTGCTTCGGCCTTGCCGATGACGTCGAAGATCCACGGGATCTGGTACTCGATGCCCGTCGAGATGCCACGCGAGGCCGGGCTGGAGCCGACGAGGCCGATGTCGACGGCACCTGCAACGACTGCCTCGTTCACGGAGCCGCCGGAGTCGAAGAGCTTCCATTCGACCTTGACCGAGTCGCCGAACGCGGTCTCCAGCAACCGGTCGTGCTTG
>JBAVTH010000086.1:0-1525 GCA_049696035.1 Ilumatobacteraceae bacterium
ACGCAATGCAGGATCTGGTGCACGCGAGCGGCAGCGCTCACGAGGTGGGCCCCACCGCTGCTGTCGATGCGCACGCCGGTGCCACGGTTGGCGGCGATCGGTTCGAGGTTGGTGACCACGAGGGCGAGCATCTCGTCGAGGTCGGCCAGATCGTCGGCCGTTGTGTGCAGGCCTGCGACGCGCCCGAGTTCGAGCAGATCGTCGATCATCGTAAACAGCATTCGGCCGTTGCTGCGGATCTGGTCGAGCGCCTCGTGCTGCACCCCGTCGAGCGACAGCAGCTCGGCGAAGCCGAGCACCGCGTGCAGCGGAGTGCGCAACTCGTGGCTGGCGGCGGCGATCAACTCGTCCTTCGCCTTGTTGGCCCGCTCTGCGACCACGAGTGCGTGACGCACGCGCTCGTTGGCGGCTCGCCGGCTGAGGGCCACGCCGATCGCGCGGCCGACCAGTCGGATGCCCTCGATGGCATCGTCGTCCCACTCGCTGAGGCGAGCGATGTGGTTGAAGCCCACCAGCCCGACCAGCTCGCGATCCACGACGATCGGTACCTCCAGCACCGAGCGAACGCCGAACGAGCCGAACGAGTTGCGCTCGTTGATGGCCTCGGGCGGGAGGTCGTCGAGGTTGCGGACGTGGAACACCCGGCCAGTCCTGGAGAAGCTCGCCGAGTAGGGGAACTGATCGAGGGTGAGGTTCTGGATGGCCGGCTGGTGCGGCACCACACCGGCGGCGGTCCACTCGTGACTGTTGCCGAAGGTGCCGTCGGCATGGAACATCGTGATGTACGCGCGGTCGGCGTCGCCGGTTCTCGCCAGCGTTGCCAGCGTGTCGACGATGAGTGCGTCCACGTCCTCGTCGGCCGCGCCCGCGAGGCGTAGCGCCACGTCCGCGGCGTGGGAAGTGGTCTCGATCGGTGACATGACCACACCATCATGCAACATGGCATGGTGGAAGGCACGCCGGATCTGCCGACCAGGCCGTCCCTTGACCCAAGTTGACCTTCCCTTGAGAAAGGCTCCGCGATGGCTTGACCGGGCGGCCTTAGCGTGTCGCTGTGCCCGTGCCAGCCCGTCGTCGACCGATCGAGCTGTTCGCGGCGTTGGCGATCGCCGGCTGCTTCCACGGCGGCTTGCTGCTCGCCGGCTCGTACCGGCGCACGTACGACGCCTACGTGCACCTCTTCTTCGCCGACCACTATCGGCGTTCGTGGTTCTCCACGTGGGAGCCGCGTTGGTACACCGGCTTCACCACCGTCAGCTATCCGCCCGGTAGTCATCAGCTGCTGGCCACGGTCTCGCGCGTGGTCGGGCTCGACGACGCGTTCCCCGTGGTGGCGCTCGCCGCGATGCTGCTGCTGGTCGTGGGCGTGTACCGGTTCAGCTGCCTCTGGGTCAGCCCGCGCGCCGCCGGCTATGCCGCGTTGCTCGCCGCGGCGTCGTCGTCGCTGGCCGAGACGCTGCACGTGTTCGGGCAGCTCCCCACGCTGCTCTCGCTGTCGTTCCTGCTCAACGGGTTGCCGTTCGCC
>JBAVTH010000087.1:0-3307 GCA_049696035.1 Ilumatobacteraceae bacterium
CTTCGATGGTGTGCGTGACGTCATGACGGTAACCCGAATCCGGGTAGTAGGTGCCGGCAAGGGTGGCGGGTTGGTAGTGGAAGCGGCCGCCGATGGTGCGCGCGTACTCCTCCCACGCTGGCCAGCCGGCGATAGCGTGGTGCAGGAACACCATGCCCTTGCCCGCGGCGAGGAGCGCCCGGAACGCGTCGACGTACTCGGCCGGAGGGGAGACGAACTCCGCCGGTGGTTCACCTCTGGTGAACGTGATCCCCGGCATGTCGTACATCACGAACACGTCGAACTCGGCTGCGCGGGCAGGCTCGACCAACGCCAGGGCTTCGGGATGCTCGAAGTGCGTCCACACGATGCCCTCGATCGAGTCGAACACCTCGAAGAAGGCGGGCGCATCGAACGGATGGCCCTTGGTGACGAGCGCGACCCGACAACTCGCGTCGGTCAGCGCCGTTGTGTCACCAGCATGCTCGACGCTCATCTCGCTCACCAGCCTTCGTCAGGTTCACCGAACGTTAGTGAGCGATCCGCAGCAACTCCCACCGGCGGCCATCTGCCGCCCGCTGGCGGCCGTCCGAGCGCGATCGGGCTGCCCAGGGAAGCCGCTGTACTCGACCTGTTCTGCTCCTATTTTCAAGCTCCACCGACTGATGTACCGTGCGGTCATGCGGCTTCCCGGGATCGACTCGGCGATCGGGTTCATGATCCGCCGGTGCCCGACTCCGACCGACCTCGAGGTCATCACCCACTACGGCGAGGAGTCCGGCCCGGGCGAGAAGGCGGACGCGGTCTGGGCGCTCGTCCAGGAGGTGTATCGCAGCGGAATGCATCCAGGAATCCAGATCTGCATCCGCCACGACGGAGACGTCGTGCTCGACCGGGCCATCGGCCATGCCCAGGGCGTCCTTCCCGGACAGCGGTTCGATCGCGACCGCGCGGTTCCGCTCACGCTCGAGACCCCGGTCAATCTCTTCTCGGCTGCCAAGGCGGTCACCGGCATGGTGATGCACAAGCTCGAAGAAGTCGGTGCCCTCCAACTGGACGATGAGGTGGCGAAGCACCTCCCCGGCTTCGAGCAGCACGGGAAGGACCGCATCACGATCCGACACGTCCTGACCCACCGGGCCGGCATCGCGGCGATGCCGTCCGAGGCCTTCGATCTCGACCTGCTCAGTGACCCCGACGAGGTCGAGCGGATCGTCTGCGGGTTGCGGCCCACGACCCTTCCCGGTGCCATTCCCGGGTATCACGCAGTCACGGGCGGCCTCATCATGGAGGCCGTCACCAGGCGGGCGACCGGCCGCAGTCTGCGGGAGGTACTTGCGACCGAGATCAAGGAACCGCTCGGGCTCGACTGGTTCGACTACGGCGTCGCTCCGCAGGACACCGACCTCGTGGCCCACAACGTGGAGACCGGAGTGCCCCTCGGGCCCGTGACGGGGCTGTTCATGAAGCGAGTGCTCGGCAAGCCCTGGGGCCAGGTACTGCGGATGTCGAACGACCCGCGGTTCCTCAGTGCGGTCGTCCCGTCGGCAAACGTCATCACCAGGGCTCGCGACGTTGCCGTCTTCTACCAGTGCATCATGGACGGCGGCTCGTTCGAGGGCACGAGAGTCTTCGCCAAGAAGACCGTCGCAAGGGCGCTCGAGGCCCCGCACGACGAACTCGTGATCGACCGCATGCTCGGGCTTCCGATCCGCTACGGGAGCGGGTTCATGCTCGGTTCCGAGTCCTTCAGCCCGTACGGCTGGAACCGCCGACGCGCGTTCGGCCACGTCGGCATGTCGAACCTGTTCACTTGGGCAGACGGGGACCGAGAGCTCGTCGTTGCGATCCTCACCACCGGCAAACCGGTCCTCGGTCCTCATCTGGTCCCGTTCGTCAAGCTCATGACGGGGATCAACGAGGTGTTCCCGAGGCCCTGACGACGTGAGGGCATCCGAATCGGCCCTGTCTCGGACATGAGAGGATCGCGGGATGCCCGATGCCGCAACCGACGCCGTCCTCCTGGTCGACGATCCACTTCCGAAAGTCCGACGCCTCACGCTGAATCGGCCTGCGAAACGAAACGCGCTCAACGATGCGCTACGCGGCGCGCTGTTCGACGAGCTCCGCAGGGCAGACCGCGATCGCAGCGTGTCGGTGATCGTGATCCGCGGCGCGGGGCCGTGCTTCTCGGCCGGGTACGACCTCGGCTCGGCGAACAACGACGTGGAGCGCGCCATCGCCCACGCCGACGGCTGGTGGAGCCGGCACGTCGTCAACAACTGGTTCGAGATGTGGGACATGCCGACGCCGATCATCGGCCAGGTGCACGGGTGGTGCCTCGCCGGCGGCACCGAGCTCGCTGCCGCGTGCGACCTGGTGTACGCCGCCGAGGATGCGCAGATCGGCTACCCGCCGGTGCGACTGATGTCGCCACCCGACATGCAGTGGCAGACCTGGCTGATGGGGTTGCGGCGCGGCATGGAGGCACTGCTCACCGGCGACGCGATGAGCGGCACCGAAGCAGTGGCCGCCGGCATGGCCAACCGCGCCCACCCGGCCGCAGAGCTCGACGAGGCGGTGCTCGCCGTCGCCGAGCGGATCGCCAAGATCCCTGTGGAACTGCTGGCCTTGAACAAGCGGTCCGCACACCGCGCGATGGAGGCGATGGGCATCCGCACCAGCATCCGGGCGACCGCCGACATCCAGGCGCTCGGCTTCCACCAGCCGCCCTCGATCGAGTACCTCAAGTCGTTCGCACGGGTGGGCGTCGCGCAGGCGCTCAGCGCCCGCGATGCCGTCTTCAACGACTACCGCGAGTCCGACCAGGCGGGCGCCGACTGAGCACCCTTCCGGCTGCCGATCGCAGAACGCCACCCGGATAGTGTGATCGCCGTCACACCTGTCCACCGAAGGGGTTTGCGGCGAACCATGGGTACCACCAACGAGAACAGCAAGTGGATCGGCGACTCGACGCTCGGCGAGCGCTTCCCGGCCTGGACGCGCGGCAATGCCGCCGACGTGTTCCCGGCCCCGTTCAGCCCGCTGGGCAAGCACCTCGTATTGCAGCAAGGGATGTCGAAGGGCCTGCGCAACGCCTACATCTCCCTCGGTGCGCTCAGCTACGACGAGTTCGAGACCCCCGATTCGCCCGACCTGTTCAAGATCTTCGGCGGTTACGTCTACAACCCGCTCACACTGACGCGCATCCTCGGTGCACGCATGCCGGGCGCCTCGCCGGAGATGATCGACAAGGCGTTCTTCGACGACCGCGACGACGTGCCGCCGTACGAAGAGCAACCGTGGCACCAGTCGGCCGTCCATGAGG
>JBAVTH010000088.1:0-8557 GCA_049696035.1 Ilumatobacteraceae bacterium
CGTGGGGGCAGTCGGTGGCGACCTTGCTGCGGGTGCCGCTGCCCTCGCCGACATCGGCCTCACCGCGATGCGGATGGACGTGCGTCGCACGGCCGCCGGTGCGATCGTCCTCGACGACAGCTACAACGCCAACCCGACGAGCATGCGCGCTGCGCTCGACGCGCTCGCCGACTTGCCCGCCGCACGCCGCATCGCCGTGCTCGGCATGATGGCGGAGATCAGCGACAGCGAGGCGGAGCACCGGGCGATCGTGGAGTACGCCCACGGCCGCGGCATCGAGGTGCTGGCCTACGGCACCGAGCTGTACGGCCTGCCGCCCGTGGACGATGCCGTTGCGGCTCTCGGCTCACTTGCCGGCGGAGATGCCGTGCTCGTCAAAGGAAGCCGTGTGGTCGGGCTGGAGCGGGTTGCGGCGGCCCTCCTCGGCTGAGCGATCGACCTTGGCAACGTCGCACCACCAGGCCAGGAAGACGGCCCATGCGGCGCCGCCGAGCAGCACCCAGCGGGCGCCGATCGCATCGATGACGGGAGCGAAGATCAGGTTGCCCAGCGGCACCGTGCCACCGAAGGCCATGAACCACAGGCTCATCACGCGGCCGCGTTCGTGGTCTTCGAGGCGGCTCTGCAGCACCGTGTTCATCGACGTGGTGGTGGCGAAGTAGGCGAAGCCCAGCACCGGCGCGACGAGGAACGCCCCGACCGGCTCGCGGACGATGGCGAAGGCGGCGAGCGCCGCAGCGAAGGCCAGGAAGCCGTAGCGGATGAGCGTTCGCTTGTCCCACCCGACGAACACGGTGCCGATCGCCAGGCCGCCGAAGCAGGCGCCGAACCCCCAGGTGGCGTACAGCCACTCGTAGGTGGTGGAGTGCTTGTCGACGCCGAAGTTGAGGCGCACCACGGCGGCGAACAGCCCGACGTACGGCAGCGAGATCAGCGAGAAGCTGAACAGGGTGACGAGCAGTCGCCACACCGGCCGGTTGCGGCGGGCGATGCCGATGCCGGCAGTGAGCTGGCGCCAGCCGGCAGCGTGGGCGACCTTCACCGGTGCCGGGACGTGGGTGCGCAGCAGAGCGCCCACCACGAACAGGTAGGTGACCGCGTTGATGAGAAAGATCTGGGCGATCGACACACCCGACGACCGCAGCACCGCGACGATGATCGGGCCGACGACGCGCGAGCCGTTGATCATGGCCGAGTTGAGCGAGACGGAGCCGGGCAGATCCTCTCGGCTGACCAGCGTGGGCAGCATCGCCGACCATGCGGGGGCGTTGAGCGCATTGCCCATCCCGACGCCGAGCGCCACCAGGAAGATGGCCCAGATCGGGGCATCGGCGGCGGCCAACGGCGCCAGCAGTGCGCTGAAGGTGAGCTGCAGCAACTGCATCGCGATCAGCCACTTGCGCCGATCGAACCGATCGGCGATGACTCCCGCAGGGATGGAGAGGAACAGCAACGGGCCCAGCTGGGCGAACACCATGATGCCGACCATCGAGGCGCTGTTGGTGCGATCGAGCACGTACACCGGCAGCACCACGTTCTGCATCCAGGTGCCGATGCTGGAGGAGAACGAGGCGGTCCACATCCGGCGGAAGTCGGGGTACGCCAGAGCGGCGCGGGCGCTACCCGGGCGGTGCCCGTGGTGGGAGGGGGCGGTGGCTGTGCTCGTCATCTTGACCGGTGGGTCAAGACTAGAACGCCCGGTCCCGTGATGACGGAGTGGCCGGTGTCACACTGGGCACATGCAGCCTGATGCCGTCACCGTGCCCGCAACCCCTGGCTCCGACCGATGCACCCGCTTCGGCACCTATCCAGAGTGTCCGCTGTGCGGCGGTTCCCTCCACGCCGAGCATGCTCATTTCAAGTGCGGCGGGTGTGGCTGGCGCGACAGCTGCTGCGACTGAAGGAGACTCGATCATGGACACTGCCTCGTTCGACACGATCATCGCGACCGTCACCTCCACCTCGTCGGGAGCCAGGGGTGAGCTGACGCTCAACCGGCCGGACAAGCTGAACCCATTGAGCAGCCACACGCTGCACGAGATCGAGCTGGCCGCGCGCTGGTTCGACGAGCACCACGACCTCAAGGTGGTGGTGGTCAGTGGCGCCGGCCGCTCGTTCTCCGCCGGCGCCGACCTCTCGGCGTTCTCCACGGCGGCGCCGATGGAGGATCGTCAAGTCGGGTGGCGCATGGGTCGCGCGATGGACGAGATGCGTGCCGTCACCGTCGCTCGCATCCAGGGCTGGTGCGTGGGCGGCGGCCTGGTCGTCGCCGCCGGCTGCGACCTGCGAGTGGCGGCCGACACCGCCCGCTTCTCCATCCCAGAGGTCGACCTCGGCATCCCGTTGGCGTGGGGTGGAATCCCGAGGCTCGTGCGCGAGATCGGCCCGGCGCTCACCAAGGAGCTGGTGATGACCTGCCGCCCGTTCGACGCTGCCGAGGCCAAAGCCGCCGGGTTCCTCAACCGGGTGGTGCCCGAGGCCTCGCTCGACGACGAGGTGGAGGCACTGGTGCTGCAGTTGATGGCGAAGCCGAAGCTGGCGTTGCTGGAGACCAAGGCCCATGTCAACGCGGTCACCGAGAGCATGGTGGGCACCGGGCGCAGCTGGGCCGATGCCGACGGCCTCTTCGCCGGCCTGCGCGACGAGGAGGGCCGGGCCAGTGCCCTCGCCTACGTGGAGCGGCTGCGCTCGAAATCATGACCCGCCCCACGACGTTCGTGCGGGGATCGTGGCATGCGAGGGCGGGCGAACAAGCGCTGGCGGTGTGGGTCAGCCGAGGATGAGATCGGCGTAGAGGGGGAGTGCCTCTTTGGGACCGCCGACGAGGAAGGTGGTGATGCACGTCTCCTTCCACTGTGCCAGCTCGGCCTTGATCTTGTCCGGCGGGCCGACGAGCGCCACGTCCTGCACCATCGCAAGGGGGATCGCGGCAGCGGCCTCCTGCTTCTTGCCCTGGAGGTACAGCTCCTGCACCTTGAGGGCGACGTCCTCGTAGCCCATGCGGGCGAAGACCTCGAAGTGGAAGTTGGCGCCGCGGGCGCCCATGCCGCCGGCGTAGAGCGCGAGGAACGGGCGCACGAAGTCGGCGCACTGCTCGGCGTCGTCGCCGGGGATGATGAACACGGTGCTGGCCACCTCGAAGCGATCGGCCTTGCCCTCGTCGCCCGACTTGGCGAAGCCCTCGGCGAGGCACTTCCGGTAGAAGCCGTCCTCCTTCGGGCTGAAGAACAGCGGCAGCCAACCATCGCAGATCTCGCCGGCGAGGGCGACGTTCTTCGGGCCCTCGGCGCCGAGGAAGATCGGGATCTCCTTGCGCAACGGGTGGATCGTGCTCTTCAGCGGCTTGCCCAGCCCGGTTCCGCCTTTGTGCGGCATGTCGTAGAACTCGCCATGGAAGTCGACCGGGGCCTCGCGACGCACGATCTCGCGCACGATCTCCACGTACTCGCGGGTACGTGCGAGCGGCTTCGGGTAGGGCTGGCCGTACCAGCCCTCGACCACCTGCGGGCCGCTGGCGCCGAGGCCGAGGATGAAGCGCCCACCCGAGAGGTGGTCGAGCGTCATCGCCGCCATCGCGGTCGCGGCAGGAGTGCGCGCGCTCATCTGGACGATGCCGGTGCCGAGCCGGATCTTCTCCGTGTGTGCGCCCCACCACGCCAGTGGTGTCAGTGCGTCGCTGCCGTAGGCCTCGGCGGTCCACGCCGAGGTGAAGCCCAGGCGTTCGGCTTCCTTGATCGCGTCGAGCGCGCCTGCCGGAGGGCCGCTGCCCCAGTAGCCACTGCTGTAACCGAGTTGGATGTCACGTGCCATAGGGTGCGACCGTATGCCACCAGCGATCCGTCCAGCGACCTCTGTCGACATCGACCCGATCGCCACCGCGCTGGCGAACGCGTTTCACGACGACCCGGTGAAGCTGCATCTGCTCGGTGGCAAGTCGGTGCCGCAGGAGAAGGTGAAGCCGTTCTTCACCACGTTCCAGAAGATCCAGATCCCTCACGGGCACGTGTACACGACGGCCGGCTACGAGGCCGCCGCGATCTGGGCGCCACCGGACCACTGGAGGATCCCCTTCACGACGGTGCTCAAGCACTCGCCGACCTTCCTGAAGCTGTACGGCCTGCGCCTGTTCAACAACCTGGGTGTGCTGGCGGCAATGGAGAAGGCGCACGGCGAGATCGAGTACCCGCACTACTACCTGGAGATCATCGGCACCGACCCTGCTCACCAGGGCAAGGGGTTCGGCGCGGCGCTGGTGCAGCCGATGGTCGATCGGGCGGACGAGGAGGGCGTGGGCATGTACCTGGAGAGCTCGAAGGAATCGAACATCGCGTTCTACGGTCGCTTCGGGTTCACGGTTCGGCGCAAGCTGCACCTCAAGAACGGCCCGCAGATGTGGCTGATGGAGCGTGCGCCCCGCTGATCGTCGCTGCCGCCGGTCAGTGGCCGGGGTCGAAGGTGATCGGCATGTGGGCGGGGCCGAAGATGCCGACGCCGTCGGGCTTCCATTCGGTGGGGCCGTCGAGGCGCACGTTCGGCATCCGCTGCGCGAGGAGGGGAAGGGCCTCCTGCAGTTCGGCGCGGGCGAGTGCCTGGCCGAGGCAGTAGTGGATGCCCGAGCCGAAGGTGAGCTGCGGCTGGTCGCTCTTCTGGCTCGTGATGTCGAACACCTGTGGCTCGGTGAAGACGTCGCTGTCGCGGTTCGCTTCCGCCAGACCGACGGACACGAACGTGCCGGCCGGGAAGACGACGTCGCGGTACTCGATGTCGACGCTGGCGAACCGGGCCGTGCCACGAACGGCACCGAAGTAGCGCATGGTCTCCTCGACCGCGCGCTGCGCCAGCTCGGGTTGTTCCGCGAGCAGCGCCCATTGGTCGGGGTGTTCGGCGAACAGGCCCATCGCGCAGCCGAGTTGGTTGCGGGTGGTGTCGGTGCCCCCGACGATGACGGCGTTGACCATCATCACCAGCTCGTCGGTGGTCAGCTTGTCGCCGGCTTCCTCGGCGGCGATCAGATCGGTCAGCAGGTCGTCGGCCGGCTTGCTGCGACGCTGCGCGATCAGATCGCGCGTGTAGGCATCCAGCTCGTCCTGAGTGCGCATGATGAGGTCGAGCTTGCTGGCCATGTCGAGCGAGAAGACCTCGAGGATGTCGTTGGCCCAGCGGCTGAACAGCTGCCAGTCGCTCTTCGGTGCGCCGAGCAGCTCGCAGATGATCGGGATCGGGTACGGCTCGCAGATGTCGACCGCGAAGTCGGCCTTGCCCGCGGCGGCGACCTTGTCGACGAGGCCGTTGATCACCTCGCGCATGAACGGCCGCAGCCGGTCGGCCTGGCGCGGTGAGAAGGCCGGCGCGACGAGGCGGCGGAGGCGCAGGTGCACGTCGCCCTCGGCGGACAGGATGCTGACGCCCTGTCGTTCGAGGAACTTCTCGTCGGTGACACCCATGATCTCGGGGATGCGGCCGGCCGCGCTGTGCCAGCGCTTGTCGCGCAGGATGCCGGTGACGTCGTCGTAGTGCCAGACCGCGTAGCCGAACAGGTTCTTCACCAGCCACGCGTCGTCGGGCATCACCATCGTCGAGTCGAAACGGCGGGCGGTGCTGCCGTCCGCCAGCACCATGTCGGGGATGTCGAGTTCGTGCACGAGGGTCGCCATTCCGCAGACGCTACGTCGCGGCCAGCCATCTGTCTCCACCAGAGGGTTTCGTACCCACTTCTGGGCAGGAGACCCTCGGGTCGCGGGAAAGCCTCGGGTGGGTGGGGGGTGTCAGGCGAGGGCGGTGGTGGGGTCGACGAAGGCGGCGCCGAGGAACTCGGCGACCGGTGCGTTGGTGATGCTGCCGGCGTGGGTGTTGAGGCCCAGCGCGAGGGCGTGGTCGCGGGCGCAGGCAGCTGCGACGCCGTGGACCGCGAGGTCCAGCTGGTAGGGGAGCGTGGCGTTGGTCAGCGCGTAGGTGCTGGTGTGCGGCACGGCGCCGGGCATGTTGCCGACGGCGTAGTGCAGCACGCCGTGCAACTCGTACACCGGTGCTGCGTGCGTCGTCTCGTGGATGGTCTCGATGCAGCCACCTTGGTCGACGGCGACGTCGACGATGACGGCGCCCGGCTTCATCGTGCGCACCATGTCCTCGGTGACCACGGTGGGGGCACGGCCGCCGGCGACGAGCACGGCACCGATCACGAGATCGGCGTCGGCGATGTTGCGCTCCAGCGCACCACGGTTGGAGGCGAGGGTGACGATGCGGCCCTTGTTGATCTGGTCGACCCAGCGCAGGCGATCGAGGTTCTTGTCGAACAGCACGACCTCGGCCTCCATGCCGGCCGCGATCCATGCCGAGTTCCAACCGACGTTGCCGGCGCCGAGCACGACGACCTTCGCCGGCTGCACGCCGGGTGCGCCGCCCATCAGCACGCCGCGGCCGCCGTTGTGGCGCTCGAGGTAGTGGGCGCCCATCTGCGGGGCGAGCCGGCCGGCGACCTCGCTCATCGGGGCGAGCAGGGGGAGTGCGCCGCCGGGCAGCTGCACGGTCTCGTAGGCGAGGGCGGTGGTGCCGGCATCGACGAGTGCTTTCGCCACTTCCGGGTAGGCGGCGAGGTGGAGGTAGGTGAACAGGGTGAGGTCGGGGCGCAGGAAGCCGAACTCCTCGGCCTTGGGCTCCTTCACCTTCACGACCATCTGCTGCGCCCATGCATCGGCCGCGGTGGGCACGATGGTGGCGCCGGCGGCGACGTAGTCCTCGTCGCGGAAGCTGGCGCCCTCGCCGGCCCCGGTCTCGACGAAGACGTCGATGCCACGACGCTCGAACTCGCGCACGCCGTCGGGGGTCATCGCCACCCGATACTCCTGCGTCTTGATCTCCTTGGGCACGCCGAGTGTGGTGATGGCAGCGGTCGTCGTCATGCGGTCATCCTGTGCTCATCGCTGCCGTTGATCAACGGTTGTTTCTCTGGCAGTCTGTGCCCATGTCCGCGGAAACACCGGTACTTGATCGAATCGACCGACGAATCATCGACATCCTGCAAACGGACGGTCGAATCAGCTGGCGCGAGCTCGCCGATCGCGTGCACCTGGCGCCCAGTTCCGTCGCCGACCGCGTGCGGCGCCTCGAGCAGTCAGGTGTGATCCGTGGCTATGCCGCGTCGATCGACCCGCGGGCGTTGGGTCGCGACGTGCGGGCCGTCGTCGACGTGGCCCTGCCACCGGGCACCGACCCGGCCGAGTTCGAGGCCACGCTCGCCCAGCGCGATGAGGTGGCGCTGGCGATGTACGTCACGGGGCCTGCGGACTACACGATCATCGTCGACTGCGCGGGCGCCGAAGGCCTGGATGCGTTCATCCGTTGGCTGAAGGCCGACGCCGGAGTGGCTCGCACGGAGAGCAAGTTCGTCCTGCGCCCGGTCACCGGCTGAGCGCGGCTGGCTGCGTTCGTCCGAGGTGTAGTGCACTCGGCGACCTCAGGCCGGGCATACCATCGCTGGGCAGAGGGGGAGATGTCGTGGAGATTCGTACTGATCGCGTGGGGTTGCTGGTCGAGCAGTTGACCGATGGGGTGATGTTCAGTCGCGACCGGTTGGACGGGATGACCGATGCCGAGTTCGCGTGGGAGCCCGTCGAGGGTTGCTGGTCGATCCGTGGCCGGGCCGCCGCATCGACGCCGGATGCCTTCGGCCCGGGGGAGTACGTGCTCGATGACGACCGCGAGTTCGACCCGTTCGCCGCCGGCCCGTTCACCACGATCGCGTGGCGCATCGGCCACCTCGTCAGCGCGTACGCAGGTCGGTACGAGTGGACCTTCGGCGGCCGGGCCACGCACCCGAACGAGCTCGTCGACTTCAGCCTCGATGCCCAGCAGATGCTCGATCGCCTGTGGGCCGAGATCGACCGCTGGGTCACCGCGATCGAGGCGATGACCCCCGAACAGCTCGACGTGCCGGGCTTCGGTCAGTACCCGATGGGGCTCGACCCGGAGCTGCCGTTCATCGGCATCGTCCGCTGGATGAACCGCGAGACGATCCACCATCTCGCGGAGGTTGCGTTGCTGCGCGACCTGTATGCCGCTCGGCGTTGACTGGCTACCATCGTGTGCACGGGCGCAATGGGGCGCTCACACACAAGGGGATTCGATACGCGTGAAGGCGTTCAAGAACTTCGTCAACGGTCAGTACGTCGATGCGGCCGACGGTCGCACCACCAACGTCGTCAACCCGGTCACCGGTCAGGTGTATGCGACGGCGCCGCTGTCGGCCCAGGCCGATGTCGATTCGGCCATGGGCGCCGCGGCCACCGCCTACGAGGACTGGCGTGAGACCACCCCCAGCGAGCGCTCGCTGGCACTGTTCCGCATCGCCGATGCAGTCGAGGCGCGCGCCGACGAGCTGATCGGCCTGGAGGTGGAGAACTGCGGCAAGCCGACGCACCTGGTGCGCAGCGAGGAGATCCCGCCGATGGTGGATCAGATCCGCTTCTTCGCTACCGCCGCACGTCATCTCGAGGGCAAGAGCGCCGGCGAGTACATGCGTGGCATGACATCGATGATCCGTCGCGAGTCGATCGGTGTC
>JBAVTH010000089.1:0-1529 GCA_049696035.1 Ilumatobacteraceae bacterium
GGCCAACCTCGCCCACCTCCGTCACCACATGCTCACCGAACTGGAGCTTGCATGAAGCCTGTCGTCAGCCCCGATGCCTCAGCGGTCCTGCGTCCCCACGCCGAGCAGGAGTTCGCGCACGAGCTTGCTGCCCTCGTTGCCATCGACGATTGCGAGCGGCCACCCAATTGGCGCATGTCGCCGTGGGCGGTGGTCACCTACGTCCTCGGTGGCACGCTGGCCGACGGCACCTCGATCAGCCCCAAGTACGTCGGCCAACGACGGCTGGTGGAGATCGCCGTGGCCACGCTCGCCACCGATCGCGCGCTGTTGCTGCTGGGCGTGCCGGGCACCGCCAAGACGTGGCTCAGCGAACACCTGGCGGCAGCGATCAGCGGCGACTCCACGCTCTTGGTGCAGGGCACGGCAGGTACCGCAGAAGAGCAGCTCCGCTACGGCTGGAACTATGCACGCCTGTTGGCCGAAGGCCCCAGCCTCGCCGCGCTGGTACCCAGCCCCATCTACCGGGCGATGGAGCGCGGCTCGATCGCGCGTGTGGAAGAGCTCACCCGCATGCCCTCCGATGTGCAGGACGCGCTGGTGACGGTGCTCAGCGAGAAGACGCTGCCGATCCCCGAGCTGGGTGGCGAGGTGCAGGCCATCGGCGGCTTCAACGTCATCGCCACCGCCAACGATCGCGACCGGGGCGTCAACGACCTGTCCGCGGCCCTGCGCCGCCGGTTCAACACGGTGGTGCTGCCGTTGCCGGCCGACATCGACGAGGAGGTCGCCATCGTCGAGCGCCGTGTCGCCGAGCTCGGTGCCGCGTTGCGACTGCCGGCGGTGCCGGCGGCCGACGAGGAGATCCGCCGGGTGGTCACCATCTTCCGTGAGCTGCGCAGCGGCGCCACCGAGGACGGCCGGGTCAGCCTCAAGGTGCCCAGCGGCTCGCTCTCCACCGCCGAGGCCATCTCGGTCGTCACCAACGGTGTCGCCCTGGCCGCTCACTTCGGCAACGGAGTGCTCAGCGCGGCCGATGTCGCCGCCGGCATCGTCGGGGCAGTGGTGAAGGATCCGGTGCACGACCAAGTTGCGTGGCGCGAGTACCTGGAGGCCGTGGTGCGCGACCGGTCCGAGTGGTCAGGCTTCTACGAGGCCTGTCGCGAGCTCTGACGATCGATGGAGGCACTGGTACCAAGGTAGAAGTGGAGGTAGAATTCAGGATATGGCTCTCAGCATCAAGAACGATCGCGCCGACGAACTCGCCCGCGAGCTGGCCGCTCTCACCGGTGAAACGCTGACCGATGCCGTCATCACGTCCTTGGAGCTCCGGCTCGCCGACGAGCGGCGCGCTCGCCTGCGCCGAACCTCGCTCGACGACATCCTGGCGCGTGCCCACGCCCTGCCGGTCCTCGACGACCGCACCGAGGACGAGATCCTCGGCTACGACCAGCACGGCCTGCCGTCATGAGCGTGGTCGACACCTCGGCGCTGATCGCTGTGCTGCTCGGCCAGCCGGGCTGGCAGCAGATTCAAACGCGGCTGGAGGC
>JBAVTH010000090.1:0-28736 GCA_049696035.1 Ilumatobacteraceae bacterium
TGGAGCTGGGCCCGATCGTCGACACGGTCTCGAACGAGGGCGCCACGCCGTTGGCGGTCATCGACCGTCGGGCCGGCGGAACGTGGCGGGTGCTCGGTGTCATCCGGCTGAAAGACACCGTCAAGCCGGGCATGAAGGAACGCTTCGATGAGATGCGGGCGATGGGCATTCGCACGGTGATGATCACCGGTGACAACCCATTGACCGCTGCCGCGATCGCACGCGAAGCCGGGGTCGACGACTTCCTTGCCGAAGCGACCCCGGAAGACAAGATGGCGCTGATCAAGCGCGAACAGGCCGGCGGCAACCTGGTGGCGATGACGGGCGACGGCACCAACGACGCACCGGCATTGGCACAGGCCGACGTGGGCGTGGCGATGAACACCGGCACGCAGGCTGCGAAGGAGGCCGGCAACATGGTCGATCTCGACAGCAACCCGACGAAGCTGATCGAGATCGTCGAGGTCGGCAAGCAGCTGCTGATGACCCGCGGGTCGTTGACCACCTTCTCGATCGCCAACGACGTCGCCAAGTACTTCGCCATCATCCCGGCGATGTTCTCCGGCGTGCTGCCACCGCTGGACAAGTTGAACGTCATGAACCTCGGTTCACCGCGATCGGCGATCTTGTCGGCCGTCGTCTTCAATGCGCTGATCATCATCGCCCTCGTCCCGCTCGCTCTCAAAGGCGTCAAGTTCCGGGCGGAGGCCGCCTCAGCGGTCCTGCGTCGAAACCTGCTCGTCTACGGACTCGGTGGCGTGGTCGCGCCGTTCATCGGCATCAAGCTCATCGACATCATCGTGACTGCTCTGGGAGTGAAGTGACATGCGTGCATTCATCCGCCAACTCAAGCCGGCGATCATCTCGATGGTGGTCTTCACCACGCTCCTCGGCGTGGTCTACCCGCTGGTGGCCACAGCCATCGGCCACGTGGCGTTCAGCGACAAGGCCAACGGTTCGTTGATCCGTCGCGATGGTGTCGTGGTCGGTAGCAGGCTCATCGGTCAGACGTTCACCGCCCCCGAGTACTTCCACTCTCGGCCCTCGGCCGCCGGAGGCGGATACGACTCGTCGGCCAGCTCCGGTTCGAACTACGGACCACGGAACCCCGATTTCCTGGCGGCGGTCGCCGAACGGGTGGCTGCCTACCGTGAGCAGAACGGGCTGAGCCCGGACGTGCCCGTTCCCGTCGATGCGGTGACGGCGTCGGGCTCGGGTCTCGACCCGCACATCTCCGTCGGCAACGCTCAGTTGCAGGCGGCCCGTGTGGCCGAGTCACGTGGTCTGAGCCTGGCCGTCGTGCAACGGCTGATCGAGGACAACACCGACAACCGTTCGCTGGGAGTGCTCGGCGAGCCCGGCGTGAACGTCGTCGAGCTCAACCTCGCGCTCGACGACTTGGGCTGAACCGCCCTCCGTTCGCACCGCTACCCGGCGAATCCGCCGGGGGTCGTGCGGGTGACGATGCTGCTGTCGCTGCCGGGGACGGCGCGGGTCGCCCAGATCGAACCATCCGGTCCGAGGGCGACGGTGAAGCCGAGATCCACCTCGGTCACCCGGAGGCCGTCTCGATCGATCACGGCGCCGCTGGTCCAGATGTGGCCATCGGTGAGCGCGATGCCCTCCGGCCGGGAGCCCAACTGCACCGTGTCGGTGATCATGCCCGTCGTCGGATCGACGATCACCACCTCTCCCGTCCTGCCGCCGCCTCCGCTGGTGTCGAGCCCGACGACGACATTGCGCTCGTCGGCGACGAGGCGCACGACGAAGCCGTCGACGTCGGTCGCGACGGGCACGTCGTGGACGATGGCTCCGGTGGTGCCGTCGAACGCGATGAGGCGTCCACCGCCTGGCTCCTGGCTCGCCGCCCACACGAGGCCGCCAGACAGCGCGAGATCGATCCATCGCGCTGTGGGTAGGCCGAGATCGGTGACGGTGCCGTCGGTGTCGATCCGTTGGATCGGCCCTTCGTGGCCGGCAGTCCAGACGGCGGTGCCACCGGCGACGATGGCTATCGCGCCCGCACCGTCTGCGACGCTGTCGGCGATGGTGGAGACCTCGTTGGTCGCAGGGTTGATGCGCAGCAGTGGAGTGCCGCCGACGTAGACCGCGCTGTCGTCCGCCGCGAGGCGGCTGTGGGCGCCCGAACCGGGCTCACCAATGCGAACGGATGCGACCACTGCACCGGTGACGGCATCGATGCGGGTCACTGTGCCCGACACCTTGCCCAGCACCCAGAGCGAACCGAACGCGGCGATCGAGTGGTAGAGGAACCTTCCGACGCCGAAGACGGTCTGCACACGCGCTGGTGTGCCGGAACCGGCCGTGACGGCGACTGCGGCAGCTGCGGATGGGGCGGGTTCGGCGAAGAGCACCACCTGGAACTCCTCCACGGTGCCGTCGTCGAAGTGGAGCCGGAACTGAGCCGGATGCTCGCCGGCCGTGAGCTCGGCCGGCGTGCGACGCACGGTCAGGTGCAGGGTGGTCTGGACCCGATCGTTGACCGAGGGCAGCGACGAGCAGTCGTCGGTGGCACAAGCGACCTCGATCGCCAGTTGTCCGTCATCCGTTGCCGACGACGCCTCGATGCCGAAGCTGCGGCCATCGGGTGGGAAGCCGATCTCGAGATCGTAGACGAGTGCCGGTGCCCCCGCCGGGGGTGCCGCGCCGGGCGTGATCGCCGTTTCATAGCCTCGCAAGCCGGCCCACTCGCTGCGAGTGCCGTAGGGCATCACCTGCCAGGCGATCAGCGTGGCGGGCAGGTCGGTGGTCACTGGCGACGAGGTGGTCGAGCCGGTCGTGTCCGCGGCCGTGTCGGTGTCGACGTTCGAGGTAGGGCCAGGGTGCGCGTCGGAACCGCTGCACCCTGAACAGGTCGCGAACACGATCGAGACGACCGAGAGGATCGAGACATGGTGGAACGTGCGCACGCGTACATCATTGCCCGCCTGCTTCTCCGAGGGGTGTCGGAGCCGGTGCCGCTGTTCAGGCGAACGAGTGGACCTGTGGGCTCCTTCGAACAGCGATCGCGAACTGGTCGGCGATGGCTACGGCCGCCCGTCGCTGTTCGCGAGTCACCCCGACGTTCGGGTTCGGCTCGAGCACGATCTGACCGAGGTGCTGACCGTCGGCTTCGACGTTCACCACCGCGCCCAGTGGTGGCAACGCGAAACCGTCACCGAAGTAGTGCTTGTCGGCGATGTCGATGCGGCCGTCGCGCTCGAGGACAGGCAGCAGCAGAGTCGGCGAGCCGGCCTCGAATCGGGCACTGCTGAGGGTCAGCGACTCGACGAGCGCGTCACGTACAGAAGGCCACACGGCGCCGGCATCCGCCCCGGTGGTGACGAGCGCGCCGATCTGCTCCAGCGAGCGCATCGAGCGCAGGTGTGATCGACGGGTTGCGCTCTGCCGTGAGCGCGCGACACCCAGCTCACCGACCGCGAGGCCGACCCCGAGTATGAGGAGGACGGTGAGGATGTCCTTGGCGCTGTTGACGCGCAAGGTGAGGTACGGCTTGGTGAAGCAGAAGTTGAACGCCAACGAGGAGGTGAGCGCGGTGATCGCGCCGGCCGTGCGACCGCCCACCGTCGCTGCCGCCACGACCACGAGCACCAGCACCAGCGCGGCGTTGGCGCTGCCGAGCTGATCGCGCAGCGGCACCATTGCCGCCGCCAACCCAACGGCCAGACCCGCGAAACCGACACCAAGCCCGATCGACTCACCTGTGTTGCTGTCCATGCCCACAGTGATACGACCATCGGAGGTCTGCCGCCATCGCCTGAATGCCGTCTTAACGCGGCGGCGGCATCTCTTCACGCGTCGTTGCTACGCCCCGGCGCGGACGTCGGCGATGCACCATTCGATGAGCCCGGCGGTCGCCTGCATCGAGGCCAAGGCGACCGTACCGAGCTCGCCCTCGGCGCGGGCCGCGAGGGCTGAGCGCAGCACGTCGTGAAACTCTGCCGGGGCGACACCCAGGCCGTACTCGCCGGCACCACGTTTGCTGGTGACGTCGCCGGTGAAGGCCGTGTAGTGCAGGCGCAGCGGCCCCAGCGCACACCACACGAGGTCGGCGGCGCTGAATGCCGGAGGCTCGGCGCGATCGCAGGCGGCCGCGATCCCGTCGGCAACCTCGCGCCAGTAGCCCTTCAGGTTGTCGACCACGAAACGCACCCGCGCTTCGGTGTCGGTCGGCATCTCGAGGGTCTGCGCGGCAGGACCACGCGCCGTCACCCCGTACGTGGCGAGCGTGTACCACGTGACCGGGTTGACCTCGAAGCAGTCGCCGTCGTGCCGTAGCTCGCCCTTCAGCGCCCACGGTCGGTGCAACCCCGTCGCCGGCTCGATCACGAGATCGCCCCACGCCACGTATGGTCCATCGATGTGGGGGAGAGGCTGCTCTTCGTTGAGCAACGCATGCACGGTGCGCAGGCTGCCGTAGTCCTCGTCGGTTGCGGGTTCGGCGGTGACGGCCACGATGTCGATGTCGCTGGCACCCTCGACCCAGTCGCCCAGGGCATACGAGCCCACCACGTACAGACCCTCCACCAACCCCGGCGCGACCGAATCGACGATCTCGAGGTAGGTGCCGAGTGCGGTGCCGACGTCCATCGGTGCGACCGTACTGCGCTGGCGACAGGGGACGCCCGCGGTGTTACCGTCGCCGCCGTGCCCACCATCGATCTTGCTGCTGTCGAACGGACGGCCGACGCTCTGTTCGCTCCGGATGCTCCCCACGGTCTGTCGCTCGCCCTCGTGGTGGTGCAGGGCGGCGAGGTCGTGTTCGAGCGCTACGGCCACCAACCCGACACGGTGTTCGGGCCGGGGCAGCCGGTGACACCCGAGTCCACGCTCATCTCGTGGAGCATGGCGAAGAGCATCACCCATGCGCTCGTGGGCATCCTCGTCGGCGAAGGGCGCCTCCAGCTCGATGCGCCTGCGCCGGTGCCCTCGTGGCAGGGCACCCCGAAGGCCGCGATCACCCTGCAGCACCTGCTGAACATGCGCTCGGGCCTGGAGTTCGTGGAGGACTACGTCGACGACTCCGTCAGCCACTGCTTGGAGATGCTCTACGGCGCCGGCAAGGACGACATGGCCGCCTACGCCGCCGGGTTGCCGCTGGTCCACGAGCCCGGCGCGTTCTGGAACTACTCGAGCGGCACGACCAACATCATCTCGCGGATCATCGGCGACGAGGTGGGCGGCGGGCAGGCGGGGATGGAGACGTTCCTGCGCGAGCGCCTGTTCCAGCCGACAGGGATGCACTCCGCCACCCCGAAGTTCGACACCTCTGGCACGTTCGTCGGCTCCAGCTACGTCTACGCCACGGCCCGCGACTTCGCCCGCTTCGGTGAGCTGTACCGCAACGACGGCGTCACCGCCGAAGGCGCCAGGGTGTTGCCGGCCGGGTGGGCGGCTCGTGCGGCGAGCTTCACCGCCCACGACCCCGACACCGGGTTCGACTACGGAGCGCACTGGTGGTTGTGGCCAGATCTCGCCGGCAGCCTCGCCTGCCACGGCTATGAAGGCCAGTACACGATGGTGCTGCCGGATCGGGAACTGGTGGTCGTGCACCTCGGCAAGTGCCCGTTCGAGCAACGGGTGTTCGTGAACGATCGCCTGCGCGACATCGTTCACGCTGCTCGCTGAACCAGGGGAGACGCCACCGCAGCTCCCGGATCGGCTAGCAATGTGGGGTGGCGATGGACTCTGTGGGCCCCCTCACCGGTGAGCTGCCCCGTGTCTCACTGGACGACACGGGTGGCCCGCCGCGCCCGCATCGCTTCCGCCCGTTCCGGCTGAGCCTGAAGCTGGTCGCCTTCCTGCTGATCGTCAACTACATCGTCCTGCCACTCCTGCCGGACTTCCGCAAGGCCATGGACGAGCTGCGCTCGGTGAGCCCGTTGCTGCTCGCCGGCGGCCTGGCGCTGCAGATGGCAGCGCTCTACTGCTACTCGTTGCTGACCAAGGCGGCGCTCGGTGAGGCCGGGCACGTCATCTCCCGCTGGCGCCTGTTCCGCATCCAGATGAGCACCAAGTCGTTGTCCAACATCGTCCCGGGTGGCAGTGCGGCCGGCCCGGCGCTCGGCTATCGGCTGATGACGTTGTCCGGTGTCGAGGGGCCCAGCGCCGGGTTCGCGCTGGCGACGGCGGGGCTCGGTTCGGCGGTGGTGCTCAACTTGTTGCTGTGGATCGGCCTGATCGTCTCGATTCCCATCCGCGGCGTCAACAAGGGGTACGGACTTGCGGCGGTTGCCGGCATCATCGTGATGCTGATCGCGGCGGTGCTCGTCCTCGGGCTGATGGACGGACAGGGGCGCGCCGAGCGGGCACTTCGCTGGATCGCGGGCAAGCTGCACCTCAACGAGGACCGCGCCGGTGCGGCGGTGCGACAGGTCGCGGGCCGGCTGGAAGACCTGGCGAGAGATCGCCAACTGTTGATCCGGGTCGGCGGGTGGGCCGCCGCCAACTGGATGCTCGACGCCGCGTCGCTGTGGGTCTTCCTGCGAGCGTTCGGCGTCTCACTCGACCCCGACGCACTGGTCATCTCCTTCGGGTTGGTCAACGTGATGCAGGTCGTGCCGATCATGCCGGGCGGGCTCGGCATCGTGGAGGCGGCGTATGCGTTGCAGCTGGCGGCCTTCGGCGTGCCCAAGACGGTGGCCACGCTCGGCGTCGCCAGCTACCGCATCGGCCAGTACTGGCTGCCCACTCTGTTCGGCGGCGTGCTCTACGCATCGCTGCGCGTCGGCCCGTTCAGCATCGAACGGCGCGACAAGTTGGATCGCCTGCGCGAACTGGCGAAGGCCACCGACACCAATCGGGAGAGCGCGCTGGACTTCGCGGCTCGATTCGGCCGTCGGCGCACCGGGCTGAACGACGCGTCGCGGAACTACCCGGTCGAAGGTGATGGGAACGACGACCGCTGACTAGCGTTGCTGGCATGACCACGTACGAACGCCCCTTCGGCCGCTACCTCGAGGACTTCGTCGTCGGCGATGTGTACAAGCACTGGCCCGGCAAGACGATCACGGAGTACGACGACCACCTCTTCTGCATGATCACGATGAACCATCACCCGCTGCACACCAACGACTGGTTCGCGGCGCAGAGCGTGCAGGGTCGCAACGTCGTGGTCGGCAACCTCGTCTACTCGCTGGTGCTGGGCATGAGCGTGCCCGACGTGAGCGGCGCGGCGATCGCCAACCTCGAGGTCGAGACGCTGCAGCACAAGTTCCCCACCTTCCACGGCGACACCATCCACGCCGAGACGCGCGTGCTGGAGGTGACCGAGTCGAAGAGCAAGAACGACCGCGGCACGGTGCTCGTGGAGAGCAAGGGCTTCAACCAGGACGGGAAGGAAGTGTGCTACTTCCGCCGCCGGGTGATGGTCTGGAAGCGCGAGTTCGCCCCCGGTCGTCCGCGCCCCTACGACTCCGACACCGCCTGGTCCTGAGCCTCACCCGCTCCCGGCTGCACACAACGGCTGTCGGGCTGTGAGCTGGAGTGATGACGGGCCCTCGCAAGGCGGGGCCGTGCTGTCGTGGGGTCTCCCTCGGCTGCGCGACCTGCCGTGGCGTCGCACGCGCGACCCGTGGGCCGTGCTGGTCAGCGAGGTGATGCTGCAGCAGACGCAAGTCGCCAGGGTGATCCCGAAGTGGATCGCGTTCACGGAGGCATTCCCGACGGCGTCGACGTGTGCCGAGGCATCGCTGGGCGACGTGCTGCGGTTGTGGCAGGGGCTGGGCTACCCGCGCCGAGCGAGGAACCTCCACCTGGCCGCGGTCGAGGTGAGCCGGTTGGGCGACTTCCCCCGCACCCTCGACGGCCTGCTCGCGCTTCCCGGAGTGGGTCAGTACACCGCACGCGCCGTGCTGGCGTTTGCGTTCGAGCGGGACGCGGCGGTGGTCGACACGAACACCGCCCGCGTCTTTGCACGGGTGCTGGGCCGACGATTGACTGCCAAGCAGGTGCAGGCGGCCGCCGACTCGGCAGTTCCCCAGGACCTCGGCTGGGCATGGAACCAGTGCCTGATGGACTTGGGTGCGACCCTGTGTCGACCTGCCCCCGAGTGTGCCGCTTGCCCGCTGAGCAATACCTGTGCGTGGCATGGCGTGGGTGACGATCCGGCCATCGGCTCGGCCGGTGTCAGCCGCGCCCAGTCACCGTTCGAGGGCAGCGAGCGTCAGGCCCGCGGTCGGCTGATGAAGGCATTGACGAACGGTCCTGTGGCGGAGGGCGAGGCAGCCGCGTTCATGGGGCACCCGGAGGCCGACCGTCTCGTGGCGGCGCTGTGTGCGGAGGGGCTGGTCGGTCGCGAAGACGGCTGGCTGCGCCTGCCATGAGGCGAGCGATCAGCTGCCGGGGGGCACGAACGTCGCGAGCTGGTCGACCACCAGATGAGCGGCCACTGATGTGTCGAAGCACACCCTGCCCCCGCTTCCCGGCGCGGCAGTGCCCAGATTCGCGAAGGTCTCGAGTGGGCTCGTGTTCACCAACGAGCTCGTCTGGGTGCTGCCACATGGGGCGGCAGACACGTACCCGAAGCCGGTCGCCAGGACAGCGGTGGTGTTGAACACGCCGACCTGGCCGGTGGCCAACGAGACGGCCGTGTTCGCTCCGGGCATCGGGCCGGTCCGGGTGTCGATGACGCGGGTGGGCGGGGCGCTGCGCAATGCGAGCCCGCCGGTCGCCGTGCCGCCGAACCAGCCCGACACGTCGACGATGGCATGACCGCTGCCCGAGTAGGCCTGCACGCAGATGCCGCCATTGGCGCCGAGACCGATGAGCGTGGAGGTCGCCGTGGCCCGTTTGGCCAGCACGTTGACTGTCGAGGAAGTCGGTGGTGGGCCGCACGGCCCCGGGTAGGCCTGCCAGACGCTGTCGACGGGCGAACCGGCGGCGGTGAGGTTGATCCACACGCCGGTGGCGTCGGCCGGAACTCCGCCTCGCCCTGCGATCGGTACGTCGATGCCCTGACCGGCTGCGATCGGACCGGTCGCGCCGAAGACGGCGGGAGTGCCGCGCGTGTCCATCCACCGCACGGGGCCGAGCGGGTGGAAGAGAGCGCCGTTGGGCGTGAACGCGCCGAGCAGGTCCACCACGAGGTCCACTTTGGCGAAGGTGTAGATGCAGACGGCGCCCGAGTCGTGCAGCGTCATCGCCAAGGCGGCAGTCGTCCGCCCCGCCTCGTAGTTCAGGTTCGAGGTGTTCGGTCGCGTGCCGCATGCGAACACCGTCAGGTAGCCGCCACTGCACGGGTTCACGGCGGTGACGTTCAGCACCGCCTGCGACGTGCCGGCAGGCAGCACGCCCTGTAGATCGATGCGGATGGTGCTGCTCGGCTGCAGCTTCCCCTTCCCACCGCCGAGTGCCGCGGCGCGGGTGTCGAGAACTCGAACGGGCTGCATCCCGACGAAGCCGGTATCGCCGAGCGAGACCGTGAGCGGTGTTCCCACTTCGGTGTCGGGTACACCGGCGAGGGCGTGGGAGGCGTCGCAGACCTCGATGTGCTCGGCGTCGAGTCTGGCCTTGATGAACCGAGCGAGTTCGACGGCGCCCGAGCTCGTGATGTGGATCTGATCGGCGCCGAACCATTCGGCTTGAGTGGTGGCCGGTTGCGCCTTGGAGTAGCCGTTCCAATCCAGGACGAGCAGGTTGGGGTGGCGGACCTTGGCGTCCTCGAGTGCGACGTTGTGAGCGGCATGGATGGGGCCGAGCGAGGAGTCGTCGGCGACGCGATAGTTCAGCCAGAGGACCTTGGGGACCTTCTGATGCTTCGCTTCGGCCATGATCTGGTCGATGGCGTCGGTGATGGCGAGGTCGTCGTACCCGGCCATGATCACCAACGCCTCGCCCATGTTGCCGTGCAGGGTGGTGCGCATCAGTGGCAGCACGCTCACCGGTGCCCAGCGCTGGCCGGTGCCAGGGTCGACGCGGCCCAGACAGCTGGGCGCGACGAGGCGGCGGCAGCTCTCGGTGGCGAGCAGCACGTCGTAGGAAGCCGCCATCACGTCGTAGCGGACTGTGTGGTTGTTGGCCTCGTCGTACCAGCGGATGGCGGCGGCGGTGGAATCACCGATCACCGTCACCCGCGGCGAGCCGGCGGGGGCGAGCGATCCGCGAAGCCCCAGTTGGCGGGCTGTGACGGACGTGATGATGCCATCGGGGTGCAGGCCGCGACTGGACTGGAAGCCCTTCACCGCCTCGACGCTGGGACCGTCGTAAACGTCGTCCGGACCGACGATGTCGCGGTAGCCGAGTTCGATCAGTCGCTGCTCGACGCACACCACCGACGGATCGATCTGGGCCGGATCGATCCTCTGCATGGCGCTGCAGGCGGCCGCCGAAACGACCGACGGCACCGCAAGTGCGACGGAGGCGGCGACGCTGGCCGCCGTGAGGGTGATCGCGAGCCACGGCCTGGTGGTCATCGGTGGGAACTCCTGTTGCTCATGCCCGCAGTGTCGAATTGTTATCGGTTGCTCGTTCGGCAAGCCTGACAGAGGATCATGACCCGACGATGGCGCGCACGATCTGCTCGAACGCACGAGTCGCGTACTCGTGCATCTCGTCGTCGGTTCGGTCCTGGATGGGATGGGGGGTGAAGACCCTGGCGACGTCGGGGAAGCCAAGTGCTGCCGATTGGGCTGTCGCCGCCTGCTCGAACTCGGCGGACGCCACGAACACGCCGGGCACGCCCCGGCGTTCGATGTCGACGATGTCGTGCACACTGCACGACGTGCAACTGCCTCAATCGGCGAGGGCCTCGATCACGAGTGTGCACTGGGTAGCGATCTCCTGACGAAGATCCACCGGCGCCGGTTTGGTGAACGTCGGCTTGCTGTACCGGCGCACCCGAGCCCCCGCCTCGATGAGCAGTTCCTCCAGCCGGTCGAGGAACACATCGCCGCGCGGTTTGGTGATGTCGAGCAGGCCGACGACCTGGCCGCTCAGATGAGCGGGCCGGGGGAGTCGCTCGCGGTGCGGCACCGAGCGTTCGCTACTTGGGTCGAGCAGGATGCGAGTCATGTGACCAACTCTCTCATGGAACGGCGTGTCATGACGCGACCCGACGCGTCACCGGCTGCGAGCCCATCGCGCCGTTCGCCCAGCCGCCGATCATCGTCGAGAACAGGCCGGCGCTGCCGCCCGCGTGCACGAGCAGGATGCCGTCGGAGCGGAACTTGGGCAGTGTGGCGTCGCGCAGGTGCGCCGGCACGCCATCGGCGATTCCGAGCGCACCATGCACCAGCTCGTGGCCCGGCAGCTGCAGGCGAGCGTGCAGCTCCGACAGCAGGCGGTCGCGGTCCCAACCGGCCTCCGCGCACACTCGCGCGTGTTCCGGCCCGACCACGAGGATCGAGTCGAAGGCGAGTACCAGCTTGGGGTTGTGCAGGGTGCGGAGGCAGGCGGCGAACACGTTGGCGAGTTCGGGTGCAGTGCGCACCTTCTGATCGACGATGCAGCGCGGGCCTTCGCCGGCGAACACGGTGACCGTGTCGTCCGTGGCGGCGAAGCCACGGCTGACGGCGAGCGAGGTGAACGGCGAGTCCTGTTCGCGTTCGGAGAAGCAGAAGCTGAGCTTGCCGGGGTTGCCGTGTGTGGCCCGATCCACCTCGCCGGGTCGGCCGCCGCCGACGTTGCGCACGATCAGCTGGATCGCTCGACCGATCGTGAGGTTTGCCCGGTTGCCCTGGCCCAGCACGTTGCCATCGCTGTTCATCCCGATGGCGCGGGTGCCGGGCCCGTTGCAGATGATCACCGGCCCTACCGGCATGGTGGTGGCGAGCACGCCGTGGATGTTGAACTCGTCGGTGCAGACGGCCTCCAGCGCGGCGAGCACCCACGGCATGTACTCCGGCTTGCAGCCGGCCATCACGGCGTTGATCGCAACCTTCTCGACGGTGATCTCGACAAGATCGGGTGGAACGATCGCGACGATCTCCTGCGGCGCTCGGGTGGTGCCCTGCAACATTCGGAGCACGCGCTCCTCGGTGGGCGGTACCACCGGAAGCCCGTCGGTGAAACCTCGCTCGAACATCAGCTCCATCTCGTCGTCGAGATCGGCCAGCTCCAGCCGGCGCGACGTCAGCACGCCCGCACCGAATGCGGCGCGCAGTGCGTCGACGCGGTCGGGGTCCTCGCTGACCGAGCCGCAGCCCGGCCGGAAGTTGGGCAGTTCCTCGCCCAGATCGTCGAGGCCGGTGATGCGGCGCCACTCGTCGCGCACCCACCCGATGGTGCGTTCCACCTCGACCCCGTCGACGACCCGGATCGCCGTGGGCACCGTCTCGATCTCGTGGTGCCAGCTGACGGACAGGTCTTCGTCGTGCACCGCGGACGTGTCCGGGAAGGCGGGATCGTCCTGGGTGTAGACGATGGTGGCGAAGCGCGACAGCAACGGGGCGACCATGCGGCACGTCTCGCACTCGCGCTTGACGACCACCACCAACCCGTCGGGAAGGGTGGCAGCGCCGGGCCGTGTCACGCGAGGAACTCGACGATGCGGGCGTTGACAGCGGCTGCCTGCTCGAGGTGCAGGAAGTGGCCCGCGTGCTCGACGATCTCGATCGTGACGTTCGGTGGTGCCATGGACGCGGCGAGCTCGGCGACTTCGGCGCCGATGCAGCCGTCGTTGCGGCCGTGCAGGTAGAGGTGCGGCTGGGTGGCCCACCCCTGGGTTGCCGCCTGCACCTCGTCGAGCGCAGGGTCTTTCAGGCCGTCGCCGAGCGTGGCACGGTAGTAGCCGAGCGCAGCGGTGAGGTTCGCCGCATCGCGCAGGCTGGCCTTGGTGGTGACGAGGTCGTCGGTGGCGTCGTACCCCGGTGACCATTGTGACCACAGCAGATCGATGAACGCGAGGTCGTTGGCGGGCACGACGAGATCTGCCAACCCGTGCTGGAAGAAGAACATGTACCAGCTGCGCTGCACCTGGGCGAGGTTGGTGACGAACGAGATGCCCATGGCAGGGCCCGGCGGCACTGCCATCGTGACCACCTTCGCCCAGCGTTCGGGCGCGAACACCGCCGCGCCGTGCGTGCCCGTCGCGCCCCAGTCGTGGCCGATGATGACTGCTTCGCCGGTGCCGCCCAGCGTGTCGTGCAACGCGGTGGCATCGATGGCCAACGCGCCGGTCTGGTAGCGACCATCGGGCGGTACCGAGGTGGGCGCGTAGCCGCGCTGGAACGGTGCGATGGCGCGGTAACCGGCCGCCGCCAACGCCGGCAGGAGGTGTCGCCAAGTGTGTGCGCTGTCCGGGAAGCCGTGCAGGCACAGCGCCAGCGGCGCGCCCGGATCGCCGGCGGCGAGGTAGCTGAAGTCGACGCCGTTGGCCGAAGCGGCGCCCTCAGAGATGACGGTCATGACGGCAAGCTAGCCGTGGTGCGACATGCGTCACGTACCCGGCTGGTTTACCCCGGGCCGACACCGGGCGTAACGTGACGAGCGCAGGGGGTGCACCACGATGCAGGTCACGTTCTTCGGCGTGCGCGGCTCGACGCCGTGTCACGGCGATGACATCACGAGATACGGCGGCAACACTTCCTGTGTCGCGGTCGACGTCCCCGGCGAACCCCCGCTGTTCTTCGATCTCGGTACCGGTGCGCGCTACTTCGGCCGCACGATGCCGCAGGACGGCACCTTTCGCGGCACGTGCCTGCTGAGCCACCTCCACTGGGATCACACCCAGGGCTTGCCGTTCTTCTCGCCGTTGCTCCAGGAAGGTTCCGTGCTCGACGTGTATGCGCCGGCACAGGACGATGGTCGATCGGTCGCGGAGGTGATCGGCACCGTGATCCGACCGCCGCTGTTCCCCGTCACCATCGACCAGTTGCCGGGGACGGTCAGGTTCCACGACACCTCCGACGACTCGTTCCAGGTGGGCGGCATCAAGGTGATGTCGCGGCTGGTGCCTCATGTGGGCCCGACGCTCGGTTACCGCATCGAGTGGCACGGTCGCACCATCGCCTACCTCAGCGACCATCAACAGCCCTACGACGGGTCGTTCACGATCAGCGACGGGGCCCGCGAGATCGCGGAAGGCGCCGATCTGCTGATCCACGACTCGCAGTACACCAACCACGAGTTCGAGCGGAAGGCCACCTGGGGGCACTGCACCATCGACTACGCCATCTGGCTGGCCGAGCATTGCGGCGTCGGACGCCTCGCGCTGTTCCACCACGACCCGTCGCGCACCGACCTCGCGCTCGACGAGGTGGCGCGCTGCGCGGTCGCCGCCGGCAAGACGCGCGGCGTCGAGGTGTTCGCCGCCTCCGAGGGCCTCACGGTCGAAGTCGGTTGAGCGATGGGCCGCTCCGCATGGGGTGTGATGGCATCGGTGCTGGTGGCCCTCGTGTTGCTGGTCGCGGGCGTGTCGAAGCTGGCGGCGCCCGCGGCGTGGCGCTCTCAGTCGGAAGGCCTCGGGGTGCCGTGGGTGCTCGCCCGACCGATGCCCCTCGTCGAACTCGGTCTGGGGGCGCTGCTCATGGTGCAGTTGCAGCGGCATGCCGTTGCATGGTGCGCCGTTGTCTTGCTCGCAGTGTTCACCGGCTTGCTGCTGTTGCGGCTCGCACAGGGACGCCGCCCTCCGTGCGCGTGCTTCGGATCACTCAGCTCCCGGCCCATCGGCGCCCGCCACCTCGCGCGCAATGCAGCGCTCCTTGCGCTCGCCACGCTCGCCGCAACCCTGTGACCGTCCGTCACCAAGCGAGCGGGTGACGTCGGGGGAGCCCGCTCAAGCGAGCTCGGTGAGCAGGAATGCGAGGTTGCGTGCTTCGTCGCGCCAGGCCTCGTAGCGGCCGCTCGGGCCGCCGTGGCCGGCGCCCATCTCGGTGCGCAACAGCAGCGTCGTGTCGTTGGTGCGGACCGCGCGCAGCTTGGCGATCCACTTCGCCGGTTCGTGGTAGCTGACTCGCGGATCATTGAGGCCGGCGGTGATGTAGAGCGCCGGGTAGTCCGCCGCAACGGTCTGATCGTAGGGCGAGTAGCTCAGCATGTAGCCGGCCATCGGCTGCTCGCGCGGGTCGCCCCACTCCTCCCACTCGGTGACCGTGAGCGGCAACGACGGGTCGGACATCGTCGTGACCACATCGACGAACGGCACCTCGGCGACTGCCGCCCGGAACAGGTCGGGGCGCATCGTGATGCATGCACCCACGAGCAGGCCGCCGGCGCTGCCGCCGCGCAGGGCAACCTTGCCGGGGTGCGCCCAGCCGGAGGCGATGAGGTGCTCGGCGCATGCGATCGTGTCGGTGAACGTGTTGCGCTTGTGTTCGAGCTTACCCTGCAGGTACCACTGGCGGCCCAGCTCACCACCACCACGAGGGTGCACCAGGGCCCAGACCACTCCTCGGTCGAGCAGCGACAGGCGCGCCACGCTGAACCACGGAGGCATGGAGGCTTCATAGCTGCCGTAGCCGTACACACACGCGGCCGCCGTGCCATCGCGTGCCGTGCCGTCGCGATGGACGATGTCGACGGGCACCTTGGTGCCGTCGGGTGAGGTGGCCCACAGTCGCTCGCTGGTGTAGGCAGCGAGATCGACAGACGGCACCGGTGTCTGCTTCAGCACAGTGCGCTCGCCGGTACGCACGTCTTCCTCGTACACGGTGATGGGGCGGGTGAGCGACTGCACGACGTAGCGAACCGTTCCCGCCCGCCACTCCGGATTCGCTTCCAGCTCGAGGTCGTGGGGTTCCTCGGCGCCGCGCACCGTGCGTTCGCTCCCGTCGCGGAACAGCACGCGGATGCGTGGTTGAGCATCGGCCCACTCGTGCAGAACGAGATGTTCCGCGAACGCCTCGACGGACATGATGCGCCGGCCGGCCACGTGCGGCACCAGCTCGGTCCATTCATCGGGGCGATCGAGCGGGGCCGTCATCACCCGGAAGTCGGTGGCTGCCTCGTTGGTGAGCACCACCCAGCGATCTCCCCAGTGGTCGACCCCGTACTCGACGTCGATGGCGCGCTGCCGAACCACGACCGGCACCGCTGCGGGGTCGGAGGCAGGGACGAGGTGAACCTCCGAGCTCAGCTTGCTGGCTGTCTCGATGACCACCCACTCGCCGCTCCGACTGAGGTCGACGTACACGTAGAACCGTTCGTCGGGTTCCTCGAAGACCATCACATCGTCGGCCTGGGTGGTGCCGAGGGCATGCCGCCACACGCGGTGCGGGCGCATCTGTTCGTCGGCGGTCACGTAGAAGAGCGTGTTGCCGTCGGCCGACCAGGCCGTGCCGCCCCATGTGGTGCCGGCCAGCTCCTCCGACCGGTCGGCGCCGGTGGACAGGTCGCGAAGATGCATCGTGTACTGCTCGCTGCCGTCGTTGTCGCTGCTCCACGCGAGCACGGTGTGCTGCGGGTTGACATCGAAGGCGTTGACCGAGAAGTACTCGTGGCCGGCGGCCTCGGCGTTCTCGTCGAGCAACACCTGCTCCGTCGCCGTGTCGGAGGTGCGCCCACGGCAGTGAATGGCGTAGCTGGCCCCTTCCTCGGTGCGCGTGACGTACCACCAGTCGTCCTTGCGGACCGGGGCGGAGAGATCGGTCTCCTGCACCCTCGACTTGATCTCGCCGAACAGGGTGTCGATCAGGTGTGTGTGCTGTGCGAACCAGGCATCGGAGTACGCGTTCTCCGCTTCGAGGTACGCCACGGTGTGGGGGTCGTCGCGGTCGCGCAGCCATGCCCAGGGGTCGGCGGCAGCCCCGGTCGGTCGTTGCCACACATGGTCGACTTGCTGAGCGATCGGAGCCTGCACGGCCGCAAGGCTACGTCGCGGCGACGGTGCAGTGACGGCGCACCACACAGCACAACGGCGGGTCAGCGGTAGCGTCAGGCCCATGCGTGTGTGGATCGATCAGGACCTGTGCACGGGTGACGGCCTGTGCGTCGACCACTGCCCCGACGTGTTCGTGCAGTTGGAGGACGGCATCGCCTACGTGGCCGACGACGGCCGGCCGCTGAACGACCCCGGTGGATCGAGCAGTCTGGCGGTGGTGCACCCGCGCAACGTGCAGAGCGTGGTCGACTCGGCGTTGGCATGCCCGGGTGAGTGCATCTTCATCGAGCTCGAGCGCATCGGCGCTGCGAAAGGCGACCGGCGGAGCTCACAGTCCGCTCTCCCGTGAGGTGATCGCGCCTCGAGCTCAGGGCCTCGGCGAGTCGGGCGCTTCGGGGTCGACGCAGGTATCCGCTCCCTCGGGTTCCGCGGCCTCGGCCACGGTCGGCTCATCGGCCTCGCTGGTGGCCTGCTCGTCGAGCAGGAACCGGCGATTGCGCCGGCGCCGGCGTAGCTGCACGACGAGGGCGGCCAGCAGCATCAGGGTCAGCAACGCCCCTCCGGCCACCCACAGCGAGCGTCTCCTGCCGACATCCGGCGCACCGTCCACGGTGTCGATGACCTGCTGCGCCCGCGACCGGGCCATTTCGTGGTCGCCGTGCGTCAACGCGGCCTTGGCTTCGTCGAGCAGGGCGGGCAGGTTCGTTCCGAGCAGGCCGACCTTGTCGAGGAGGCCATCGTTCTCGGCATCGGCCGCGACGGCCGCCAGTACACGATCGGCGGTGTCGATCTGCTCCTGCACGTCCTTCGTCGCCTCGTCGAGGTTCTTGTCAGCAGCCTCGAAGCCGGACTCCAGGTCGTCCGGGTACCCGGCACCGAGCGCGGCTGTCTTCTCGTCGAGCTCGTCGCGCAACGCGAGGACGTTCTCCGCGGCGTCGATGGCCCTGGTCGCGGCACCGAACGACCAGGCCGACATCTTCTCGCGCACGAGGTACGGCGGCGCCCATTCGTGGCCGTGCTCCACGAGCCGCTGATACGCCTCGCGCGCGGAGGTGCGCTCGTCGAGCCACTCGCTCTGCGAGGTGGTGACCACGTACCGATCGATGAGTTCGTCGGCGCCCTTTGCCCCGGCGATCTCTTCGACGAGGTCGAGGAATCGACGCCAGTCGGTGACCACGTCGTACCGTTCTGGAACGGCGTCGCCGGTGTACGCGATCGTTCGGTCGGTCACAGCCGCCAGCACCCTGCGCATGTTCGCGTCGCCGATCTCGGCGAGGATCTGCTGCACCACGGAGAACGACGTGTTGTAGCCGTAGTCCTCGACGGCATCGGCTCCATCGGTGAAGTCCGGATCGTCCCATTCGTTGAGGTTCACCCTGCCGGCGTCGGTGTCGCTGATCTCGTCCGGTGCAGTGGCCACGCCGCCCATCTCGGCGACGGCCTTGTTGGAGTAGGCCTGTGCGAAGCCCTCGTTCAACCATCGGTCGGCGAACCACTCGTCGTTGAACCAGGCGTGGGACAGCTCGTGCAGCACGACTTCCTGATCGAGGTCTTCTCCGATCTCGATCTCCTTGTCACTGGCGCTGAACCAGCCGGCGTAGCCGTAGAGGTACGGCGTGTAGGCCTCGCGGACCTCGACGGTGTCGTGGATCGGCCACGGCTGGCCCACCAGGCGGCTGAGCACCGGCACCCCGTCGTGCAGTTGCGTCGTCACGAAGGACTGCCACTCGGTGTCGCCGGGCCAACTGCGCAGGGTGAAGTCGTCGCCGTCGGCCGTGCTGGCCGCGACCGTCTGCAGCCCGCCGTCGTTGCGTGCCGACACGAAGATGTTGAACTCGTCGGGATTGGGGATGTCGGTGGCGGTGTAGACGGTGTTGCCGTTCTCCTGCGACACCACGGCATCATCGCCGAAGGTGTCGATGGAGAAACCTGGCGGTACGACCACGCGTACCGTCACCTTGCCTTCGTCGCCGATGCCGAAGGCGTCGAACGCGGCATAGGCGCCGTTGACGCGCGAAGGGTTCTCCGACCGGGGTGGCATGCCGGTGATGTCGTAGGTGACGGCGACCTGTGCGCTCTGCTGGTAGTAGAGATCGCTGGCCAGATCGATGTCGAAGACGTAGAAGTCGGTGTTGCCCTCGACGAGACGTGGTGCCAGATCCAGCACCTTGCCGCGGGAAGAGGTAGCGACCTGGTTGACGGCTCCTACGGGGACGGGCAGCGAGAAGCCGGTGAAGTAGCGGCGGTTGATGTAGTTGCCGTCGCGCTGGTCGGGGATGGTGTTGGTGAGTGAGATCTCGGCCTGGACGTGCACCAACCCCGAGAGCGCGTCGAGCGTGTAGGTGGTGGTGTTGCTGAACGACAGGCCGTCGGCCGCGGCGACGTCGCGTGTCGAAGCCGTGAGTGAAAGGGACAGGGCGACGACGAAGGCGACCAGAAGCGAGGAGAGCCGCCGAGCCATCGAGCGAGTCTACGCTGCGCCCGGGGTGGCCGCCCTCTCGCTGGCGGCCGTCACCTTGACGCGTGCTCGGCGCTCGTTGCGCGACTGGCCGTGGGTCCGGTCGCCTCGACGAACCACTCCCTGATGTCGGCGAGCTGGGACTCGAGCGTTGCCAACAGCTCGCGCGCCCGCCACCTCTCGCCGGTGTTGACGGAGGTCTCGAAGACCTCGGCGGTGCTGGCCATGGCAGATGCAGCGACCGCCGAGGCCGTGCCCTTGAGTCGGTGGGCGAGCTGCTGCAGTCCTTGTAGATCGGCCGCAGCGACCGCGTGTGCCAGCTGTTCGAGCAGCCCAGAGGTCTCGTCGATGAACGTGGGCACGAGCTCGAACAGCAATCCACGAGCGTCCTCGATCGGTCCCATCCTGTGCTCGAAGGCTGCGACGTCCACTGCCGGAAGGGCCGTGGTCCGATCGAGGGCCTCGGTCCCGATGCGACCGTCGACGTTCGGTGCTGCAGGCCGCTGCCGCTTGGTGCCGCTGCCGGCGGCATCGAGCGCCGCGGCGAGGTCGCTCATCTGCACCGGCTTCGACAGGTAGCCGTCCATGCCGGCCCGGAGCACGCGCTCGCGGTCGCCCACCAGAGCCGAGGCCGTCAGCCCCACGATCATCGGTTGACGCGTTGCAGGGAGCGTTGCCCGAATGCGCTTGGTCGCCGTGATTCCGTCCATGACGGGCATGTGCAGGTCCATCAGCACGAGGTCGTACGTCTGGAGCCGCAGGGCGGCAAGTGCCTGCTCACCGTTGCCCACGACCCGGGCGCGATAACCCAGCCGGGCCAGCATGTGCGAAGCAACACGCTGGTTGATGCTGTCGTCCTCGACCAGCAGCACTGACACCGGGCCGACGCCCCGAGCGCCGCTCGGCGATCGCACGTCGGACTCCCGCTGCACCAGCGCGGGGTCGCCGGGTAGCACCGGCAGCGCAAGCCGGAAGGTGGTGCCCGAACCGGGCGTGCTCTCGACGGTGATCTCGCCGCCCATCATCGACGCCAGGTGCCGGCTGATCGCAAGGCCGAGACCGGTGCCACCGTAGCGACGGGTGATCGAGGCATCCCCCTGCGTGAAGGGGCGGAACAACCGGGAGAGGTGATCGGCGCCGATGCCGATGCCCGTGTCGGTGACCGACAGCAGCAGCTGCTGCTGCCCGCCGCCCGGGGCGGCATCTCCCATCGATGCGCGCAGCACCACCTCGCCCACCTCGGTGAACTTCACGGCGTTGGAGAGCAGGTTCACCAGGATCTGCCGTAGCCGCGTCGGATCGCCGAGAGCGATCGGCAGCAGGCCGGGGTCGACCACCACACGCACTTCGAGCCCACGGCGAAGCGCGTCCGGCTTGACCGTCGTGACCGTCGAGTGCAGCAATGCCTCCACGTCGAAGTGCTGCACATCGAGCTCCACGCGACCGGACTCGAGAGCGGAGAAGTTGAGGATGTTGTTCAACCCATCGAGGAGGATCGCTCCGCTCTCGCGGGCGGTGGACGCGTACTCGCGCTGGGTCTCGGTGAGTTCGGTGCCCAGCAGCAGTTCGGTGAAACCGAGCACGGAGTTCAGCGGTGTCCGGATCTCATGGCTCATGCTGGCGAGGAAGTTGGCCTTCTCCTCGGCGAACTGCTCGGCGTCCTCCTTGGCCCGGCGGAGGTGCTCCTCGAACTGTCGGCGTTCGGTCACGTCCGCCTGGACGGCGATGAAGTTGACGATCTTGCCGGCTTCGCCGACGATCGGTTGCACGTCGAGGTCGACCCAGTAGTCCTTGCCGCCCTTCGTGTAGTTGAGCACCTCGCAGTGGAACGGTTCGCCAAGGCTGATGCGCTCGCGCATGTAGCGGATCGTTGCGGGATCGGTACCGGGCCCCTGCAGCCTGGCGCCGGGGCTCATCCCCTTGACGTCGTCGATGGTGTAGCCGGTCACGCGAGTGAACGCGTCGTTGACCCACTCCACAAGACCGTTCCCATCGGTGATGATCACCAGGTTGTCGGTTCGGCTGGCCACGAGGCTGAGCTTGCGTGCCTCGGCGTTGAGCGAGACGAGGCACTCGTTCGCCTCCTGCCGCTGTCGCGACAGGCGGTGGTAGACGTACCACCCCACCATCACGAACAACAGGAAGCCGCTCCACATGACGACGAGCCCGACCAGCAGTCGTCTCGCGCTGGCGAGCAGTTTCGTGCTCGCGTCGTTGGCGATCCCTGCCTGCCCCTTGCGGTTCACCTCACCGTCCGAGACGAGTTGGTTGAAGCCCAATTCGAGAGTGGTGATCCGAGCGCTCAGCTCAGCTCGATCCGCGTCGTCGACTCGGGTCGGTGCGGCCACCAGCTGATCGACGAGGGGTTTGGTCTCCTTGTCCCACTGGCGCGCGAGCGAACGGGCCTCGTCGAGGAGCTCGTCCGTACCCAGGGTCTGCAACTGGTACGACAGCGTCGCCTCGATCATTCGCTGGGAGACGAACGCCTCGTGCAGAGAGAGCGCCTCGGCATCAGCCGATCCGGATTCGACCAGCACCTGCAGGCGGAGCAGTTCGCGCTGCACCTGGCCGAGTGCACGCACGTTCGCGTTGACGATCTCTTCGGTGATGCCCACGCTGCGTTGGAGCTGACGGGTCTGACGGAACAGCAGACCGCCGACCATCAGCCCGCCGACGAGCAGCGCGACGGCGGTCACCACGAAGACCAACCCGATCCGCCGTCGGGCCGGGTGGGTGCGCTCGGGAAGCATCGGTCAACTCACGTCGATCGAGGCGAGCTGCCAGATCCACCTTGGTTCGTAGATCGCCGGGTCGAGGTCGTAGGACTCGGACGGATAGACGATTCGGGTAGGGCCGTAGCGGGCGACCGGCATGCGCTCGCCGTCGACTTCCGTGGCAAGCATCACCGGGTACTCCACGATGTCGGTCATCGGGATCTCGACGGCGTAGTCGTTCAATGCGACGGTGCGCAGCGTGGAGGCCGACGGATCGGCACCCACGAACGCCAGCAGGTCGCTCACCAGCACGCCGCGGAACGTGACGGTGCGGCCCTCCGCCTGCTGATCGTCGACCCGGTACTCGACGAGGCCGAGCCTCTCCAGCGTGTCGAGGTCGAATCGGGCTTCGTTGCCACCGTTGGTTCGTTCGATCCTTCCGGAGAGCGTCAGCACCACCGGGCCGGTGGGTGCAGGGAGCGCATCCCCCGGCACCAGCTGGGGCTTCGACACGACGTCGTATGCGCTGTTCTCGGTTGCGGTCGGGCTCGATGCGCTGCTGCCGCACGCGCTCACGAGCAACGCGGGCGCTGCCAGAGTGACGACCAGCGTGCGGAGAGCCGTGGCGAGGCGTTGTGTGAACATGCTGGCAAGGTTCGACGGGGGAGATCCGGCCATCGTCAGCCCAAGATCAAGATCTCGTCAGTTTGCACCGGGAGGTGAGAACGGCCGCAACGTCGCCGCATCGGAGATGTCCATTGCGGGGGCGAACAGGTAGCCCTGGCCGAGCTCGACACCCAGCGACAGCAGGCAGCGCAGCTCTTCTGCGCGCTCGATGCCCTCGGCGATCAGGTTCGCCCGGGTCGCCAGTGCGAAGCGCACGAGGCCGGCAACGAGCGCCTGCCGCGCCGGGTCCGCGTCTACTCCCGACACGATCACGCGGTCGATCTTGATCTCGTCGGGCCGCAGGCGCAGCAGCAGCGACAAGCCTGCATAGCCGGCGCCGACGTCGTCCACCGCGATCGATGCAGTGGACGGTGCGAACTCGCGAAGGAGATCCACCGTCGACGTTTCGATCAGCTCGTGCTCGGTGATCTCGATCACGATCTTGCGACCGGCCTGACACAGGATCGATGCCAGTTCGGGCGCCGCGGCGGCAAGGGGCGAGACGTTGCAGTGCAAGGCGGCCGAGTGCGGCAATGCGCGTCCACGCCGGATCGCTTCGCGTACGACGGCGAGCTGCAGGGCCACGCCACGGTCGGTGCGGGCCGCCATGGCGAACGCGCTCTCCGGATCCAGGCCGTCCGGGAATCGGGCCAAGGCCTCGAAGGCGACCGCCGTGCCCGTGCGCAGCTCGACGATCGGCTGGTACTTGACGTCGAAGCGCTGACGAGCGATGACATCATCCACCCAGCAACGGTCGCCGTCGGCAATTCGCCACTCGCCGAACTGGCCGCACAGCACGGGCGCGCAGGCATCTGCGTCGAGCTGCGCGAGCGGCAGCGACACGGAGTCGGGGGCCGACGAGCAACCCGAGAGCAGGAGCGCGGCGCTGGCCGTGAACGTGGTGAGACGAGTGACCGTGATGCGCCCGTCGCGCCGGTCGCGACCGCACATCGGGCACCACGGGCTGCTCGTCTGGATGACGCGTTGGCGCTCGGCTCCAGCGCCCCAGTCGAGCTCCAGAAGGGTGGCCGTCAGATCGGATCCCTCGATGCTGCTGGCGAGCGGGACCACCCGTCCGTCGGCCACTGCGACCAGAGCGCTGCACCCCAGTTCGGCGGGCATGCGGTCGAGCAACCGCCGGGCGGTTTCGAAGGGATCGGACCCCAGTTCGGTCTGCGAGAGCGTGCGGAAGACCGATTGGTTCCGCTGCTCGCTGCGGCTGAGGTGCCCGGTCCATCGATCACCGGCGCGCAGCTGCGCTCGTACCCGGGCCACGAGCTCGGTGCCGTCGACCGGCTTGACCAGGTAGTCGCTGACCCCCGAGGCGAACGACTCCACCTTCGTCGCCATGTCGCTGTGCGAGCTGATCATGATGACCGGCAGCGTGTCGAAGCCCGGTTCGGCGCGCAGTGCAGCCACGACGTCCAGCCCACTGCGACCGGGCATCATCGCGTCGATCAGGGCGATGTCGGGCTGCTCGCGAGCGAGTGCGGCGAGCGTGTCGGCGCCGTCCACGGCCAGCGCGACGCGATAGCCCGCATGTTCGAGGATGGCCTGCAGCAGACGCCGTTGCACTGGATCGTCGTCGGCAACCAATACGAGTGGCGCGATGGTGGGCGCGCTGCGGTCGGTGATCGGCTGCGGCGTGGAGTCGGGCATGCCGTGACCGTAGGAGTCGACTGTCAAGTGCGGTTCAAGCGCCCGCCAACTTTCTCTGCATGTTGGCGGCGCTGGGCGGCACCGGGTGCCCGGTGAGCCTGTTGCCAAGGTCCCTGGCAGTGAGTTGCATGGCGCGACTAGCCTGACGCCGTGAAACGCAGCAGCGTGAGCCATATGAACTGCTCGGTGGCGAGGAGCCTCGAGATCGTCGGCGAGTGGTGGACCCTGCTCATCGTTCGCAACATCATGCTGGGCCAGCGACGGTTCGAGGCGATCCAGGCGGATCTCGGCATCGCCCGCAACATCCTCAGCGATCGGCTCACCACGCTCGTCGGTGCCGGCGTCATCGAGCGGATCAAGTACCAGGACCATCCCGAACGCTTCGAGTACCACCTCACCGAGAAGGGCCGCGACCTCTACCCGGTCATCGCCGCCTTGATGGCGTGGGGCGACAAGTGGGAATCGCCCGATGGGCCGCCGTTGGTCATGCGCCACACCTGTGCAGGGCGTGGCGACGCCGTGCTGGTCTGCTCGGCCTGTGGCGAACCGATGGAGCTCGGCGTCGTGCGTGCGAAGGCGGGGCCCGGTATGCGTCGTGTCGCGGCGGCAGAGTCGGTGACGACCGCCTGACTCGTACGCACTGGGTTGCATCATGCAACGCAGTGCCCTAGTGTTCGGCCATGAACGACAGCGAGTGGCATCCGTCGGCCTGCATCCTGTGCGAGTGCAACTGCGGCATCGAGATCCGCCTGGGCGACGGCGGGCACACGTTCGAGCGCATCCGAGGCGACAAGGCGCACCCAGCGTCGCAGGGCTACACGTGTGAGAAGGCGCTGCGCCTCGACCACTACCAGAACGGGACGAGGCGGCTCACGTCGCCACTGCGCCGTCGACCCGACGGCACCTTCGAGGAGATCGATTGGGAGACGGCGATCCGCGAGGTCGCTGCCGGGTTTGCCGCGGTTCGCGATGCCCATGGTGGGGAGTCGATCTTCTACTACGGCGGTGGGGGGCAGGGGAACCACCTCGGCGGTGGCTACAGCGGAGCCACGCTGCGAGCGCTGGGCGCGAAGTACCGGGCGAATGCGCTGTCGCAGGAGAAGACGGGCGAGTTCTGGGTGAACGGCAAGATGTTCGGCGGCGGCGTACGCGCCGATGTCGAGCACTGCGAGGTGGCGCTGTTCGTCGGCAAGAACCCGTGGCAGAGCCATGGTTTCCCTCGTGCCCGCACCACCCTCAAGGAGATCGCCAACGACCCGGCGCGATCGATGATCGTGATCGATCCGCGGCGCAGCGAGACCGCGGAACTGGCCGCTTCCGGCGGGGGCTTTCACCTGCAGGTCAAGCCGGGCACGGACGCGTTCTGCCTGTCGGCGATGGTGGCCGTGATCGTGCAGGAGGGGTTGGTGCACTCCGAATGGGTGCGAGACCACGTCTCGGGCTGGGAAGACGTCGTGGGCGAGTTCGCCGGTCTGCCGATCGCCGAGTACGCAACTCGTTGCGGTGTGGACGAATCGCTCGTGCGGGCAGCGGCGCGGCGAATCGCCGGCGCCGACAGCGTCGCCGTGCTCGAAGACCTGGGTGTGCAGATGAACCGCCACAGCACGATGAACAGCTGGCTGGAGAAGCTGCTGTGGGTGCTCACCGGCAACTTCGCCAAGCCGGGCGCGCAGTACATGCCAACTTCGTTGATCGCGCTCGTGCGTGGTGACGGGCCGAACGCGGCCACGAAGGTGTCGCCGGTCGTCGGGTCGCGGATCATCAACGGTCTCGTGCCGTGCAACATCATCCCCGACGAGATCCTCACCGACCACCCGGCGCGCTATCGCGCGATGCTGGTGGAGAGCGGCAATCCGCTGCATTCGCTGGCCGACACCCTGCGAATGCGCGAGGCCCTGCAGTCGTTGGAGCTGCTGGTGGTCATCGACGTGGCGCTGACGGAGACCGCCCGCGAGGCGCACTACGTGCTGCCGGCTCAGACCCAGTTCGAGAAGTGGGAGGCCACGTTCTTCAACTTCGACTTCCCGGCCAACGTGTTCCACCTGCGCATGCCCGTGGTGTCACCTCCCGTCGGGCCACTGCCCGAACCGGAGATCCACTCTCGTCTCGTGGAGGCCCTGGGAGTTGTCACCGACGATGATCTGGCGTCGCTGCACGCCGCGGCCGCGATCGGTCGAGAGGCGTTCGCGGGCGCGTTCTTCGAGGCGACGGCCTCCAACCCTGCGCTCGGCGCGGTGGCGCCGGTGGTGCTGTACCGAACGCTCGGCCCCACACTGCCCGACGGCGCCGCGTCGGCGGCCTTGCTGTGGGGTGCCGCTCATCGGTGCGCGATGGGCTTCGAGGCATCCGTCCGGCGCGCCGGCTTCACCGGCGACGGCTTGGCGTTGGGCGAGTCGCTGTTCGAGGCCATCCTCGCCGGACACCACGGAATCTCCTTCACCGTCGACGAGTGGGACGATGTGCCGGCGAGGGTGGGCACCGATGACGGCCGCATCCACGTGCACCTTCCCGAGCTGGTCGACGAGCTGCGCGGCCTCGCCGGAGAGCCCCCTCTCGCATCGCTCGAGTGGCCGCTGCTGCTCAGCGCGGGCGAGCGACGATCCTTCACCGCCAACACGATCATCCGCGACAGTTCGTGGCGCAAGCGCGACGCCAACGGCGCACTGCGCATCAGCGCGGCGGATGCCGTGGCCGCGGGTGTCGTGGACGGTGGCATGGCGACGCTCACGACGCCGAGGGGAAGTGCTCGGGTGACGGTGGAGATCAGCTCGATGATGCAGCCCGGCCATGTGTCGCTGCCGAACGGGATGGGGCTCGACGAGCCCACCGCCGAGGGCGTGCCGCGGGCGGGAGTTGCGCCCAACGAGCTGACCAGCAGCGCAGACCGCGACTGGATCGCCGGCACACCGTGGCACAAGAGCGTGCCGGCCAGGTTGGCCGCAGGCTGAGGCGCGGCGCTCAACCGCTGCGGGCCGCGCCGGCGCCGGGTCGCCCGGTCGACCGGGTGCCGCTCACGGCGCGACGAAGGCTCTGCGTGATCGACACGGGAGCGATGCCCTGCTCCACTGCGTCGAGCACGGCATCGATCTCGACCGCGAGTGCGAGAGCCTGCCGGCGACCGATGCGCGCGACCCCGGCGGCGGCGCCGACTGCCACCGGCGTTGTCACCAGCAGCAAGGGCGACACGAGCAGCCCAGCCACCGTCGCCGCAGTCAGCCCGATGCCCCCGACGACTGCTCCCGCGGCGGCCATGCCGGCACGCTGGCCGCGTCGGTCGGCAACCACTCGCAGCACCGACCGTTCGTCGTCGACGGCACTGGATGTGGCCTGCACGCGAGCCACCTTGCTGAGCCCTGCGTCGCCGGTGACGCTCTTGGCCGCGCGCTGCACCGCTCCGACCGCTCCCGAGCGCTTGTGCCACTCGCGGCTGGTGGGGCGGGTCCTCCGGGTGCGCAACTGGTGTTCGCGCACCATCAGGTCGTCGAGCCGCTCGATGGCCTCGTCGGCATCGAGCGCCAGCAGGCGCTCGACCACCACCTCGTCGGCGCCGATGATGCGGTCGGCGCGGCTGGGTCGGGCGACGGGACCGAGGCGCTCGATCGCCAGTGAGACCCTGACCACGGCGGGGTCGAGCCCCACCTCGGCGGCAGCGACGAGGAGTGCTTCCTCGCTGATGGCATGCGACGCCGTTTCCGGGGCCGAGGCCGTCAGGTCGCTCGCCCGGCGCAGCACCCGGTCGACGGCGGATCGATCCAGTTCCACGGCAGCACTGTAGAGGGGGCGAGTGGGCATCGGAGCGCGGAATTGTTACTATGGCCGTAGTGCAAATCCCTCGGTGCCGCAGACCGGCTGATCGGAACTCACCATGACCTCCTTCGACCTCGACCTCAGCAAGTACAACCTCGGCTGGAGCGACACCGGCGTGGAGTATGCGTTCAAGCCGGTCAAGGGCCTCGACGACGGCGTCGTCGACCAGATCAGCTGGTGGAAGGGCGAGCCGAAGTGGATGAGCCAGATGCGTCAGCGCAGTTTGCGCACCTTCGATCGCAAGCCGATGGCCGAGTGGTTCGCGGTCAACATGCCCGACATCGACTTCCAGGACATCTACTACTACCTGCGTCCGGCCACCGACCAGGTGAGCGAGTGGGACGACCTGCCCGAGCAGATGAAGGCCACCTACGAGAAGCTGGGCATCCCCGAAGCAGAGCGCAAGTACCTCGCCGGCGTGACCGCGCAATATGAATCGGAAGTCGTGTTCCACCGCAACCGCGAAGACCTCGAGAAGCAGGGGATCCTGTTCTGCGACATGGACACCGCGCTGCGCGAGTACCCCGAGCTGGTCAAGCAGTACTTCGGCACGATCATCCCCCCTGGCGACAACAAGTTCTCCGCGCTCAACACCGCCGTGTGGTCGGGTGGCTCGTTCGTCTACGTGCCGCCGGGCGTGAACTGCGAGATGCCG
>JBAVTH010000091.1:0-9402 GCA_049696035.1 Ilumatobacteraceae bacterium
GGCGTCGGCAGGGGCCACCACGGTGGCCGTCGCCGAGAGCACGACGTCGTGCGCGAGCGAGCCGGCTCGGGAGTCGGGGAGCGCGATCAACGTGATCCGCACGTCGCCGCCGGCGACCGCGGCGTCGAGGCCGGCCGGCAGCACGACGCCGGCGCTGATCGACTCGCGCCGCACCGCACCGCGCAGCTCGTCGATCGAGTCGAACATCGTGACGGTGGTGCCATCCGATCGGTCCATCGCCTCGACGAGGGTCGTCGCCACCGAGGAACCCGACGACCCGTTGAGCACCCCGATCTCGAGACTGCCCGCCGACCCGAAGGTGACCCCGATGATGACGATGATCATCACCGGCAGCACCGTCATGAAGAACAGCGCCGTACGGTCGCGCAGCAGGCGGCGCAGGATGACGACCACGAACTGGCGGATGGCCGTGAGCGTGTTCATCGCGGCGCCCTCCGGCTGATCAACACGTGCCCGATGACGCCGAAGCACGCGGCGAAGCCGAACAGCAGCAGCAGCTGCCGGCCGATCTCGCCGACCCCGACGCCGTCGGCTGCGACACGTATGAACGCATCCAGGGCCTGCCCGTTCGGGGTGAACGATGCGGTGCGCTGCAACGCCTCCGGCGCCTGGCCGGGCCCGAGGAAGTTGCCCCCCAACAGGGCCAGCGCGAACGCGACGGCGGACGTGGACCCGTCGGCCTGTTCCTCGGTGCGAGCGAGCCCGGACACGAACGTTGCGACACCGGCGACGGCGAGCACGGTCGCGAGCATCGTCACCAGCACGGCGGTCGGGTCGCCCCACGCCGAACCGAACAGCCAGGTCGTCGCCGCCCACACGGTGACGAAGCCGGCCAACCCCAGCACGCTGACGGCCAGCACCTTGCCGATCACCACCGAGGTCGCCGAGGTAGGGGTGGCGAGGATGCGTGGCATCACCCCGCTGACACGCTCGGCGATGAGGCCGCGGGCGGCGAAGGCGACGGTGAAGAAGAGGAACAGGATCGACATCGACGCCCCGAAGAACGTGGCCGCCTTCACCGTGTGACCGCCTGGTGGCTCGGTGACCACGGCGGTCATCACGGTGTCGGTCATCGATGCCAGTTGCGCGTCGGTGGGGGAGGGGGCGCCCATCGCCATCACGGTGGCTATCGCGAGGCGACGCGACGAGACGGCGACGGTGTACTGACGGGCCACGGAGGCGGCGACTCCTCCGGACACCTCCTTGCTCGGGTCGCGCAACACGTCGATGGCAGCGCTCCGACCGGCGGTGACCGCGGCGCCGAAACCCTCGGGGAGCACGATCGCGGTGTCGAGGTCGTCGTCGTCGACGCCGGTCGCGGCATCGGCTGCCGATTCGACTCGTACGAACTCCACCGGGCTGTCGCCGCCGGCGGGCTGGTTGAGCAGGCCACTGACGAACTGCTCGGTGACCGTGCTCTTGTCGTCATCGACGATGCCGATCCGGAGGGTGAAGGAGCCGGTACCGCTGAACAACACGCCGAACACCGAGGCCAGCACCAGTGGACCGACGAATGCGGTGACGAGAGCCGACCGGTTGCGCACACGGCGACGCAGCTCGACGCGTGCAACGAGCAGAGTGGCGCGCATCATTCGGCACCATCGCGCAACGCCTTGCCGGTCAGCTGCAGGAACACGGATTCCAGGTTCGGTTCGTGGACCTCCACGCCCGTGACCGACATCCCCGCCTCGACCGCGCACGTGACCACGCCGGCCAGGACCGCTGCGGCCTCGACCGCCATGACCTCCACCTGGCGATCACCGATCGTCACGTCGGCCACCCCGCCCACGGACCGCACTCGCGTGGCGAACGCATCCAGCTGCTCGTCGCCGCTCACCACGATGCGGTCGTGCTCGCCGACCTGAGCCACCAGCTCGCGCCGGGTGCCTTCGGCGATGAGACGGCCGCCGTCGATGATGCCGACTCGGTCGCACAGGCGCTCGGCCTCCTCCATGTAGTGCGTGGTGTAGAGCACGGAAAGCCCTGCACGGCTGAGCTGCTCGATGCTCTCCAGGATCTGGTTGCGGCTCTGCGGGTCGACGCCTGCGGTCGGTTCGTCGAGGATGAGCAACGTCGGCTCGTGGAGCAGCCCGACGGCGATGTTCGCCCGCCGCTGCATGCCACCGGAGTAGGTGTCGATCCGGTCGTCGGCGCGATCAGCGAGCCCGACCATCTCCATGGTGGCAGCGATGCGGTCGTCCAGCCGCTTGCCGCGGAGCCCCTGCAGCCCACCGAAGAACCGCAGGTTCTCGCGTGCGGTGAGGTCGTCGAACAACGCGATCTGCTGCGGCACGTAGCCCACCAACCGCTTCTGCGGGTTGGCGTCGGTGGTGACTCGTATGCCGGCCACGTGCACGGTGCCGGCATCGGCGGCGAGGATGCCGGCGATCATCGAGATGGTGGTGGTCTTGCCGGCGCCGTTGGGGCCGAGGAGACCGTAGGTCTCGCCGGCAGAGATCTGGAAGGAGACCTCATCGACTGCGACGCGCTCGCCGAAGCGGCGCACGAGGCCGTCGACCTGGAGGACCGGTTGGTGCGGCGCATCGTGCATGGCAAACCCTCCTGCGCTCGAAGCTGGCGCTGGTGTACCCGGCCAGCATGTCCGAGTCGAACGTCGAGGGCAAGTCGCCGACGACGCCCCCGGACGGTGTCGCGCCCCGTACGGTCGGGGTCGGCGGTCGGCGGTCGCGTGCGCGAGGCTGCCGGGATGCTCGCACCGATCTCCGGACATTGCGACGAACGCTTCCTGGCGGTGCGCGATGCGTTCGCGGGCAACTTCGCGGAGCGAGGCGACGTGGGCGCAGCAGTGTGCGTGATGGTGCGCGGTGAAGCCGTGGTCGACCTCGTCGGTGGATGGGCAGACGAGGCCCGGACCGTGCCCTGGCGGCCCGACACGATGGTGAACTTCTACTCGGTGGGCAAGGCGATCGTGGCGCTGCTCGTGCTGCAGCTGGTCGACGAGGGTCGCGTCGGGCTCGACGACCCGATCGCATCGGTCTGGCCGGAGTTCGCTGCGCACGGGAAGGACCGGGCGACGATCCGGCACGCGCTCTGCCATCGAGCCGGTGTGCCGGCGATCCGTGAGCGGCTCACCGACGACGACCTGTGGAACTGGCAGCGGATGGCCGAGGCGATCGCGGCGACAGGTGCCTGGTTCGTGCCCGGCTCGCGCCACGTCTACCACACCAACACCTACGGCCATCTGGTGGGCGAGATCGTGCGTCGCATCACCGGCGACATGCCCGGTGCACGCCTTCGCCGGCTGACCGGGCCGCTGGCCGCCGATGTCCACTGGGGCCTCGAGACAGACGAACAGGCGCGCTGCGCCGACGTCATCTGGGCCCCTCCTGTGCCGATGGGCGTGATCGATCCGTTCACGATCGAAGGCGACGCGCACTTGCCGATGCTCGGCTACTTCAACCCGCCGGGCTACTCGTCGAACGGGGTGGTCAACAGCCCCGAATGGCGCGCTGCACAGGTGCCCTCCACGAACGGCCACGGCACTGCAACGGGCCTCGCCCGGCTGTACGCAGCGATCATCGAGCCGGGTCGCCTCCTGTCGGCGGAGATGTTGGCGGAGGCGACCAGGGTGCAATCGGAGGGGCCGTGCCCGGTGTTGGGCGAGGACGTCGCCTTCGGGCTCGGCTTCGTGCCGACATCGGCCCGCCGGCCGCTGGGCACCAACCCGCGCAGCTTCGGCCACTTCGGTACCGGGGGAGCGTTGGGCTTCGGCGATCCCGATGCCGGTGTGGCCTTCGGCTACGTGATGAACCATGTGGTCCCTCGCTGGCAGAGCACCCGCAACCGCGCCCTGATCGACGCGCTGTACGCATCGCTGTGATGCGTCGCTGCCGCGACAGCGGGTACGGTGCGCACCGATGAGCGCGATCACGTCGGGCATGGTGTGCAGCCACCATCACTTGTACTCCACGCTCGCGCGGGGAATGCCGGCGCCCCCGCGCCAGCCGACGCGGTTCATCGAGATCCTCGAGCAGGTCTGGTGGCGGCTCGACGTGGCACTCGACGAGGAGATGGTCCGTTGGTCGGCGATGCTCGGCGCCGTCGAGGCGCTGCAGTGCGGCACGACGGCGATCGTCGACCACCACGAGTCGCCTTCGGCGATCGACGGCAGCCTGTCGATCATCGCCGACGCCTGCGCCGAGGTGGGCGTGCGCACGAACCTGGCCTACGGCGTCACCGATCGCCACGGCCCCGACGGCGCTCGCCGCGGGCTGGCGGAGAACGAACGCTTCCTCCGTGAGGGCGGTCGCGGCATGGTGGGCGTGCACGCCGCGTTCACCTGCACCGACGACACGCTGCGCAGCGCCGCCGAACTGGCGGCGGAGCTGGGTGTGGGAGTGCACATCCACGTTGCCGAGGGGCCCGACGACGCCAATGCGGGGGAGCGGCTGCACCACCTCGCGGGCGACGACTGGTGGCTGGTGCACTGCGTGTACCTCGACCGTCAGCTGCCGGGCACGATCGCCCACAACCCGCGCAGCAACATGAACAACTCGGTGGGCTACGCGCGGCCCGCCGGGCGACCCAACCGGATCGTGCTCGGCACCGACGGCATCGGCGCCGACATGCTGGAGGAGGCCCGGCTCGCGTATGTGCGGTTGCGCGAGGACGACGTGCTGGCCACGCCCGACATCGTGTGGCAGTGGCTGGAGAACGGGTACGACCTGTTCCCCGAGGCCCGTGCCGACCGGGTGACCTGGTCGTACGACCATGCGGACAGCTCCTGGCACGTGGCGTTCACGCCCGGCATGAGGGCCCTGCAGGTGGAGGTCGACGGTGAGTTCCTGCTGGCCGACGGCCTGCCCACCAGGGTCGACGAGGCCGAGGTGCGTGCGAAGGCCGCCGAGCAGGCACGCCGCCTCTTCGCCCGCCTCTAGTTGGTGAGCCCGCGCCGGCGCAGGTGCAGGACGTTGTACGAATTGTCAACGGGCTAGCGTGGCGCGCATGAGCACACCGATGGCCGTGTACCTGCAGGATGCGCACCCGATCCGCGAGGGCATGGCCATCGCGCAGTACGCGGAGGCGAAGGGCTTCCACGCCGTGTGGCAGGCAGAGAGCCGCCTGGTGCGAGAGGCCACGGTGCCGATGGCCGCGTTCGCCAGCGTCACCGACCACATCAAGGTCGGCTCCGGTGTCGTCGACTGCTGGAGCCGCAACCCCGCCCGCTTGGCCGCCACGTTCAGCACGCTCGACGACCTTGCTCCCGGCCGTGTGATCCTCGGCATCGGCGCCTGGTGGGATCCGCTGGCGGCGAAGGTGGGCATCGAGCGTGCCCGCCCGCTCACCGTGATGCGCGAGATCGTCACCGTCGTGCGCGCCCTGCTGCACAACGAGACGGTCACCTTCGACGGCACCTACGTGCACCTCGACGGTGTCGAGCTGGACTACGTGTACCAGGAGCGCCGTCCGAAGGACGTACCCATCTACATCGGCGCCACCGGCATGCAGATGATGGAGCTGGCCGGCGAGATCGCCGACGGCGTGGTGCTCAACTACCTCGTCTCGCCCGACTACAACCAGCGGGCGATGGAGTCGTTGGCCATCGGCGCGGCCAAGGCCGGGCGCAGCGTCGACGATGTCGACAGGCCGCAACTGGTGGTCTGCAGCGTGCACGACGACCGTGAGACTGCGCTCGACATGGCCCGCATGATGGTCACCCAGTACCTCGGCCAGCAGCCGCACATCATGAAGGCCTCCGGTGTGCCGCAGAGCCTGCTCGACCAGGTGGGTGAAGTGCTCACCTGGCCCGCCACGCACGAGCAGGTGGAGGCCGCCAGCAAGCTGGTGCCCGACGAGATCGTGCAGATGCTCACCGCCAGCGGTACGCCCGCAGAGGCGAAAGCGAAGGTGCAGGAGTACATCGACCACGGCTGCACCTGCCCGATCCTGTACCCGCTGGGCGATGTGCATGCGATGATCGACGCCTTCGCGGACTGACCGGAGGCGTCGGTGTGACCGGCGACATACCTAGGCGGGGCAGGACCCCTACGCAGCGGAAATACGCCGATCTGCGGATGTGGCGAAGGTGGCCCGGAGCGCACACTGCAGGTGTCGGAAAACGCCACGAAGGACGCCTGCCATGTTCACCAACTTCACTCTCAACGCAGAGATCGCCCGGCAGCGCCAGTCGGAGCTGCTGCAGCGCTCGGATCGCCATCACCGCCTGTTTCGACAGTCGTCGGCCTCGGCGCCATCGCCGCAACCGGCGTGCCCGGTGATCGATCTGCCCACGCGACGAACCCGCCCCTCCCCGAGCGAGTTGTTCGTTGCCTGAACAGACTGAGCCGGGCCCGGCGGGTGTGAACCCGCCGGGCCCGGTCGCGTTCGGCAGTAGCGTACGTTCCATGCTGCGAGGGCGAACCGGCCTGTCGCCGGTCATGATCGGCCGCCATCCGTCGTTGAGCCGACTGTTCGGCCTGGTCGAGGCCGCGGAAGTGCGTTGCAGCGACGGGCCCGAGATCGTGCTCGTCTCGGGCGAGGCGGGCATCGGCAAGACCCGCCTGCTGCGTGAGTTGATCGAGGGGCTTCCCGCAGATGTGACGGTGTTGACCGCCCAGGCGCGTCCGGGTTCCATGGGCCGCCCCTTCGATGTCATCGGGCAGCTCGGGCCCACCGGCGACAACTCTGTGGCGACCGCCCGAGCGGTGCTGGAAGCTGCAGTTGCGGCGGGCCGCACGCTGCTGGTGATGGAAGACCTGCACTGGGCCGACGCGGACAGCGTGCACTTCCTGGAGCAGGTCTGCATGCAGGCGTGGCCGCAGCTGGTGATCGTCGGCACCTACCGCGGCAACGACCTCTCCCGCAAGGCTCCCGGTGGCGAGTTGGTGCTGCGCCTCGAGCGGCAGCACACGGTCGAGCAGATCCGCCTGGAACGGTTGGATCGCGCAGAGGTGGCCGCGCTGCTCACCGCGATCGGCGGCGTCACCCCATCCTCGGGCGCGGTCGAGGCCGTCTACCGGCGCAGCGGCGGCATCCCGTTCGTCGTCGAGGAGCTGGTTCGCTGCTGTGGGCCCGATGCGTGCATCGACGACCTCAAGACCGCGCAACTGCCCTGGTCGCTCGACGAGGCCGTGCGTCAGCAACTCGGCGGGTTGCCGCCCGACGAACGGCGGGTGATCGACGCGCTTGCCGTCTTCGGCGATCCGGCGCCGTTCGAGATACTGCTCGAGGTCTCCGAGCTCACCGACGCCCACCTGCTGCTCGCGCTGCGCTCGTTGGTCGCGCAGGGCATCGTGGTCGAGCCGGAGGACGACATGTTCTGGTTCGGCCATGCGCTCGTGGCGGATGCGGTGCAGCAACAGCTGCTGGGGCGCGAGCGCCGCCGGTTGCACGAGCGTTCGCTGTCGGCGTTGCGGGCCCAATCGGAGCCCGACCACGCTGCCCTCGCCCGCCATGCGCTGGGTGCGGGTCAGTTCGAGCTGATCCCCGCCATCGCCCGCGAAGGCGCGCGCCGCTACCTCGATCGCGGGGCGTCGTTCCAGGCGCTGCGGCTGGCCAGCGAGGCGCTGGCCGAAGCACCGAACGATCCGGAGCTGCTGTCGGTCGCCACCGACGCAGCGTGGCGCCTGGAGTTCGGGCGTGAGGCGCTCGCCTACGCCCAGCAGTGGAACGCGCACGCAGTCACCGACCTGGAACGCGTCGAGTCGTTGCGTTTCATCGCCCGGCTGCATCACGAGCTGCTCGACGCGGAGCAGCGCGACTTCACCGTTGCGCTGCTGGAGGCGTTGGCCGACGCGTTGCCGCAGGGCCTGGCCCGCGGTCGCTGCGTGGGAGCGGTGGCCCAGCTGCACATGCTGGCCGGTCGCAGCGAGGCGGCCGTGCAGTGGGCGGATCGGGCACTTGCCGAAGCACGGCGCGGCGGCGACCAGTGGCTGGAAGCGCAGGCCTCGGTCGAGCGCGCCTCCGCGCTCGAGCACCTGGGGCCTCGCCAGGACAGCGAGCAGGCGTTGCTCGACGCCCGCGAACTTGCCCGCCAGGTAGGCGACGGCGTGCTCGAGTGCCGTGCGCTGAACAACTTCCTCGCTGTGGTCACACCGCACGGGCCGATGGGCGCGTGGGCGCGCGCCGAGCTCGGCGATGCGTCGGCGAGGTGCGGCCTCGACAAGCTCGGTGCCGGCATGCTGGCGCTCTGGGAAGCCGAGGCCGCGCTGGCCAGTGGCGACATGCGGGCCATGCGTCAGGCGGTGGCGGAGGCCGGCCAGCAGTGGAGCCCGGAGAGCGGCGAGTACTGCCATCAGCGTTCGCATCTTGCCGATCTGCGCATCGAGGAGGGCCTCGTCGCCGATGCGCTCGGCGCCGTTCAGGAGATGGAGGCGGGCCTGGCCGACCGTCGCGGGTTGGAGGCCGGCGAGTTCCGTGTGCACCTCGTGGCCGCGGCGTTGGAAGGGCGGCGGGTCGACGCCGAACGCCTCTTCGACTCGATCGTCGCCTCGCCGCCGGTGGCCGACAACACGCGTTCGCTCTGGTTCATGCTCGAGACCGTGCAGGCGGCACTGCAGGCCGGTGTTCCGGCCGCCCGCGTGCGTGCCGAGTTCGTCGACGGCTGGGCACGGCTGCACAGCTCGTACGAGTTCCTCCACCGGCATGCCGAAGGGATGCTGCTGCTGGCCGAGGGCGACGCGGCCGGAGCCGTCGTCGCCCTGACCGCGGTGCTCGACGACCCGGACCCTGTGCTCTACCTGCCGAGCGTTGCCTCGTTGCGGACGGTGCTCGCCGGCGCATTGCTGGCCACCGGCGACCGCAGCGGTGCGTTGGCAGTGGCCCGGCGGGCGGTCGAAGACCTCAAGGGTTGGCCCGGCTGGCGCCGCGACCGCGCCGAGGCGCTCGTGCGCCGGCTGGAAGGCAGCGGTGCACGCGCCGATGGCGAGCTGACCGGCCGCGAGCGGGAAGTGGTTGCGCTGATCGCGGAAGGCCTCACCAACAGTCAGCTGGCCGAGCGGTTGTTCATCTCACCCAAGACTGCGGCCGTGCACGTGTCGAACATCCTGATGAAGCTCGGACTGTCCGGCAGAGCCGAAGCGGCCGCGTGGGCCGTCCGTCACGGTGTGGTGCTGCAGCCCGGCTGACCGTTCGGCCGTCCGCTCACAACCAGTCGCGACGTTTGAACACGCGGTACAGCACGAAGCTCATCACGGCCATCGTCCCGAGTGCGAACGGGTACCCGAAGTACCACGCCAGTTCGGGCATGTGACGGAAGTTCATGCCGTAGATGCCGGCAATGAGCGTGGCGCCGAACACGATCGAGCCCCAGGCGGTGAGCTGCTTCATGACCAGGTTCATCTGGTTGCTCATCACTGCCAGGTGCGCATCGACCGCGTTGCCCACCAGTTCGCGCAGCTCGTCCACCAGGTCGACCGCGCG
>JBAVTH010000092.1:0-3660 GCA_049696035.1 Ilumatobacteraceae bacterium
CGCCGCGGCCGGCCATGCGAACGAGGCAGTGCGCTGCGTCCGGTCCGGCATTGCGGTCGTCTCGGCGATGCTCGGGGTACCGCCCGGCCCGGAGCTGGCATCGCTCGAGCAGAAGCTCCGCGAGCAACCGTCACCTCCGAGCGGCCCAGCGACGGTCGACGCCCCGACACGCTCCCGGCCGGCCGCCAACCGCCTGCTCGACGCCGCCTTCCGGCAAGCACTCGACAAGGCGGAGCAGGCTGCCGGCGCCGCCACCGCGCGTGCCGCCCACGACGAAGCAGTGCGTCACTGGTTGCGGGCGCTCGAGCTGCTCGACACCGTCGACCCCGACAACGACCCCCGGCGGCTGCGCTTGCTCCTCGGTCTCGGCGCCGCCCACAACACGGTGGGGCTCGACACCGACGCCCGCGAGGTGTTCCTGCGGGCCAGCCAGATCGCCCGGTCCCTCGGCGACGGCCCAGCGTTCTCGTGGTCCGTGCTCGGCTACTGCTCCGACCGGATCGGGCTCGCACCCCCGCCGGAGCAGGCGGAGATGCTGGTGGAGGCGCTCGCCGGTCTGGGCCCTGACGAGCACCTGCTGCGCGGCCGGCTGCTGGGGCGGCTGGGGACCGAGCTGTACTGGGTCACCTCTCCCGATCGCACGCTCGAGCTGGCCGAGCAGGCGCTGGCCGAGTCCACGTTGGCCGGCGACACCGAGGGGCGCCTGTGGGCCTGGTACGCCCTCGCGTTCGGCAACTGGACGCCGTCGCGCGCCGAGCAACTCGCCACGGTGTGCGAGACGTACCTCGAGGAGGCGGTCGCAGCGGGTGATCACACCCACCAGTTGCTGGCCCACCGTTGGCTGGTGCCGATCGTCACCGAGTTGGGCGACGTGGCGCGCGGCGAGCGTGAGGCCGCGGCGGCGATCGAACTGGCCGACGAGCTGGGCATGGCGGTGCAGCAGTGGATGACACGAGTGATCGCGGCGTCACAACAGCTGGTGTCGGGCAACCTCGACCGCGCCGAAGCACTGGCAGCGGAGGCCCTGATGATCGGCACGGGCTGCGAGCCCGAGACCGCGTTCGACTACGCCAGCATCTTCACCTGGACGGTCCACTGGCTGCGCGGCACGCTCGCGGAGATCGTCACGCTGGTGGAAGCGGTGGCGCTCGCGCCGGGTGTCGACGCGACGCGCACGCTGGCACTGGCCCTCACCTACTCGGAGCTCGGCCGCCTCGAGGAGGCGACCGCGATGCTCGACACGATGAGCGACTCGGAGCTCGCCGCCGTGCCCCACGACACGACCTGGTTCATCTCCATGGCTGCGCTCGCCGAAACTGCCGCCACCTGCCGCCACCAGCGCACCGCGGCGTTCGCGTTCGAAGCGTTGCAGCCCTTTCACGAACGCATCGCGATCACGTCGCTCACCGCCATGGGGCCGGTGGCGCACTACGTCGGCATCGCCGCCTGGGCGGCGGGTCACCATGCGCGGGGGCTGAAGATCCTGGCCGACGCCGTCGCCATCGGCGAGCGGGTCGGTGCGCCCGTCTTCGCCGAGCGCTCACGCCGCGCGTTGGCCGATCGACGTTCGCTGTTCGACGCTCGCTGACACCGCCGGGTGGGATCAGCCGGCGAGGGCGGCCTTCACCATCGCCGCGATCTTCGCCCCGTCGGCCGTCGGCCCGGCCTTGGCGCGCACTGCCGACACGACCTTGCCCATCGCCTTCATGCCCTCGGCGCCGCCGGCTGCGGCCGCCGCGATCTCTTCGCCGATGATGCGCGCCAGGTCGTCGTCGGTGAGCGCAGCCGGCAGGTAGGCCTCCAGCACGGCGGCGTGGGCGCGGGCGTGGGCGGCCGGCTCGGGGCGGCCGGCCGTGTCGAACGCATCGGCCGTCTCGTGGTGCTTGCGCACCTCGACGGCCAGCTCGGCCACCACCTGCTCGTCGGTGAGCACGACGGCTTCCTCACCGGCCGTCTCGGCGACCGCGATGGCGGAGAGCGCCTGGCGCAGAGCGGAGAGCGTCAACTCGTCGCGCGCCCTCATCGCGGCGGTGAGTGCGGTCTGCAGTTGGGACTTGATGCTGTCGCTCATGGTTGCCTTTCGAAGGTGCGTGCGTTCAGGGTAGAGCGTGCATCCGCCGGAGCCGCCGCGTGTTTCCGGCGATGGCCGGTGACGGCGTAGCGTCGCCGCCATGTTGGGCTCGGTGGGCGATCTGGTCGAGGACGTGGTGGTGCACCTGCACGAGAAGGTGCACGTCGCCAGCGACACCTCGGCCACGGTGATCCGGCGGCGCGGCGGCAGTGCCGCCAACGTCGTCGCCGCAGCGTGTCGCGCCGGGGGTGCGGCACGGTTCATCGGGCAGGTCGGCGACGACGCGACCGGTCGTGGCCTCACCGACGAGCTGGCGGCGGCCGGGGCGGACGTCGTCGTGCGGCGAGCCGGGCGCACCGCCACCATCATCGTGCTCGTCGACGCCGCGGGCGAGCGGACGATGCTCAGCGATCGCGCCACCTGCGTCGACCTCTCGAACCCGGAACCGGCCTGGCTCGACGGGCTGCACACGCTGCACATCCCCTACTACTCGTTGGTGGGCGAGCCGCTGGCGACGACGACGGCGACGTTGGCGACGTGGGCCGCACGGCGCGGCATCAACGTCTCGATCGACACCTCGTCGGCGGCGATCCTGCAGCACGTCGGCCCGGCCGCCGCCCTCGACCAGATCCGTTCGTTGCGGCCTTCGGTGGTGCTCGCCAACGAGTTGGAGGCCGCGACACTGGGGCCTGCCCTGCACCCCGACCACCTCGGCGGGGCACTGGTGGTCGTCAAGCAGGGTGCCGATCCGGCGATCGTGCTCCGACACGGCCAGGCGCCGGTCTCCGTGGCCGCCGAAGCAGTGACGGGTGTGCGCGACACCACCGGCGCGGGCGACGCCTTCGCGGCTGGGCTGCTGCTGTCGCTCGCCGGCGGCGCGGATGTGCTCGACGCCGTCCGCAGAGCGCACACGGTGGCCGCCGACGCGGTGCGTCGAGCCTCCGCCCAGACGATCCTCTGAGAGGCCCCAGCCGCCGATCGGTCAGGTGGTGCTGCGCTGCTGGGCCATCGTCAGAAGCCCTGCCACCGCCGCCACGAGCATCACGATCACGCCGATGGTGGTGACGATGTGCGGCGCGTAGTCCTTCGCACCCGGGTTGCCGCCGGCGATGCCGAACGGGAGGTCGCCCGATTCGCCGATCGCCGTCGCCCACTGCCAGGCGCCGACGCTGATCGCGCCCAACGCCATCCCGATGCCCCAGCGGCGGTTGGCGAGGAAGCCGACCAGCCCGCCGATGCCGATCAAGACCACGACCGCGAGGCGGAGGTACAGCGTTGCCGGCGGCAGGAACTCGTTGCTGAAGTTGTCGCCCAAGGTCGCACTGTTCATCGGGATCAACGGGCCCACCACCACTGCCAGGGTGCCGAACGCGCCGAGCACCCCGATGGCCGGGTTGATCGCCGGATGGCCGTCGCGCCCCGCAGACGTGAGCGAGATCGCGAAGGCGATGCCACCGAGAACCGCGGCCACCACCGCCAGCCAGAACCCGACCTCCTGGGTGGTGGTGAGCGTGAAGCTGCCGCCACTGGAGAGCAGGAAGACCTCCTGTGCATCGAACGTGGCGGTCACCTGGCCCACCACCCACAGC
>JBAVTH010000093.1:0-6742 GCA_049696035.1 Ilumatobacteraceae bacterium
TGTCACCAGCCCGACCACGCCGACGACCACCGATGACAACGGTGGTAACGGCGGCAACGGCGGCGGTGGCAACGGCGGCGGCGGTAACGGTGGCGGCGGTAACGGTGGCGGCGGTAACGGTGGCGGCGCCGACGACGGCGCCAGCCACGGCTGAGCGGTACGCCGCCACGAGCGGCATGACAACTGATCCCCCGACGTTCGAGGCCCGCTCCGTGCGGGCCTCGAAGTCGTTTTCACACCACGACGTACGGCACGGCAATCGGCGCTGGCAGTCGCCGTCGGGGAGGCCCTCGCTACGTGGGCCTCGAGCGCGGACGGTCAGGCTTTCGACAGCCTGATGGACAGCGAGGAGTTCAAGCTGTTGTGGCAGGAGACGCCGACGTTCGCGACCGTTGAGGCGCAGAAGCCACGGCAGTCCACGTGGCCACGCTGTTGCCCAACCCCGAGCTGGACTGGGGATGGCACGTCCTCCTGCTCGTCCAGGTCACGTCGATGATGATGCGGCGCATCCCGCGCCGCTGGTGGCACAGCATCCACCTGCTCAGCTCCCTGCTGTTCGCGGCCGCCACCGTGCACGGTCTGCAGGCCGGGCCGGACAACACCAACATGTTCGTCATCGTGGTGATCGTCGGCAGCAGCGCCATCCTGCTGTTCGTCTGCTCCATCCGGCTTGCGTTCATGCGGGTCAAGCAACACCGCCGGGCGTGACTCGTCGCGAGGTCACTCACGGAACGTCGCGTGAGCTGGGGCGACGCCGACGGACAAAGAGCAGCAGTGCCACGCCGGTCAGCATGAGCACTTCCGCCACGCCGATGGGAGTGCTGGTCGAGGTGCCCGTGGCGGGCAACGTCCTGCCCGGGATGACCGGTGGCTGCACCACTGGCGGGATGGTCGTTGTCGTGGTCGTTGTTGTGGTCGTTGTCGTTGTCGTGGTGGTCGTGGGTGCGACCTGCTGGACGATCATCGATGCGGCCAAGGAGTTGTCCGACAGGTCGGGATCCGCACTCGAGCTTGCCACGGTGATCGTGGCGTCCAGGGTTCCCGCCGCGATCGCCTCCACTTCCACCCTGATCGCGAATGCGGACGACTCGCCCGGAGCGATTCCGGGGGTCGAGCACACCAGACCGGTCGCAGTGCTGCATGACCAGGGCAGTGCGAGCGGGCGAGGAGCACCGAAGCCGTGCGGCGCGGAGTCCGCGCCGACGAAGGAGACTCCTGCCGGCAGCAGGAAGGTGGTAGTCACCTGCCCGCTGTCGTCGGGTCCGGTGTTGGCGATCACGATCGTCCAGATCACCACGTCACCGGGGAACGGGGCGGAGTTGGAGATGTCGATCGTGGCGCCGAGATCCGAGATCGGGGGCGCAGCGATGATCGTGGTCGCGTCGGCATCGGTGTTGTCGCCGTCGTCAGGGTCCGGCGTCGTGGCCGCCACCGATGCCGAGTGGGTGACGGCACCGGCACCCACCGGGATGGAGCGGCTGGTGGCGACCGTGATGACCAGCCCGCTGCTCGCGCCGACACCCAGCGACCCGGCCAACGAGCACGACACCGTGCCGGTTGCCGGCTGCGAGCAGGTCCAGCCCGCACCCGAGCCGGTCACATACGTCATGCCGGCCGGCAGCGTGTCGGTCACGACGACACCGTGCGCCGGGTCCGGCCCTGCGTTGGTGATGTCCACCGTGTACGACGCGGGCGACCCCGCCGTGACCACACCGGTGTGGTGCACGTCGATCGACAGGTCGGCCGTCGGGTCGGCGGGTGGTGCCTCCACGGTGACGGTGGCGATGGTGGACCCGCATTCGTCCTCGTCGTCGCACACCGTCACCGTCACCGTGAAACTGCCCGCCGTCGTATAGGCGTGGTCGAGCATGAAGGTCTTGACGTCGGGCGCCGCGCCGAGCGTCAGTGGCACGGCGCCGCCGCCGTCGCCCCAGTCGACGGTCGCCGTCCACGAGTCCAGGCCGGGATCGGCGAAGGCGCCCGACCGCTGGAACGACTGACCTGGCTGCAACGCAGCGCCGCTCACGGGTGCGATCACCGGTGCCACGTTGCGGCACTCCACCGTTTCGGTCGTGGTGGAGGTGCCGCCGTCGTCGTCGGTGACCCGGAGCCCCGCCGTGACGACACCGTCGTCCAGGCAGGCGCGGGTCGCGGTTGGTGTGCCGGCATCGTCGTAGTCCATGTCACCGTCGAGGTCCCACGCCCAGCCGACGACGGCCCCGTCGGGATCGGTCGACGGCCCGCCGTCGAACGTCGCGCTCGAACCCTCGTCGGCCGAGGTGGGGGCGTCGATCCTCGCGACAGGCGGTTGGTTCGTGCCGCCCACCACGACGGTCACGGCGGTGACGCCACAACCTTCGTCGTCGTCGCACACGCCGAGCGCCACCTCGAACGTGCCGGTTTGATCGAACTGGTGGACGAGGGGCACGGTGCGCGCCGCCAGGTTCACCGTCTCGTCGGGTGTGCCATCACCCCAGTGCAACGTCGCCACCCACGAGTCGGCGCCAGGGTCGACGAACGCGGCCTCGAGGTCGATCGAACCGCCGACTTCCACCGTGATCGGGCCGACGGGTCCGAACACTGGCGCGACGTTGGCGAACCTGACGCTCGTCGCTGCGGTGCCGGTCGCCGCCAGGTTGTCGGTCACCCGCAGCGACACGTCGACCGTGGCGTCGTCGTCGCGGCTGATCGTCGCAGTTGCGTCGAGGTCGTCGTCGTAGGCGCCGTCGCCGTCCAGGTCCCACGCATACCCGACGACCGAGCCGCCGGGGTCCGACGAGGTCGCTGCCGACAGCGTGACGGTGCCACCTTCGTCGGTGGTCCCCGTCCCCGTGATCCGAGCGACCGGCGGTGTGTTGCCACCACCGGCGATCGTGACCGCTTCCTCGTGCGTGTCGCAGCCTGCGTCGTCGTCGCACACCTCGATCACGATGGGGAACGTGCCGGGGCCGGCGTACGTGTGCTGCACGAACAGGTCACCGCCGTCGAGCTCGGCGACCGTGAGCTGGCGCGGCCCGGCTCCATCGCCGAAGTCGATGGTGCCGGTCAGCTCGTCGGCGCCTGGATCGTCGACGATCCCGAACAGCTCGATCGACGGTCCGGTCGGGATCAGTTCCTCGATCGTGATCGTCGGCGCCACGTTGCGCACCACGACATCGACCGTCGTGCTGCCGGACCCGCCCCTGTCGTCTGCGACTCGGAGGGCGACCGGGATCACCCCGTCGTCGAGCAGGCGCACCGAGGCGTTGGCATCGGCGTCGTCGTCGAACGCGCCGTCGTTGTCCAGATCCCAGGCGTACGTCAACGGACCGCTCTCCGGGTCCGAGGACGTCGCGCCGGTGAGGTTGGCGCGGGTGCCCTCGTCGACGATCAGGTCGCCGGTGATGCGTGCGACCGGCGGCTGGTTCGCGCCGAGCACCGTGATGGTGACGACGCCCGGCGCCGACGTGCTCGTCGCATCGGATGCCGTGAAGGTGATCGTGTCCACGCCGGAGAAGCCGACCTCGGGTGTGTACGTGAGGTTCGGCGGGGTGCCGGTGAGCGCTCCGTTGCTCGGCCCGGACGTGACCTGGAAGGTGAGGGGATCGTTGGTCGGGTCGACGCCCGCGAGCGTCACGGGGGTCGGGCCGGGCTCGATGGTGACCGCATACGACACGGCGACGGGCGGATCGCCGGCGCGGGTGCCGAGGACGAAGTCGAGCACCGTGGTCTGGTTGAGCGTCACGGTTGCCGTGGCGGTCGCGCTGTCGAGTGGCGAACCGGTCGGCGGTGCCACCCGCACGATCCAGTCGCGAGGCACGCCACCCTCTCCGACAGGTGCGTTGGCGATCGTGTAGTTGCCGGTGGCATTGGTGGTGGCAGCGCCACCGAACCCGGTGGAGACTCGAGCCGAGGCGACCGCGTTGCCGTCGGTGTCGGTGACCTGGCCGGAGATCGTGCCGAAGCCGTCACCTTCGCTACCGAAGTCGACGACGATGTCGGCGGCGCAACTGACGGTCACGTTCTTCTGGGCTGTCACGAAGCCGGTCTTCGACGCCGTCACGGTGTAGAGCAGGTTCTGGTTGTCGGTGCCGACCCCGACGTTCTCGATCACGAACCGTCCGTCGATGTCGGTCAGATCGGACGGTGTGCCGGCGCGGACCAGCACTCCCTCGATCGGTTCGCGGGTGATGGCGTTGATCACCCTGCCGCGGATCGTCGCCGGCGAGCAGACCCGGACCATCAACAGGTCCGGCACCTGGGTGACCTCGCCGGCGCGCACGGTCACGTTCTGGTTCGGCGAGCTCCAGTACAGCGGGGGCGTTCGGCCGTCGAAGGCGCTCACCGAGAACGATCGTGGCTCGTTGACGCCGTTCAGCGTGACGTTGTCGACGCGGTAGCGGCCGTCGGGACCGGTGATGTCACCCGACACGCGAACGCCCTCCACCGGTTGGCCGGTGGCGCGGTCGCGCACGATGCCCTCGAAGGCGCCGAAGCGTCGCACCACGAGCGTGACCGTGACCGGATTGCGCTGGCCCTCGACCAACGTCACCGGCACCGCCGGGGGTGTCACCATGTTGGGCGCGAACGCGGTCGCCGCCGTGGTGAGCGTGGACGGCACATCGAACCCGAACAGGTGCGTGACAGACACGCGCCCGTCGGCGCCGGTCAGCAGCCCGTTGTAGTTGGTGGTGCCGATGCGCACGGTCGCCCCCGCCACCGGCGCACCGGTGTCGTCGATCACCAGCACGTCGACAGGCGCCTCGACACGTCGCGGGAACGGGATCGGGACGTCGACCGGTACCTGGGCCCCGCAACTGCCGACGACCACGTTGCGGGTGGCGGTGCCTTGGGGTGTGACACCCGAAGGCGTGAACGCTCTGACGCCTCGTGTCGTCGGTGCGTTGTTCGGGCTGTTGAGGCCGATGCCCGACAGGATCGCGATGCCGTCGGCGTCGGTGGTGGTCGCCCCGGTGGTTCCAGCGCCGAGGTCGACGCGGGCGCCTTCGACGGTGAGGCCGGTGCGCTGATCGAGCACTCGCACGCGGATGCTGCCGGTGCAGATCTTGGTGAGCGCGATGTCGAGCGTGGACGTCGTGCCCGCGCTGATCCCGACGTTGGCCGCCTTGGTGTGGAAGCCCGTGGCACTGACACTGACCCCGAAGTTGGTGGGCGCGTTCCCCTCGCCGAGGCTGAGGTTGGTGAACGAGTAGCGACCGTCGGGCCCCGTGCGTCGGTTGAGCGCGAACGTGGCCTGGTTGATCGGTCCGAGCGGGGTCCCGTCGAAGTCGATGCCGGTGATCGTGCCCTGCACCGCACCGAACTGGCGGCGCAGCAGCGTCACGTCCAGCCGGCTGGACACACCGCAGGCAATGCGCACGGTGGCAGCCGGCGAGAGCGGGTAGTACTGCGTGCCGAGGTTGCTGATGCTGAGCAGGCGCGGCGCGTTGTTGGTGTCGAGGGCGAGACTGGTGGCGTTGTACTCGCCCGCCGCATTGGTGGTGGCGCCGAATACCGTGATGCCTGGCAGCCCGTTGCCGGTCTCCTGGTCGATGACGCGGCCACTCACCGAGCCGAAGCAGGTGGGGATCAGACCGAACTCCAGCGACAGGTCGGTGCCGACCTCGCGCACGATCGAGCCGCTCGTGCCGCGCACCACGAGGTCGAAGTTCTGGGCGACGAACGTGGCGTTGGCGCGAATGGTGAGCAACGAGGTGCCATTGGGCGTGACGACCGCAGGGTCGAAGCTGGCCACCACCCCTGCCGGAAGCCCGGGGGCGGTGAGGGTGACCGGGCCGGTGAACCCGTTCTCGCTGAGCACGCTGACGGTGAAGCCGACGTAGGCGTTGGGCACCAACGTGGCCGACGGTGGGTTGATCGTCAGCAGGAAGTCGCGGATCGTCGTGACCGTCGCGGTGTCGACGCTGCGCCCGCCCTTCGCGTCGGTGACCTGGAGGGCGACGGTGGACACCTCGCCCGCATCGCACGTCCCACCGCAGATGACCGTCGCGACCTGCAGCGGGGTCAGCGACGGCGCGGGTGCCGAGGAGTCGTCGAACTGGCCGTCGGCGTCGAGGTCCCACGCATAGGACAGCGTTGCGGTTTCGCCTGGGTCGGCGTCGGTGCCCGATCCGGCCAGTGACAGCGGCGACCCGGCGCCGACGCTGTAGTCGCCACCGGCATCGGCCACGGGAACGGAGTTCGGGGTGACGGTGAAGGCGACCGTGAACGGCGTGCCGCCGGGGAGCGCGGTCACCTCGAGTTGGTGTGGCCCCGCGACGACCGTGACCGGCAGTGCGGCGCTTGCCACACCTGCGCCGTTGGTGATCGCCTCCACCGACTCGATGCCGAGCGTGAACTGCACGACCACGCCCGGGAGGTCGACATCGCCGGCGCCGGTGGCGTGAGCGGCAACGGCGGCCAGGGCACCGACCGGGGCCGAGGTGACGCCGGTGTAGGTGACCCCGGCCGGGATCGACGGACCGGTGACGGCGACGTCGAGCGCGGCCGTCGTAGTGCCCACCAAGCCGGTGATGCCGAGCTGCCAGTCGTCGGCGCTGCCGTAGGCGATGCTCAGCGATCCCTCCGCAGGGATGGCGAGCGCCGGCCGGCCATCACCGGGATCGAGCAGCGCGGCAGACGCCGCGCCGGCGGTCCGCGTCGCGTTGCGCACGGTGACGAGCTGCCCCGTCGGGGCACTGATGCTGTCGATCACGTACGCCGGGACGGAGGACGCGGGCGGGCCGCTGACCGCTGCCGCAAA
>JBAVTH010000094.1:0-10538 GCA_049696035.1 Ilumatobacteraceae bacterium
ACCCCGACGAAGTGCTCCACTACCGGCGCGAACGCGATTACCAACCCGATTCGATCGGCGTGCTCACCCGGCCCGTCGACCTCACCGCGTGGGAAGCGCGAGTTCGCACACGGTTCCAGTTCCTCGCCGAACTCGACGATGACGAACGACGGTGGGCCGCATGCGATGAGCGTCACCGTCGAGAAGTGGACGCCGCCCTGGAATCGTTGCGAGCTGGGTGACACGTCTTGGTCCACCGCACCGATGACAGTGAGGGCCTCCCCCGGAGGCTGTCGGACCCAGGCCGGTGGGACGCGTACGACGGGCCAGCGCTGGGAAACGAGAAGGCCCGGGGTGACGCACGTCGTATCCGCTCCCGTTGGGGCGTCGCGACCGAGACGCTCGTCAGCGCTCCAGCAAATCGAGGACGAGGTGCAGTAGCTCGTCCGTCCGGCTCGTCCGTCCGAACACCGATCGCTGCACGCGCTGTACGAGCTGAAGACGTTCGGCATCAGAAACGCCCGGGAGCGTGGCCGGGTCGAAGCGGGCAGTGAACAGCACCACCTGCTGCCCCGTACGGGCAAAGACCTCATCCGCCAGCTCGATACCCCTGAGATGTGTGTCCGGTGGCTCATTGTCACGTGAGACATCTGAGATGACAGCGTCGTAGCGGGTTCCCTGAAGTCGCCTCATAGCCAGGCTGTTGGACACGACAACATCCACCGTCGCCCCGTACCGTTCAAACAGTTGGACGATCGGAGTGTTGTTCTCCGGGTGGTCATCCGCCCAGAGAATCCGAGCCGAGGACAACAACGGTGAGAGTCGGTCGATCCGCTCGATCACCGTGCGCTTGGCCGACAAACCAACCGATTCCTTGACCGAGTCATCGGCGTTCTCGAGCGCCTCGTCGAGCTTGCGCTCGGCGAACTCCATGGTGACCCCGCCTGGGCCGACCCCCAGCTTCGAGAGCGAGCCTCGGTCTGCGAGCACCTTGCGAAACACGAGCAGGACAGCCAACGCGAACAGGACCCAGAGGACGGATGAGATCGCCCTCGTCACGTCGGCAACTTCAGACCATTCGACGGAAATCACGATCGAACCCTAGGCGAACGGCCACCTCGAAGAGTTGGGCGCTTCCTGCCGGACCTCTGACAGGGCCACGGCGTCGACCTGAGCCCCCAGGTCACCAGTGGCGGCATTGTGGAGCCCGAACGACAGGCAGGAGACCCGATCGCGCAGCGACGACTCCTATGCCGATTGTTCGAAGCGCTGCTGGAAGCTGCGAAGACCGAAGTCGCTATTGACGACGGTGACGAAGGCGCTGCGGTTGGCTCGGTCTCCCTTGACGCGAGTGAGGCCGACGTAGGCGAGGCGGCGAGCCTCGTCTCCCCAGCCGACCGACATCAGCACTGCTCGTGACTCCCAGCCTTTGAAGCTGTGGACCGTGCAGCCCTTGACGCCGGCAGCCGAGCCATAGAACCGCATCTTGCGCTCGCGCTTCTCCGCGTTGGTGTTGCCGAACACGTGCTGCACGTCGTAGCCGGCGTCAGTGATGACCTTCACTGCCTCCAGGCCTTCGCGGTGGTTGGCGAGGAAGACCACGTCCGACGGAGCGAGGTCGGGGTTCTCTCGCAACATTCGAACGACCTCCGCGCCGAGCCGTTTGCCGCACGACTCGCCACGTTCGGTGTTCACCCAGCGCTTCACCGTCGGCTTGTACTGACCAACACGCTGCGGATGGTCAGAGGGCACCGCCGGGTTCACCAGCCAGTCACTCAGGTGCAACTGTGCGAACTCGGCCACCAGCGGAGTGAGGTCGGGCGGCATGCGATAAGACCCGCGCAGCTCCGTCCACGGGCCGCTGAAGCCCGCACCGAGCATCCGTTCCTCGTCGGTCCACGCGCGTTGGCCGTACACGTCCTGTGTCGGGTCCGCGACGAGCAGCAGCTCGCCATCGGGTCGACAGACGTGCTGCCGCAGCATGTTCCACCACTTCAGGCTGAAGTCCTGCCCCTCGTCGACCAGCACCGCATCGAAGCGCGGGCCGTACCCGAGGCGGTATGCCTCGATTCCCTGATCGATCTTCGCTTCCCAGTCGGTCAATACTCCGGGCAGCGGAATGATCGCCGGCTGCGCACCAGCAAGACGCGCATCGTCGACCGCCCGATGGCACAGCTCATGGAGGTGGGTGAACGTGATGTGGTTCAGGCTGGCGCCGATGTCACGACAGCGCCGGGCGGCGAGGTCGCGCAGGTAGTGCGGGAGCGTGGAGTTGTAGGTGAGGACCAGCACCTCCTTGCCTTCCAGCGACAGACGAGCTGCCCGGGCCGCGAGGCCGAGTGACTTGCCGCAGCCGGCCGATCCTCGGACGCGACGGATGCGAGCATCTCGCGGGTTCGCCTCGATGTTGGCGGCAGCCGCGCTCAGCGAGAGCGGCAGTCGTTGATCGCTGTGCGCTTCGGGCTCGGCGAGGCTCCGGCGCAACGCATCGAGGCCCGCCGGGGTGACGTGCCTTACGACGGGTTGACGCGACCCGGTCAGCACCAGCGTTGGGTCGTGCTGGAGATCGTCGTAGCCGTAGACCTCGACCCAACGCTCTCCGTCCGCTACTGCACTCTTCGCAATCGCTGCCTTTGCCTGCCAAGTGGTGCATCGTGGCATCACGACCACGCCGCGAACCTGAGCGAATGGCGGTGCCTCATCGGTGAGTGCGGTCAGTCGTTCGTGGATGGCACCGCGGTAGCGGTGAGCCTGATACCGAGGCGCTTCATCAGTGCGTACCCAACCGCCCTGGCGGCGCATCTCGATTCGGCCATCGTCATCCTGGCGGTAGATGCCGATCGACCAGTCCTTCACCTCAACCGCGCACACGCCGAACGTGGGGTGCGCCGTGATGAAGTCGGGCTGGTCAAGACCGAGACGCGGTTGTACGTAGATGATCCACTCGTCGTCCAGTGCGGCAAGGCAATCGAGCACCAGCCGTTCACCGACGTTGAGCGGCGTCGGTAGACATGCCAACTCGTCCCAGTCTGGGTACACGCGCGCCATGAGGCCGTCCTTCCCTGCAGTTCACAACATCGGCCCGGGATGACCACACCTTGAGGGAACGCACAGAGGCTGCGGCAGGTCGAGCGTGGCGAGCGACTGCTCCCCCGCGGGTAGATCGACCCGCGAGCGAACGCCTAGCTCTTGCGGACGTCTTCTTCTCGGCGACCAGATCGCGGGTCGTGCTCGGTGTGAATCGCACGTGGTACGTGCCAGTGCTCGACCAGATCCACCTGCCCGCGTTCGTCCAACTCGACAGGCCGAACTGGACGCGACACGACGACCGGCTCGGGCGTGATCGCTCGGGCAAGTTCGGCGAACCTCCGGTTCGGTGGCCCCGACCTCCGTAGCGGAATCGAAGTACGTATGAGAAGATTGTCGGCACACCGCGCCAAGGAGGCCATCGAACATGGCGGACAACGAACCCACCAAGCCAGAGGTTCCAAAGACCGAGGATCCCATCACTCGTGCACTTCTTGAAGCGAAGGCTCAAGCCGAAGCAAAGAAGGCGATCGCAGAGGCGAATCTGGGTACAGCAAAAGCAATGTTTCCCACGGCGCCGTCTGAGCTTCCAGGCAGCAAATTGGACGCGTCCGGAGCGGGTACGAGCTTCGCGACCATCAACTGCTATCGAGCAGTCGTGGCCATCGCAGAACGAATCGCCTCCGAGGTGACGGCCAAGCCTTGGGATGTCATCTGGCTCGCACCGGCTAGCCCACTCCAGTCCCCTGAGGCCGTCCTGAGCGAAGTCCGAAGTGCTCTGGCACTCGCCTCCGAGGAACTCGACGAAGCACTCAAGTCGCTCAACGTCATCACGAGTTCAGGATCAGTGCCGCAAGTCGACATGGCGATCGCGCCTCCGATGCTCGTCGCCGGTCTGTCCGCGCTGCTTCCGCTGATCTTCAGCGCGTTCACCAGCACGAACACTCTCAAGGGAAGCAGCACCGACCTGGACAATGTCGCGGTCACCAACCTGGTTCTGCGTGAACTGCTCAAGTCTGGGCGCCCCGTCCTCCATCCCGATCCAAGCGCGGGGATCTCCAGCGATCTGCAGACATCGCTCTCGGACGTCGAGACCAAGTCCGTCACGATCCAGCCATCGATCATCGAAGCTTCCGCAGTCGCGCGAAGTGCAGTCGCCGACGCGGCCGCGCTACGAGATGAGCTGGAAGTCAGAAAGACTGTCCTGGTAGAGCGGGTCAAGAAGGGCGACACCGCGGACAGTCTGAAGGACCAGTTCGATCGCATCAGCGAGTTGGGCGGTCTGATCGCCGGCCACGAAAGACGACGGGGCGCGGCCGAAGCGGCGGTCGCCCACGCGAATGCGGTTCGCGAATCGGTGCGTGCAGTAGTCGGAGCGCTTCGACTGGCCGATGCGAACGGCGTCAGCCCGCTCGTTCTAGCGTCCTTTGGTGCCCGACTCGAGGAGGCTGGCGATAAGGCCGCACGTCTTGAAGTGGCAGATGTGAGCGCCGGGACCGAGTCGCAGTTCCATGACCGGAAGGTGCTGACCGACTTCGCGATCCACACGGGGAGTGCAACGGTTTCCTTCCGACTCGTCGACGGTCGCGGTCAGCTCCTCGCCACGAATGTCTACGTCCACACAGCGAGCAGCCGAGTGAACCTCAAGTCAGGCGAGGTCAGTTGGGCAGGATGACTCGTTCCGCTCAACGAACTCGGTGGTCCCGAACGGCTGACCATCATTTGAGTCACTCGCACCCAAGGTGACCCAATCGCAGGGCCGCTCCCAGAGCAGCGCACAGAGACGCACCGCCTGGCAACCCCGGCGCCGAGCAACGGACCAGTAGCTCCGCGCCGCAGCCGCCACTTCGTCCCCCCCCGACAACAACGCTGCCCACCGGACCTCGTCAAACGGGACTTCACCGCGTTGGCCCCGAACCTTGGAGATGGCGCTGTGGACCCGCCGCCAAGCCGAGCAACTCGTCGACGGACTCGTCCATCACTCCGACGCCGGCAACCAGACCAGACTCAACCGGTCGAAGCAAGACCGGCTCGGGAGTCCGGCGTCGGATTGGTGCACGCAGCCTTCGATCAGGTACCTGTGCCAGGCGTCTGCTTTCTGGCCGAGGCGGCGGCGGGGGTGTTCAGACCAGATCGACGAGCGACCGCGGATGGCGAGTCCCCGCGCCGGACGAGGCGGCGACGGCGGTCCGCAGGCGCGAACCCTCGGCAGCGACCACTTCGAGTTGCGCGCAGGTCGAGAGGCACCACCCCAGAAACGGCGCGTATCGGTCTTCCCCGGGCGCCAGCTTAGTTACAAGTAGGCCGTCGGGATTCGGAAACGAATGCCGTTGGTCGTCACTGAGCTGTTGAAGCCGCAGTTGTCTCGCGGCGGCGACGAGCGGCTCGGCGTTCTCGAGGTGGGCCGCAGTGTCTTCTATGAAAGCCACTGAGTCGAGGCATCCGTCAACCCACAGGTCCACGAAGTACGCCATCAGTTCGCGCTGGGCGAAGACGTCCGCAGGGCGAGGGTCCGACTCGCGTCCGGTCGGATCCCCGGCCGCCCTGGCCGGGTCGTACCTCCTCGGCCAGGGCATAGCGGGTGGATCGAAGCGTACGTTCGATCGACTCTGCCACGACCGCAAGCGGATGGCATCCTCCTGCGAGATCGGCGTTCCTCGCGCATCGATGTGCTCGTCGCCGCTCTGCAGCCATCGAACGATGTTGTGGGCGAAAGTTGACGACATCGCGCTGGCGTGCACTGCGAGACGTTCCATGACTCCTGGCCAGCGAGCCGCCTCCGAGCGGAGACGCTGCCGACGCACCAGTCCAGGGATGCCTGCGCTTATGACAGGTACTCCGAGCCCGAGGCCCGTCAATCCGGAGAGAGTGTTCACCGCATATGGATGAGTTGGCCCCCAGCCCAGGATTTCAGAACTAAGTCCGCCAGCTATCGCGGCGGCGGCGACAGAAAACGATGCGGCCACAAGTGGCGCTGGCAGAGCGAAGGTCAGCGCTGACCAACAAGCACGACCCGCTGCCGAAGCTTGCCTGACCGAGTTTGACTTCCAGGAAGGCATCGTGGCAGGTTACGGGGTGTTGATGACCGGGGATACTTCTTGTGTGGTGCGTGTGTTGGCCGGGGGCGAGTCCCAAGACGTGGTGTAGGAGGTCAGCTGAGACCCGCATAGTGGTCCAGCTCACCAAGCGGCCGGCGGTGTGCATCGGCACCGACGAGAACCACACCTCGTCCGAGCTCGGGGAGCAGGCCGCAGATGCGTTCGAGCCCGTCACGAGCGACATCGGACGCAACTCGCCGTTCGAAGGAACCTACGTGCCCACGCGCCACTACCTATCCGATCACCGCGTCCACTCCGTGATGGTCGAGATCTGACGAGACCTGTATCTCCGCGAGCCCTCAAGATTGGCTCTACGCGTCTGCGACGGTCTTGCGAGCGCTTTGGGTGTCTTGGTCAGACATCTCAACAACGAGTGAGGCCGGTCCGATCGGCTTCAACTCGGCGTCGAACTGGAACACAGGAAACACGACCGCCCCGTCCGCAGTGGTGAGCGCCAACAGCCGCCCGTCGACAACCATCGCGTCCACGTCCTCGACGCTCACACCCCACCGTGCCGCCAACGTGACCGGCCGCATCACCGGACCGACGACGCCAGACCAAACCGAACCAGTTTCGGCGGACTCGAGCTCGGATTGCTCCACGACCGCAACCCTACCCACCGGCTCAAGCAGGCGATCGAAGGTGCGTCGCGCCCGTGATCGGTACCGACAACCGGTCCACCCGCCATCCCAGTGCAGGAAGGGTGCTCCGCCCGTCGTGCCAGCGCCGGGTGGGTGCCGCCCCAGGCGGACAACGAACGACCCGGCCGGGCCTGTGTTGATCAAGGCTGGCCCAGCCGCGCTCTTGCCGCAATCGGCACCGCCGATGCAGAGACCGTCATCGACTGTCTGCAGGCAAGCCCGGACCCGACGCTCAAGTAGGCGACGACGAGTGCAGGCGTGCAGGCGTGACCCTGCCTACCTTGCGATTCACTGCAGCGCTGATGCCAAACGTAACTCGGCGTGGCCAGCGCCTTCTGCGCGTGTCACGCACCCGCTCGGTTGGCGTAGACCCGCCAATCCGGGTCCATGACGAGCGATGGCACACCGGGAACCGGTTCCGCGCCCGGGTTGTTCAGGTCTGCGATGTACCCCTCATCGCCACCAGAACCGTCGACCGTGACAAACACCGCTTGCCCATCGAGACGCATTCGGCCATCAACGATGTCCCGGTCCGTCTCCGGGAAGATGGCCGTGCAACCGATCTTCACGCCGGCATCGTCGATTGTGACCAGGTACCAGTTTTGTCTCACCTGAGACGACGGCGGTGCGAGGGTCACGCCAACCCTGTGGGAAGCCGTACTTGCAGTCATCATCATCGAACTCTTGGAACTCGCCCTGCAGGCCGTTCGCCAACGAGTAGATGCCGCTGTCGCCGACATCGGTGAGCACGAACGCTCCGTCGGGGCTGAGCAGGCTTCGTCCGTGGAAGTTGTCGTTGTAGTCCGCTCCACGGGGCCTGCCTCCCACTGACGAGGTGCTGCTCAAGTGGCGGCGTCGCGCCGGCGCTTGACGATCAGATCGCACCGTCCGCGCGACGGGACCGGCGGTCAGCTGGCGAGGCGTTGGATGCGTCGGTTCCGTGCCTTCACGAACTCGACCGTTCGCTCGCAGAAGGTCGTGTAGTCAGCGAGGGTCTTCGGGACTGCCCGGAGAGTGAAGCCGTCCGAGGGGAGAAACAACCGGACGGTCCCGTCGAGCTCGACGAGGTCCTCGAGGAGCCAGAACTCGACGTAGCCGGCGAAGCTGCCGAACAGGTCGAAGAACGCGCTGTAGAGCCCGAACGTGTCGGCGAGCGGGTGTGTGGTGTCGCCTGCGTAGTGACGGCGGATGCATTCGACGGTCAGATCGAACCGGTCAGCGATGAGGGCGTTCCACCCGCGGGCCTGGTTGATGGTCTGGTTCCCGTCGATCATGACGCAGGGCCACATCATCATCCCGCCGATCGTGTACCTGAGCGTGCTGAGCTCGGCAACCGCAGCGGACGGCATCTGCCCGATGATCGCTTGCAGCGCGGCACGGTCGGCGAACGAAGGCAGCACGGTGTCGCTCGACAACTCGAAGCGGCCGAGGCGCGAGTCATGCACCAGCGTGTACGGCGGTCGAAGGTTCGGGGTGAGGTCGAACGGGTCGCCGGACGGCAGGAGCTTGCTCCACAAGAGTTGGTGGTAGCGCTGCAACGTCGGGCTGAACGCGTCCGGGTCGCGATCGCCGATCACGTCGGTGCGAAAGTCGAAGGTGATGTCGAGCGGCACCATCACAGTGTGACCACCTCAGTCAGCCGCCGTGAAGCCGACCCCGGCGTCGGGCGCCAGCTGGACGAGTGCTTCGAGTGCCGCTTGGTCTGCAGACCCCACATCTTGCTGAGCACCCATGTCCGGCCCACATCGTGGACGGGTTCGTCAAGGAACAACGTCTCTCGTTCCCGATCGCACGCGGGTGTCCTACCATTGCTCTATGGGAAGGCGGCCTGTATGGATCTCGAAGTGCCACTTCGACGACCCTGCCGACGCATCGTGCGGATGGTGCGTCGAAGGGCGAAGTGATCGCACGTTCCAGGTACCTCCGCCGGAGTCGCTACTGATCGTTTACGACCAGGATGCACTGCCCGTCGAGCTGTGGCGGGTAGGTGAGCTCACGTTTATCGACCCCGAGTTCGACGGCCACTGGACCACATTCGCCCAGACCACGATGGCCGAACTCCTCACGACCTCGGCCGCAGTCGGCGTACGCGGGATCGACTTCCACGACCAGGCTGTCGTGATCATTCCTGCGTACAGCGGCTACCTGGGCGAGCCAGGACAACTCAACGATCGGCAAGTCGAAGACCTGTTCGACTACCTCGGCTGGTCACAGTCCGTACGCGATTGAGCCGTCTGAGGCGCCCCGGGTTTGGCGACTGCTGTGCCCTGGGTCGAGCGCGTTCAGCTTGCTTGATCTCGGGCGACGATCGGGCACCGTGTATCGCGCTGCACGACTTCGACAAGGGGCGTCAGCCGGAGCCCGGTACAGGTGTGAATATGTCGGTGTCAAAGGGTGGCGAGCCGCGTCGAAGGGGAGCAGTCGCGTGATCGATCACGACGACGACGCGCAGGGAGCCGACAACGCGGTGGAGTACGAAATCGTCGGTACTCCCGATGTGCCGGTCATCTGGTTCGACACCCATGCTGTCAGCGAACTCGCCGAAGCGGTGGCGAGCGACCGCGACGATCAGCAGCGACCGCTCTTGCGTGAACTTCATCGCCGGCTCGTCGAGCTGCGCAAGGCAAACCGGATCGTGGTGTTCGAGACCGACCAGATGTACGAGGTCGAACGAGTCCCGAGCATCGCACGACGATGCTCCGAGATGCTCGTGCAGCTCTCGCAGGGGGCACGATCCAGCTATACGACGGTTCAGCGGCGACAGCGCGAGGTGGGCATGGTCACCCGCCTCGCAAGCGGCTCGCAAGCCGAGATCCCATGGAGCACGTTCTGGAAGAACGACCCTTTCGCTGATCACTCTGTGGACATCTTCGGAGGGAGCGTATTCGTCCGCGTCCGGTTCGAACCCTCCAAAGACGAACTAGCCGCACGTCGTCGCACAGGCGAGAAGATCGCCGAAGCGTGGGAGCAACTCCGCACACAGGGGCGAGCAGACCGACGACCGCAGTTGCAGCGGTTGGCCGAGCAGGTAGCCGCTGAGCGATCCGGCCACCTTGACGCCATCAATCATCTGGTCCGCAACGCCTTCCGACACATCGACAGTCGGGAGAGTTTCGCCCCTGAGGAACTTGACGTTCAGAACGCGGTGGTGTCCATCCGCACCCTGACACTCGACCCCGAGCACCAGTACCAACCCACCGGCGCGAAACGGGGCGGACCCAGCCGCCCCTACGGTCCCTACGGACCCCGAAAACGGAAGCAGTCCGAACCCTGATGGGGGTTCGGACTGTCCTGGATGTCTCGCGACATCACAATGGTGGCGGGGGCAGGATTTGAACCTGCGACCTTCGGGTTATGAGCCGTAAAACGGTGCTGTCACCCTGTGATGCCCTGTGCCACTTAGTGCCATCTAGCAGGGCTTTCGCGATTTCGACATGTCACCTGGTGGCTGTGGATAACGCCCTGTGTCACCTGGTCCGTTAGAAGTTCCGTTAGAAGTTCTGCCTAGAAGGCCGATCTGTCTACTGCAAACAAGTCAGGCGTTCAGACAGATCGCTCGCTGTCATTCGTCGTCGTCGTAGAGGACCGGCTCGCCCGTTCGCATCGCCGTGATGGCGTCGCGGATCATCCGGTTCCAGTCCATCCACCAGAACTTCTGGCCCGCGTCCAACTCCGCGCCCCAACCCACGAGGGTCTGCTCGACGGCAGCCTCGATCTGCGCTTGGCTTGGGGCCGGCGTCGTCGACATGGGATCACGGTATGCGGAGACCATCGCGAGGGAGGCGCCATTTTC
>JBAVTH010000095.1:0-20345 GCA_049696035.1 Ilumatobacteraceae bacterium
CACCGTCGGCCGACCCGGCGACGGCACCTGCCCCCGATAGAGCTGAACCTCGCGCTGACGCTCCTTCATCGTTGCCATCTCGGACACCTCCATCATCCAGGTGTTGCGACGACCGGTTGATTCCGCCTTGGACTCCGCGGTCGCTGTGATGAACCAGCCGATCCAGGTCGTGGCCGGCGCGTTGGCGGTTGAACACGGCCATCTCCAACGCGTCGATCGCGAGGTCCGAACGCAGCGACCGCGACGCTTGCCAGCCGACCACGAACCGCGAGTAGACGTCGATGATGAACGCCACGTAGACCCAGCCCGAGTGGGTCTTCACGTAGGTCAGATCGGCGACCCACAACCGGTTCGGGGCCGGTGCCCGGAACCGGCGCTCAACGAGATCCGCCGGCCTCGTCTGACGGTCATCGCTGGTCGTGGTGATCGTGAACGCCTTGCCGCGCCTGGCCCCGGACAGCCCTTGGGCTCGCATCAGCCGCTCGACGGTGCAACGCGCCACGCGGATGTTCTCCCGGTTCAGCTGGGCCCACACCCTGTCCGCGCCATAGACGAACAAGTTGGCCTCGAACACGCGCACCACCTCGGCCGCCAGCACCGCGTCGCGAACGGCACGCTGTGACGGCCCTCGCTTCTTGGCCACCCAATAGGTGTTCGGGGCGATCTTGCAGCCGTGCTCAGTGAGCACCCTGCAGATCGGCTCGACCCCGAACCGTTCACGGTGTTCATCGATGAACGCGACTATCTCCACGACTGGCGGTCGAGCTCCGCCCCGAAGAAAGCCGATGCAGCTTTCAAGATCTCGTTCGCCCTGCGCAACTCCCGGTTCTCACGCTCGAGCTCCTTGATCCGCGACCGCTCCTCAGTCGTCACACCCGGCCGCTGACCACCATCGACCTCGGCCTTGCGGACCCAGATCCGCAACGTCTCGTGATTGATGTTCAGCTTCTTCGCGATCGACTCGATCGCCTTCCACTGCGACGGGTACTCGTGCTGATGCTCGAACAGCATCCGCACCGCCCGCTCACGCAACTCATCGGGATACCTCCCGACACGCTTCGAACCTGACATGACTCCATCCTCTCAAGAGATGGAGCAGTCACCGATCCCGGGGCGCTTCACTGCGAGCCAGCGCGACGAGTACTCCTCGAACGTCACCTTCCCGGCGTCGGGGTCGATCCACGACCCGCGGTCGACATCGGAGCGCACCGAGGCGAGGTACGCGTCGGCCTCGCGCTTGGTGCGGAACGTCGTCGGCGCGCTGTGCCACACGAGATCGATGCAGTAGCGCGCCTGGAACCGACCCGACGGCAACTTGCGCACGCTTCCCCATCGGCTGCGACCCACGGTGACACTCTAAATCCGTTATGGCACGGAAGTGGTGGCACGACGGCCGGTTTCGGGAGGCTCGCTCGGAGGGCTCACCCACTCTGAGCTGGTCTTTCAATGGAGCGGGTGACGGGAATCGAACCCGCGTTCTCAGCTTGGGAAGCTAGATCGAGCTGGGAACGGACATCCAGGCCAGAGCGTATTCCACCAGGTCAGAGCTACAAACGTGAGCTGACGGCATAGTCCTGTGTTGCCCCTTGCTGTCCTTTGAACGCCCTTGTTCTAGGCACGTTGTAGGCACGGGATCGAGACTGTACGCGACCGCTAGAAACCGCTCACGGCGGCCATCAGACCCTCTAATGCAGTGGACGCCTAGCGTGGTGGAATCGGGTTCGGGGGTCCCCGTCGCGCGTAGCCGGCGGTATGGGATTTGGCGACGGCAAGGATGGGGGCGGCCAGCTTGAGAAAGTTGGTCGGTCGGTGGGATCTCGATTGCCACACCGTGCTCGACGGCATCCGTGCGGTCGCGGGCGAGATTGCCTACGACGACGGCAGCGACACCAACCGAGCCGCCGCCGTCGCCGGATCCAGCGAGGTCGCGGTCGTGGTCGTGGGGTACACCTACGAGGATGAAGGCGAGTACATCGGCGCTGCCGACCCTGCGTTGAGCGCGCTGTTACCCAAGGCCGACGAGCCGGCCGTTGTCGAGAGGTTTCAGCAGATGGTGGCCGAGCTTGCGTCCACCACCAGGCCCGAGCGCACGGCCAGCCGCCCGCGTGGCTTCAGCACCGGCGGTGACCGGTCCTCGCTGCGCCTCGCCGACCGTGATGTCGAACTGATTCGCACGGTCGCAGCGGCCAACCCCTCGCACGGTGGTGGTGATCCAAGCCGGCAGCGCCGTCGTGATGACCGAGTGGATCGGCGACGTCGCTGCCGTCGTCCAAGCGTGGTACGGCGGCGCGCAGGCCGGGCACGGCCTCGCCGATGTCCTGTTCGGCGCCGTCAACCCGTCGGCACGACTGCCGTTCAGCATCCCCGTCGACGAGGCCGACCTACCCGTGTTCGACCGAGACGCAACGACATTTCGCTACGACCGATGGCACGGCTGGTGGCACCTCGCCCGGCGCGGCACCCCGCCTGCGTTCCCGTTCGGCTTCGGCCTCTCGTACACCGAATTCGCTCTTGGCGCGGTCACCGTGACCAAGGCGGACGGGGCCATCACGGTGCGCGGCGAGGTTCGCAACCTTGGCCATCGCGACGGCGCCGACGTCGTCCAGGCCTACGCCGAACTCCCTGAAGCCGACGCCCCGCCGCGGCTCGTGGGTTTCACCCGGGTCGAGGTACTCGCTGGCAGCACGACCGAGTTCGAGATCGTCATCGACGCCGACCGACTGGCCATCCGCAACCCCGAACTGCACGAGTGGACGCCGGCTGCCGGCCGCCATCTGCTGACAATCGCCCGCCACGCCACCGACCCGGACGGGGTCACCCTCGAAGTCGACCTCTGACGGCACTCGGCCAGCTCATGCAACCTGGTTGCAGTCGGAAACCCGCGGCGCCGCGCGAGTGCCCCGATCGACCCGACTACCATCGCCGCACACACCGAGTGGGACGAGTCGCCGGCACGAAGCGACCGATCCGAAAGGACACGTCGATGAGCGAGACCATCATCAGCTGGCAGCAGTTCTTGGACACCGCCCGCACGGGTGACGTGCTGCTGTTCGCAAGCACCGGGGGCCTCGGAGAGGCCGTTGGCGACGTCACCGGCGGGCCGTACTCGCACTGCGGCATGGTCGTGCGGGCTGATCCGCAGGCATCGCCGTGGCTGTGGCACGAGAGTGGCAAGGCCATTGCGGAGGATCCGTTGGAGGGCACCACCCATGGCGGCGCACAGCTCAACGATCTGTCCGTCGCACTGCCCGCCATTCTGGCGCTGCACGACCATCCGTACTACCGGCAGCTGCAGTTCCAACGCTCCGATGAGTTCGAAGGTCGCGTGGACACCATGATCAAGGAGGCCGAGGGCCGCCCATTCCCCAGCTTGCTCGGCATGGCCGAGCACTGGATAGAGGGCCACTTCCTTGGAGAGTCCACCCCGCGCACCGACATGTTCTGCTCGCAGTTGGTGGCGTTGACATACATGGGCGCCCGCCTGCTCGGCCTGCAACACCCGCCCAACTGGTACTCCCCCTTCAGCTTCTGTGCGCAGGGCAACCAGGTGGAGTTGCTACAGGGCGCTACGTTCGTGCCGGAGGTGCCGATGCAGGTACCCGAGGCCGCCCCACCGAGCAGCTAACCGGGCAGAGTTGCCAGTACTCGCCTGATCACCCTCAGCGCTGCGGCTACATCGACCGGTGGTGCCATCGGCCCCGGGGTCGGGTCGAGCAGCAATGAGGATCCGCCAACGATGACCGCCGCGAGCGATTCGTCGGCGATCGCCCGCAACTGGTCGGCAGCGGGCGAGTCGAGTGTGCGGAGCAGGCCCGCCAACGCACGAACGATTCGACGCGAGTCGTCATCGAGCCGGAGCTGGTCGGTCAGCTCGAGGGTGCCGCCGAGCATGCGTATTGCGTCGAGATCGCGCCCGGCCGAACGCATTGCCATCCCGGCCGCCAGCCCAGCGGTGGCCTCGTACAACGGCGCCTTGGCGAGCACTGCCTGTCGCTGACCGGCGACGAATGCCTCGATCGACTTGTCCGGATGCGTCTGGCGGTACGCAAAACCCAGGTTGAGCAGGTCGGAGGTAGCGGTCGCAGGACTGCAGGAGGGGTGCGAGCTGATGGCGTCCTGACACACCGCGATGCCGCGCTCGTGATCGCCGGCGATCGAGATGAATGCCCCGACCGCCCCGAGTGCGGCGCCTACCTCGGGCGGGTCGTGCGGTTGGCGACAGTTTTCCAGCGCCACGTCACAGGTCTGTAGCGCCGCCGCTACGTCGCCATCGGCGACCTGGAAGCCAGCCAGCCGTAGCAGGGCAGTCGGCCTCGCCGGCATACCGTGCTGCTCGCTCACCGCGATGCTTCGTTGGCACAGGGCGCGGGAGTCGGGATTGCCGGCGTAGAACGCGAAGGTGGACGCGTCGGAGAGCGAGCGCGACAACAAACCTGGTTCGATCGAACTCCCCGCGTTCGAGACGGCGGTGTTGATCCACCGCAAGACATCGGTTCGGCCGCCCCGCGCCATCCAATAGGGATACGTCTGGACGAGGAGGTGCAGCGCGTCCACCGGCCGGCTGGAGGTGAGCCACGCCACAACTGCTTTCAGGGATGCCGCCACGGAGTCCAACCGCTCGAAGCATTCCAACTGGCTCGGGCCGTCGATATCCGCACCCATGCGCGCAACGCCGGCCACGATCGAGTTGGTCAGTCGCCCGCTCGCCACCTCACGTTCGCCCAGCTCATCGAGACGGGCCGCGGCGAACAGCCGAATCGATTCGAGCAGACGGAACCGTCGTTGGGCGGTAGCAACCGGCACCACCATCGACTTGCTGAGCAATGCCCCGATCAGGTCGGCGGTGGAGATGACATCGATCCCCGAGACAGTGGCGGCCTCTCCCAGGTCGAACGGACCGTCGAAGATGGTGATGGCCCGCAGCAGCCCTGCTTCGTCGGCACCAAGAAGGTCATAGCTCCACGAGATGGTGCGCTCGAGCGCGTCATGACGGGTCGTGCCGCGGCCCTTCAACAGACTGAACCGATGGTCGAGCAAGGCGCACATCTCGCCGACCGACAGCGTTACCGTGCGCGAGGCCGCCAACTCGATCGCGAGTGGCAGCCCGTCGAGGCGCTGGCACAGCTCCACCACCAGGCGCAGTTCCGACGCACCGGGGTGGTAGTCCCGGCGATGGAGTCGGGCGCGATCGATGAACAGCGCAACGGCAGCACTCTCGGCACCGTCGGCACCGAGCGCCTCAACCGTCACCAGGCGCTCCGCACGATGCGCCAGTGGCGTTTGGCTGGTGGCGAGAACGGTCACCGCCGCATCGCTGAGGAGGGTCGCGTCGAGCAGCCCGCGGACACCCTCCAGCACATGCTCGCAGTTGTCGAGGATCACCAACATCGAACGCTGCGCAAAGAGGTCGACGAGAGCCTTCTCAGTGCTGCGACCGTTGTGTTCGCCGAGATCCACAGAGGCAGCCACGGCCGAGACCACCTCGACATCCGAGCCGATTGCAGCGAGGTCGACGTACCAACGGCCATCGGGGAACACGTGCGCCACCCCGTCGGCCACCGCCAACGCCAACGTGGTCTTGCCCACTCCGCCAGTTCCGACCAGCGTGACGAGCCCCGGTTCGTCCACTCGCCGGCGCACCTCGGCCACCAGATCATCGCGCCCAACCAGACCGGCAGCACCGCGGGGCAGGTTGCCCGACACTGCGCTCTTCGATCGGAATGGTTGGTACGGCCCGGAGTCGCCTTCGAAACGCAGGCCGAACACCGGCACCGGCTCGACCACGCCCCGGAAGCGAAACCTGCCGAGCGGGGTGCTGGTGCAGTCGGCGGGCAGATTCAGCGCTTGCAACGTTCGATCGCTGAGCACGATCTGACCACCATTGGCACCATCCGCGATGCGCGCGGCGAGGTTCATGTCCGGCCCGAAGAGATCGCCTTCGCGTTCGAAGAACTGACCGCAGTGCAGACCCATCCGCACCTGCAGTCCACCCACTGCAGCCCAATCAGCGGCCCGCAGCCTCCGCTGAGCATCGAGGGCTGCGGCCAACAGTCCCTCGGGATCCGTGGCCGCCACCACCATGCCGTCGCCGGTGTGCTTCAACACCCAGACACCCGGCCGATCAAATGCGCTCCGCATCAGTTCGTCGTGCCGCGCCAAGGCAGCATTCATCGCTGCGGGATCACGCTCCCACCGCTGCGTGCTGCCCTCGATGTCGGAGAAGAGGACGGCAAGGGCCGGATTGCTCATGGGCGAAAGTGGACGTACTTCGGGTCCGCCGACACCCGCTGCGACGGCGGCACGTACAGGGTGTGGCCGGCATGCGTGCGCTCCAGCGGCAAGTCGGCCAACCGGAGGCGCTGAATACGCGGATCGGTGAACGGCACGTTCGCAGCCTCGTACAGCACCACTTCGTGATCGCCGGAGTGGGTGGGCCGCAGTTTGTCGACCACTGCCTCGAGCGCCGCCTTCGATGATGACGCCGGCGTGTACGTGTAAATGCCCACCTTGCCGATCTGCCACAGGATCAGCGCAGCAGCTGGATCGATCATTCGCTGATTGATCACAAAGTCAGTTGCCTCGTAGGTGATGCAGCCCGCCGCTGCGGGGTCCACGCCGAGGTCGGCGAACAGGCAATCCTCCGCCGAGATGCCGGGCAGCATCGTCGCCTGCATGCCTTCCGAGCGCGCGGCGGCGATGGCCTCGTGCGGAACCTGCGCGAACACGCCGGGATGACCGTAGAAGGCTGCACACACCGTGAGGCCCGCGCGAAGCGGCTCCATGATGCGCTGCAGCATGGCGTCGTACGCACGCCGTCTCCGTTGGTCCGTCAGGTAGTACGGACGCAGACTGAAATGTCGACCGGGGCAGAGTCGATCGAGCACCCCTTCCATCACCGGGTCCGCGAGCACGTGCAACACCTCGTCCGCAGCACCCAACCAGGCGCGCGACTCATTGGTGAGTTGGCCCACCGGCTGAATGCCGGTACCGATGACGACCAGCCGACCGCGCTTCGCCACAGCCAGCTGGTCGGAGTCCTTCATTCGGTCGATGGGTCTGCCGGTTCCCCGGTGAACAGCACATCGGGCTCGGCCGGTGCCGGCTTCGGTTCCCCGGTGAACAGCACATCGGGCTCGGCAGGTGCCGGCTTCGGCTCGCCCGTGAACAGCACATCGGGCTCGACGGGCGGATCGGGCTGGCTCGCCGTCGATGCAGCAGTCAGCGCGTGGCCCAGCGCGTCGGAGTCGAGCGCAAGCTCGACGAGATCGGATGTTGCGGTCATGGTCATCCCCTCCTGTTGTCGACGGAGAGTACACCCGTACCGACGGGCCCCGGACCGAGCACGCAGCTGCTGGGGCGCGCCGCTCCGGGCCGACACTGACCGATGACGGCGAATAGCGTCTTGCTCCATGGAGCTCCCCGACGTCACCCACTCCGCTGCACTCGTTCGGTCGGGTCACGTCTCGGCTCGCACGCTCGTGCAGCAGTGCCTGGACCGGATCGAAGAGGGCAACCCCGCCCTCAACGCGTTCGTCCACCTCGATGCGGACGGCGCCCTGACCAACGCCGACCAGATCGACAGAGCTCGAGTTGCCGGCGAGGCGCTCGGGCCGCTGGCGGGTGTGCCCGTTCGCTGCGCCGGCATGCCCACCACTCGCGGATCATGGTTCTTTAGGCCTCGAAATCGTAGAGCGGGTGACGGGAATCGAACCCGCGTTCTCAGCTTGGGAAGCTGATGTTCTGCCTCTGAACTACACCCGCGGAACGTCGAGCAGGATACCGCTCGCTACCACCGGCCGCCACTGCGATGCGAAGTGCCGGGCCACGTGGTCGGCCACTAGTCTCGGCACGTGATTCTTTCCGATGCGACCTTGCGTGCGCTGATCGGGTCAGGGCGCATCCTGCTCGACCCGTACGACCCCGAGCTGGTGCAGCCGGCGTCCGTGGACGTGCGGCTGGGCACGGAGTTCCGGGTGATGCGCAACAGCCGCCTCACGCACATCGACCCGTTCGAGCCGCAGGACAAGCTGATGGACACGGTGAACGTGCCCGACGGTGAGCCGTTCGTGCTGCACCCCGGTGAGTTCGCCCTCGGCCACACGGCGGAGGTCGTGGGTTGCCCCGACGACATCGTCGGCGTGGTCAACGGCAAGTCGTCGCTCGGCCGCCTGGGCATTCAGGTGCACGCGACCGCCGGCTTCATCGACCCCGGCTTCAAGGGAACGGTCGTGCTCGAGCTGTCGAACGTCAGCAACCTGCCGATCCTGCTGCGGCCGGGCATGAAGATCGCGCAGCTGGTCTTCCAGAAGCTCGATCGCGCTGCCGAACGGCCCTACGGCCACCCCGACCTGAAGAGCAAGTACCAGAACCAGCAGGGCGCGGTCGCCAGCAAGTACAACCTCAACACGCTCTGATCCGAGCCGCGCCCTTCGGCCTCGCACGCGTGGTGCGTGCGGCTGCCGGCCGTTCGACCCTTGCGTTCTCGCGTAGCCCGCGAGTACAACACTCGTGTACGTGCTATTGCACGTCAGCGGGAAAGCGGCGATGAACGGCGGTTCGTGCTCGGTCACCTGAACCCCCTGGAGCCAATGGTGAGACCGGATCTCCCACTTGAACTACTGCGCGTTGCGCAGCCAGGGCAGGAGAACGGTCATGAGCGAGCGTCTCGGTTCTTGCGGATGGTTGGTGCGAACGTCATCGGCGTTGGCGCTGGTCGCGGGTGCGGTGGTGGTGGGCGTGACGCCCGCTCCGGTCGCTGCGGCCACGATCACCGGCGTGACGGTGCAGGCGAACATGGCGGATCACCTGCCGACGTCCGGCAACTGCATCCGCTACTCGCCGTCGTCCAGCCCCTCCAACTCACCCAGCGACTGGGTGACCTCCACCGGTGAGGCGCGGACCGCGCATGGTTGGAGTGGCAACTGCACGAACAGCCTCGACATCGGCACGCAGAGCGCGCTCGGCTTCGTGCCCACCGCGGCGACGTCGTTCGACACCAGCACCCCGTTCCTGATCGGTCGCATGACCCACTACAACAACCCGATCACGGCCTCCGACGAGCACTTCACCGGCAAGCTCAACATCAAGTTCGGCACCACCGACCTGCAGTTCCCGTGGGCGCTGTGGGAGACGCCCAACAACGCAGTGCCGCCGGAATGCACCACGTCCGTGGTCAACGGCAAGTGCAGTGACGAGGTGGTCTTCACCACCCAGATCGCGCCGGCGACCTGGACGATGGACGGCATGACCTACAAGCTGGTCATGCTCGGCTTCGTGCCCAACGCCACCACCTCCTGCCCGGCGACGCCGGCGGGCGCGGTGAACAACCAGTTCATCACCGCCGAGAGCGCCAACACGAACGGCTGCCTGTACGCCCAGCTCACCCAGGTGCGCTCGCTGGTCATCAGGAAGGCAGTCACTGCCACCAACAACGTGCAGCCGGCGTCGGTGCCTTCGTTCGGCTTCACCCCGACGTCGTCGCTCGCAGGCAGCCCGTGGACGGGTGCCTTCTCGCTCACACCCACCACCTCGACCCCTGCTGCGACTGCCGCTCGTGAGTTCCTGCCCTCCTCCGAAGACCTGACCGTGGTCGAGAGCGCCCCGGGCACCAACTGGGCGCTCACCAACATCGCCTGCGTCGACGGTGCGAACGCCGCGCTCACCGGTGTCACGTACAACGTCAACTCGCGTACCGTCACCCTGAACAACGTGCCCGATGCCGCCACCGCGGCCGCCGCGCCGATCACGTGCACGTTCACCAACACCTACACCGCCCGCGCCACGCTGACGCTGGTGAAGACCGTCGACAACGGTGGCGTCGGCACCGCCATCCCGTCGAACTGGACGCTCGCCGCGTCCGGTAACAGCAACATCTCCGGCACCAGCGGAAGTGCCTCGGTCACTTCCCAGTCGGTCGTCGTCGGCACCTACACCCTGTCCGAGACCGGCCCGAGCGGCTACGTGCAGAACGGCACCTGGTCGTGCCGGACAGCGGCCGGCGTCCCGGTGACGGTCACCAACAGCCAGGTGGCGCTCAGCGACGGCCAGAACGTCACGTGCACGGTCAACAACCGCTACGCGCGCGGCCAGTTCTCGGTGACCAAGCTGATCAACCCCTCCACCGGGTTCACCGGCACGTCGTCCACCGCGTTCAGCGGGACGTACTCGTGCGGCGCCGGGCCGGCAGTGCCGTTCAGCGTCAGCACCGGTTCCGCCTTCACGTCGCCCCTGCTGCCGGCCGGCACGACATGCACCGTGACCGAGACCCAGCCCACCGGCAACCTCGCCGACACCTCCTACATCTGGGGTGCCCCGAACTACACGCCAGGAACGGCCACGGTCACGATCGCCGACAGCACCACCGTGCCGCTCACCATCACCAACGGCATCACCCGACGGCTCGGCACGCTGTCGATCGCCAAGGCCGTCCAGGCCCGCGACGCGGCGTCTGTTGGCGGCTACGCCGGTGGCACCAGCCGAGTGTTCTCGGTTGCCTATGAGTGCAAGATCGGCGCCACCGTGGTGGCCAGCGGCACGCGCAACGTCACCACCGCCGGCGCGGTCGAGGTCACCGGAGTGCCGGCCACGTCCGTCTGCACCGTGAGCGACGCGCCCTCCGTCACCGCCGGTGACTTCGTCAACTCGTCGTACGTGTGGGACGGCTTCACGACCGCGCCCGCCTCGGTCACCGTGCCCGTGAACAGCGGCGTCGGCATCACGCTCACCAACTACTACGTGCGCAAGTTCGCATCGCTCACCTTGGCCAAGGTGGTGCAGGGTTCCGGGTACACCGGCACCGGCACACCGTTCACCGTCAACTACGACTGCGGCGCCGGCTTCACCTCGAGCGTCAACCTCGCGGCCGGTGGTTCGCAGACCGTGACCGTGCCTGCCAACACCTCGTGCACCGTCACCGAAAACGCTCCTGCCGAGAGCCTGCTCGCCGCCGCCTACGACTGGGGCACCCCCAGCTATGCGGGCCTCACCAGCGGCGCCGTCAGCGTGGCACCAGGAGGCAGCGCGACGGTCACCGTCACCAATCCGACGGTGGCGGTGTTCGGCAAGATCCGCGTGACCAAGCTGGTCACCGGTGAGACAGCCGGCCTGGCCGGCGGCACCACCTTCCGCATGCACGTCGCCTGCGGTACGGCGCTGGACACCACCGTGCAGGTGGCAGTCGGCACGCCGTACGTCTCGGGCAACCTGCCCGTCGGCACCAGCTGCACGATCACCGAGATCGTGACCGACAACGGCACGCCGCTGCCCGGCGCCGCCGGCACCTCGGTGGGGCTCGTGGGCGAGTCGTACGGGTGGGGCACACCCCCTGTGGCCGCCAACGTCACGGTCAGCGCCTCCGGGTCCATCGACCCGGCCACGCTCACCAACACCATCGTGCGCCGCTACGGCAGCCTCACCATCGACAAGCTGCTGCAGGTTCCCACCGGAATGCCCGGCGACGCGACCACTGCCATCACCTACAGCGGCACCTGGTCGTGCACCCTGGCCGCCACCACCGTGAACGGCGGCTGGACGCGAGTGGGCGGCGGCGCGGCCACGCTCACCGGTCCGTCGACGGCGATCCTGCTGGGTTCGCAGTGCAGCGTCACCGAGACGCCGGTGGCCACCGCACCGTCGAGCACCGACGGCTCGTACCACTGGGGCGCGCCTGATCTCACCGGGCCGATCACCATCTCCGCGGCGAGCCCGATCGGCAACATCGATGTCACCAACAAGGTGGTTCGTTACGCCGGGTCGCTGGCGATCACCAAGGCCGTCGTCGGCCCCGCCGCCGGCTTCGACAACGCCGGCACGTTCGACTTCTCGGTGGTGTGCACCACCGCCGGGCTCGAGACGATCAACACCTCGGTGAACGTGCTCACGGGCGCCACCCAGCCGATCAGCGACGTACCCGCCGGCTCGCAGTGCACCGTCACCGAGACCGCTCGCGCCGCGACCAACCCCTCGTACCAGTGGGACGACGTGACCTTCACGGTCACGGGGGCCACCGGCACGCCGTCGGGCTCCAGCGTGTCGTTCACCATGCCCGCCGATGCGAACGCGTCCGTTCAGGTGCTGGCGACCAACACGATCAGCCTGCACACCGCCGACGTCGTGGTGAACAAGGTGCTCACCGGCGCGACAGCCGGATACACCGGCGGCCCCGATGCGATCTTCCCCGTCACGCTCACGTGCAACGCGCTGCCGCAGGGCAGCAAGTACGTGGCTGCCGGTAGCAGCGTCACGTTCCCGGCCATCCCGGTCGGGCAGACCTGCACCGTCGCCGAAGGGTCGTTCGCGGGCAGCCTGCGTGACGGTTCCTTCGTCTGGGGCACGGCCACATACTCCGCTCCCATCGTGGTGACGGAGGGCGCTGCCAACACCCTGACGGTGACCAACCCGATCACGCGCGCCTACGGAAGCGTGTCGCTCGTGAAGTCCGTCGAGCTCAACGGGATCACGGGCATCGTGGACGTCGCCTCCACCGCCTTCCACGGCGGGTGGAGCTGCACGTACGTCCCGGACAACGTGGTCGTGAGCGGCAGCTGGAGCATCCTCGGCACCGGTGCCGCGACGCTGACAGGCCCGTTCGACCATGTGCTGGTCGGCTCCACCTGCACGGCCACCGAGAGCACGCCCGCCGCCCCTTCGACCGACCCCTCGTACCAGTGGCTCGCCCCGGTGCCGGGGTTCGATGCGGCGACCAACCAGCTGACGATGGCCAACGAGCTCGTGCGGCGCACGGCGACGATCACCGTCGCCAAGACCGTCTCGGGTGAGACGGCCGGGCTGCCCGCCGGCGCAACGTTCGACTTCACTGCCACCTGCTCGCTCACCGGCTTCGCCGACATCGTCCGCACCGCGACCGCTGTGGTCGCCGGCAGCGGCGCAGTCACCATCGTCGCCGGCGCCCCGGTCGGTTGGTCGTGCCAGCTGAGCGAGGACGTTCCCGCACTTGCGGACGCGTCGTACGCATGGGGCACGCCCGTCTGGTCGCCATCCTCGACCGTCGCAGTCACGACGGCAGGCGCCACCTACGCACGCAGTGTCGACAACCCCATCAGCCGGGTCACCGGCACCCTGCGCATCACCAAGGCGCTCGCCGGCACACCCGCTGACGCGGTGACCGCTGCGGCGGTGTTCACGGGCACCTACTCGTGCACGTACGGCACGGTCGGCTACACCGGCACCTGGTCGGCGAAGATCGGTGAGGTCGCCGCGCTCACGCCCACCACCGGTGGGGCTGCCATCCCGGTGACCGCGTCCTGCTCCATCACCGAGAACGCTCCGTCGGATGCGTTGCTCGTCGATGCGTCGTGGTCGTGGAACGCTCCGGTGGTGGCTCCCGCCACGGCGACGATCACCGGTGCTCGCACACCGGCGAGCTTCACGGTCACCAACTCCGCGCACCGAGTCTTCGGCAGCCTGAGCGTCAGCAAGGCGTTCGAAGGTGTCGGCGGCCTGCGCACGGATGCCCAGGTCGGTGGCAGCTGGTCGTGCACGTGGGACACCACGGGCACCGACTCCGGTCGCTGGGTGCTGCCGGCCGCCGGCGGTACTGCGGTGCTGTTCGCCGCAGCCGACGAGCGGGTGCCGCTGACCGCCCACTGCACCGTCACCGAGGACACGCTGCTGCCCACGGATCTCGTCGACGGATCGTTCGCCTGGAACGCTCCGGGCTACGCGCCGGCGAACGGGGCGACAACTCTCGTCGTGGGCGGCAACGAGGTGGCCATCACCAACTCGACCCATCGCGTGTACGGCGGCTTCCAGATCCGCAAGGCCACGGCCGGCCTGGTGGATGCGACGATCTCCTACGCGGGCACCTACACGTGCACGCACACCGGTGACGCCGATGCGACCGGCAACTGGTCCGGCCTCACCCTGGCCACCCCGGTGAACGTCGACGGCATCCTGGTCGGCTCCTCCTGCTCCGTCACCGAGACCTGGCCGCCGTCCGCGCCGCCGGTGTCTGCTGACCGGTCCTGGGTGTGGACCAACCACTCCATCGGCGACCCCGCGACCGTCACTCCGACAGCTCGTGCTGCGGTGACGATCACCAACCGGTCGCAGCGCGTCCTCGGCTCGTTCGTCATCGCCAAGGCGGCGCTCGCCGGTGCCGCTGACGGCGCCAGCACCAGCGCCACCTACGGCTTCGACTGGAGCTGTGTGGCCGATGACGGGTCGACCTACTCGGGCATCGTGGCCGGCCTGCTCGCCGGCGGCGCCGCCGGTCAGATCACCGATGGCAACGGCGCCCCCGTCGATGTTCCCGCACTGTCCACGTGCACCGTCACCGAACGCGCGCTCCCGCCGGTGAACGACCCGCCGTTCGCCTGGCGCAACCCGACGTTCGCCGTCACCGGCGCCGGCGAGGCCGGCGGCACCCCCGTTCCCGGTGGTGTCCGGTTCGTGGTGCCGATGCAGGGAGCGGTGGTGGTGACTGCCACCAATGCACTCGATGTGGCGGCGCAGATCGACAAGACGTTCCTCGGCAGCGCACAGCACCTCGTCGCCGGCAACTGGGACGGCAGTTGGGATCTCGCCTACCGCGTGACCGTCACCAACCCCAGCGCCGTGCAGGCGTTGCAGTACTCGCTGACCGATGACCCCCAGGGCATCGCCGGCGTCAGCTACCACGGTGGCCTCGTGACCAGCGCTCAGCTGGCCACCCCGGTCGTGTGGGACGGCGTCACGCACCCGTTCGTGATCGTCCCCGCGGCAGCCACCGTGCTGCTGCCGGCGGGCGGCACCCACGAGTACACCGTGGTGCTGAACCTGACGGCCCCGGCCGGCGGTGTGGCCGCGCCAGAGATGTGCGCGATCGGCGGTGACGGCCCGCAGCAGTTGGGCAACGCCGCCACCGTGAGCACCGAGGGGCGCACCGCTACCGATGGCGACTGCGGCTCCGTGCCGCCGTCACCCGCGCTGCGCATCGTCAAGGACGTCACTGCGGCGCCCGTGCAGGATGCGGCGGGCGTGTGGACGGTGGTCTACTCGGTCACCGTCACCAACACCGACCCGACGTTGGCCACGACGGCCACGGTCGACGACGTGCTGACCCCCGGCGCGGGTGTCACCGTCACCGGCGCCACCGTGACCGGGCCCGGCGCCTCGGCCACCTGGAACGGCACCACCGACACCCGTGTGGTCACCGCCACGGTGCTCGCCGGCGGCCAGTCGGTGGTCTACGGCGTCACGTTGAAGGCCACCTCATCGACCACGATCACCACGACGGCGCGCAACTGCACGCTGGAAGGTGACGAGACGGGCACGGGCTTCCTCAACACGGCGCTGGCGTCCAATGGCGCCACCACCGTCACCGACGACGCGTGCGCCGTGATCCCGGTGCCGACATGGACGTTGAAGAAGAGCTCCGATCCGGTGAAGGGCACCACGGTGCAACCGGGTAGCTCCGTCACCTACACGCTCACCGTCACGAACACCTCGCAGGCGCTCGTGCAGGGCGCGACGGTCAAGGACGACCTGTCCGACGTGCTCGACAACGCAGTGCTCTCGCCGCTCGCCGCCGGCCTCACCTTCACCGGTGGCACCCTCACCTGGTCGGTGCCGTCGGTTCCGCCGGGTGGGTCGGTCACCGTCGCCTACACGGTCACGGTGTCGGCGGGCGCGTGGGGTCATGTCCTGCGGAACGTCGCCACGCCCGGCTCCGAAGGTGGGAGCTGCCCCGTCGCCGACGACTGCACCACCAATCACCCGATCCCGGCATGGTCGGTGACCAAGACCTCGAACCCGCCCAGCGGCTCGATCGTCGATCCGGGTACGGAGGTCACCTACACGCTGACCGTCACCAACACGTCGGTCGGTGTGGTCACCGGCGCGGTCGTCATCGACGACCTGTCGAAGGTGCTGGCCCACGCCACGATCGTCGGCGCGGTGTCGTCGGATGCCGTGCTGGCCAACACCACCTTGGCCTGGTACGTGCCGACCCTGCAGCCTGGTGCTTCGGCCCGGCTGACCTACACGGTGCGCATCAACTCCGACGCCTTCGACGTCAGCATCACCAACGTGGTCACACCGGAGGCTGGTTCCGGCGGGCTGTGCGTGAACGCTTGCTCCACCACCACCTGGACCATCGGAGCCGAGGTCGAGCCGCCGGCGGTGATTCCTGCCACCGGTGCCGACCTGCTGCCGACCCTGCAGCTGGCGATCACGTCGATCGTCGTCGGCGTGCTGCTGCTGGTGGGTCGCCGCCGCCTCGGGCGCCGAGCGTCGTGATCGTCCTCTTCGGCGGTTCGCGGCGTGCGCGCCGCGAACCGCCGGGGTGAGCCGTCGACTGTCGCCACGGGTCGGGTCGGCGCGTACCCGACGATCCGCTCAGCGATTATGGTGCGAGCGTGCAACTCCAGAGAACGCGCCGGCGGAGCGCGTGGTGGGTGGCTGCGGTGCTGTGCGCCACAGTCCCGGCGGCCACTTCCTCCGTAGCCCACGCCGCCCCCACCGTGCCTCGCCCACCGCAGTTCCTGCTGCTCAGCTACGACAACGCGGGCAACTACCCGGTGGTCGATCGGCTGCGCGGGATGGCCGATCGCACGGGTGCCAGGCTGACGTTCTTCCTCTCCGGCGTGTTCCTGCTGGACCGCGCGCACCGCACCACCTATCAACCACCCGACCGGGCGGCGGGCACCTCGGCGATCGGTTTCCAGGAGTCGTACGAAGGCCGTACCACGCAGGACTCGGTCGGCCGGTTGGTGCGGTCGATGCAGGCCGCCCAGATGGAGGGCGACGAGGTCGGCACCCACCTCGTCGGCCACTTCTGCGGCGCCACCGGCATCCGCAACTGGTCGCAGTCGCAGTTCGCTGCCGAGCTGGCCCAGTGGAAGTCGCTCACCGGCGATGTCGATCGCAACATGGGGCTGGCCACCGGCGGGGTGTTGCGGGCGCCGTTGCGCGGCGGTCGCACGCCTTGCCTCGAGGGCAACCCGTCTGCATACCTGCCTGCCTTCGCCGCTGCGGGCATGACCTACGACAGCAGCACCGCGCGGCTGATCAACCAGTGGCCCCAGCGCCAGGGCGGGGTGTGGCGCTTCGGGGTCACCACCGTTCGTCCCGACGGTGGAAGTCCGCTGCTCGGCGCCGACTACAACTTCTACGTCCGCTACGGCAACACCGGCGGGCCGGCGCGCGTCGATCGGATCTACCGCACGTTGAAGGCGGCCTTCGACACCGCCTACAGCGGCAACCGGGCACCGCTGGAGTTCTCGGGTCACACCACGGTGCTGATGGATGGCGCCTGGTACGAAGCCGAGGAGCGCCTGCTGGCCGAAGTGTGCCCACGCCCCGACGTGCGCTGCTCCACCTACTCCGAGGTCGTCAGCTGGCTCGACCAGCACGCCGATCAGTTGCCGTCGCTGCAGGCCGGAGCGTTCACCGATGCTGGAGTGCAGCCGGTCGGCGCTCACGTCGCGGCAGGGTCGCGCACTCGCGTCGCGACACCCGTTGCCGGTCGTGCCGCGGCGTTGGTCAACCTCACGACGGTGAACGGCGAACGGGTGGGCTACCTCACCGCCGATCGCTGCGACCGGCTGCCCAGCGGCCCCCAGTCGTTCTCCAACAACAACCACGTCGCGAATGCCGCGCGCGCGAACCTGTCGGTGGTGCCGCTGGCGCCCGACGGCGCGTTCTGTGTCTACAACAGCAGTCGTACCGAGGTGATCGCCGATGTGCTGGGCAGCGTCGGCCTCGGAACCGGCCTCGGGTTCGTGCCCATCCGCCCGGTGCGTGTGGCCGACACGCGCGGCCGTGGCCCGCTGGTCGCGGGCACGATCACCAGGGTTGCCACCGGCCTGCCGGGCACGGAGGCTGCTCTGGTCAACCTCACCACCGTCGCTGCTGCCGGCGACGGCCACATCACGGCCGACAGGTGCTCGCGGCTCGTCGCCGGCCCGCAAGCGTTCTCCAACGGCAACTTCGGCATGGTCGACGCGTTCGCCAACACGTCGATCGTCGAGCTGGATGCCGATGGTTCGTTCTGCGTCTACAACTCGGCTCCCACACAGCTGGTGGTCGACGTGCAGGGCCGCTTCGACGACGACGCGCCGCTCGGCATCTCGCTGGTCGCACCGACACGTGTCGCCGACAGCAGGAACGGTCCACACGTTGCCGCCGGGTCCGTCACCAAGGTCAGCACCGGTCTCGCCGGCACGGAGGCCGCGTTGGTGAACCTCACCGCTGTCGACGGGGCGGCGTTCGGCTACGTCACGGCCGACAAGTGCTCGCGGCTGGTCGCCGGGCCGCAGGCGTTCTCCAACCTCAACTTCATCCCCCAGTTCGCGGTCGCCAACATGGCCGCCGTCGAGCTGGACGCCGACGGCAGCTTCTGCCTGTACAGCTCGACCGCAGTTCATCTCGTCGTCGACCTCCAGGGCGGCTTCGATGATGCTGCGCCGATGCGGCTCACACCGATGGCACCCCAGCGGATGATCGACACGCGTACCGCCCGATAGCGGGGCGATCAGCTCACCGCACGATCTCCAGCGACAGGATCACCGGCGAGCCGATGCCGATGTGCGAGTAGTAGACGCGGTACTCGGTCCGCGGGTCGAAGCACTCGGTGTCGTCCCACATCATGTTGAACTTCACGCCACCGACCACCAGCCGCTTGTACTCCGGAGTGGTCGTCGACTTCACCGCCGGCAGGCCCTGGGTGACCAGCACCTGCATGTGTTCCATCCTGTCGGCACGGCGGTAGTTCAGCATCAGCAGCGCTCCGATGACGGCGACGAACAGCAGCAGCAGGCCGCCCACCAGGAACAGCTGATCCCTCGGCACGTCGCCCTGCGAGGCGAAGTACCCGAACCCTGCGCCGACGGCCAGCAACACGAACGCCATCATCCGTGGCGGGTGCCGGCGGGCGCCGCGCGCCAGGCTGCTGTACTGCCGCTCCTGCTCGGGTGACAGCTGGCCGGCCCGGTTGGCAGCGAGGTCGACGGCGTCGTACCTGAACACTCTCGCCAACCGCTCGTCGACCGGGTTCACGACGCACCCACGTGGTGGTGGAACAGCTTCATGAGGGCATGGTGGCCCATGGGCGGCCGTGCCGCATGAGTAACGACTACCCGGGGCCACCACGGGCACTACTCAAGGCCGGTGAGTGCGCCACAATGAGCACGTGCAACGCGACACCTGGGCGCTGATCGGACGCGACGGCGTTGTCGACGGCGTGCTGCTCCACCTCGCCGACCCGACGTGCGACGGGGTGCTGCTGGTCGGACAGTCAGGCGTGGGCACCACCAGGGTGCTCGATGCCGTGCACGCACGTTGCATCACCCACCGGCGGCTGGCCAGTCGCGTGGTCGGTTCGCAGGCGACCCACGGCACACGCTTCGGTGCGCTCTCGCATGTGCTGCCGGGTGAGCTGAGCACCGGCGACGCACCGCTCGACCAGCTCGACCTGTTCCAGCGCATGCGAGACCTGATCGGGGCACCGCGAACCGCGGCGCATCGGTTGGTGGTCTGCGTCGACGACCTGCGCTGGCTCGACGAAGCATCGCTGGGCCTGCTCACCCAGCTGCTGGCAGCGAAGCTGGCGACCTTGGTGGGCACGATCCACGACGACGACGTGCTACCGGCGGCGGTGGTCACCATCGAGCGCAGCTGCACGATCCGGCGTGTCGACGTGCCCCCACTCACCCACGAGCAGACCACCGCACTGATCACCTCGGCGCTGGCCGGCCCCGTCGATGGCACCACCGCCCATACCTTGGCCGAGCACTGCCAGGGCAACCCGCTGTTCCTGGCCGAGATCATCGACGGCAGCATCGCCAGCGGCGCGCTGAGCACCGTGCTCGGTACCTGGACGCTGCGCGGCACGCCGGTGGTGACCGCCCGTCTCTCCCGCCTGCTCGATGCGCGACTGGAACGACTCGACGAGGAGGGTCGCGCGCTGGTGGAACTGCTGTCGTTCGCGGAGCCCGTCGCCCTCGATTCGCTGGAGGCCGCGGGCCTGTTGCGTACGGCGCTGGCACTGGAGTCGGCCGGCTTCCTGGCCAGCGACGGCGCCGACGCCACCAAGGTCCGGTTGGCGCAGCCGCTCGTCGCGGCCCAGGTGCGGTCGCGCACTTCGCCGCTGAGCCGCCGTTCGTTGCTGCCGCGAGCGATCGAGCTGGTCGTCCCTACGGCAACAGAAGCCGACGCGGTGCGGTTGGCGTTGTGGCGCATGGAGTGCGGATTGCCGGTGACGGCAGCCGAGCTGGAGGGTGCGGCCGCGGTGGCTCGTTCGCGGAACGACTTCGACACCACCGAGGTGCTGACCTCGGCCGCGGCGCGCCTGAAGCCCTCGCTCACCACGCTGCTGTTGCAGGCCGAGGCGCTGCACGACCTGTGCC
>JBAVTH010000096.1:0-4848 GCA_049696035.1 Ilumatobacteraceae bacterium
GCATGCAGGCCGCGTGACGTGATGACCCGCTGCGCAGCGCCCTTCGCGAACTGGATCAGGTACTCGCCGTTCGCGGACGTCTCGATCGGGAGTGCTGCCGCCGCGGCGCGCGGGTTCGGCGAGGTGCCGGCACCCACGACGAGGACTGTCGCCGCAAGCCCGGCGAGCGCGAGCACCGTACGGCGGTGGAGGGACCGCATCTCGTCGAGGCTAGTGGATCTGGCCACCGCTCGCGGCGCGGGCGCCGCTGTGGGCGAGGTAGCTCACTCGTCAGTGCGTGTGCAACGCGCTGGGCGGGGTCGGCGCCGACTGTGCGGCGCTGGCGGCCCGGCGAACCGCCCGCCGGTTGGCGATGCGATACATCAGCGCCCACGCGACCGCGAGGATCGAAGCCGCCGCCGTCAGCTGGTACAACGGCCGGGTGGCGTCGCTGCCCGCGAATGCCGCGTGCATGGCGGTCATCCAGAACGCTGCGTAGCTGGCCAGGTGTACTGCTCGCCACACCTTGCGGGGCAGGCGTCGCATCGCCAGTGACGTCAGCTCGACGGCGACGAGCGTCCACGCGCCGAGCACCCCGAGCGCGACGGCGCCGGGCTTCCAGTCCGTCGCATACGGGATGGTGATGTCGGCCAACCCGAACTGCACGTAGCTGTCTGCGACGAGTGCCGCCAGGTGGATGGCGAGGAACGAGATCGTCAGCCCGCCGAGCCAGCGATGCACGGCCAGCAACCACACCGGCCGCCGCTGATCGGGGAACGCCTTCGTGGACAGCACGATGCCCCAGATCACCGACAACGTGAGCATGAGCCAGGCGACGATGCCCGAGGCGCGGGTGAGGAACCACCAGAACTGCGGGCTCATCGGGCACCTGCCGGGGTGCGCATCTCGATGCCCGCGAGGTCGGGTGAGCGGTGCACCGTGCCGTCGTGGCCGATCGCGATGCCGCTCAGGCCGTGAGCCGCCATGTAGCCGAGCGCGCCTGCGCTGCCACAGGCCATTGCGGCCGTGGCGTGCACCTCGGCCAGCCAGCCTGCCCGAGCGATGATCGTCACCGCGGCGAGGTCGGTGGTGGATGGCAGCGACGTTGCCGGGTCGATCTGGTGGTGCCGTTCGGTGCCGTCGACCACCCACCGGCGCGAGCGCGTGCTGGAAGTGGCGACACCGCCGCCGCTGACTGCGAGCGTGCACAGCGTGCCGTCGGCCGGATCCGCCTGTTCCACCGCGACCAGCCAGCCCTCGGGAACGGGAGTCTCGCCCGCCATGGCGAGGTCGCCGCCGATCGAGACCAACGCCCCACGTGCGCCGAGCGCGACCAGCCGGGCCACGGCGAGGTCGGCGGCCAGGCCCTTGCCGATGCCGCCCGGATCGAGGGCCAGGCCGGTGGGCACGTCGACCATGCCGGCCGCTGGGTCGAGCCGGATCGCCTCGAGAGAGGCGGGCGGTGCATCCGTCGCCGGCAGCACCGTGGTGCGTGTCGGATCGACACGGCTGGCGGCGTAACCCTGTGCGACCAAGGCAGGCAGCACCCTCGGGTCGAAGCGGCCCTCTGTCAGCCGGTAGCCCTCGATCATCGTGTTGAGCAGCGTCAGCGTGGAGTCGTCGACCGCCAGGCCTCCGCTGCGCACCGTGTTGATGCGGCTGATGTCACTGGTCGGGATGAAGCGGCTCCAGCACCGTTCCAGATGCTCGAGCCGGTCGACCGCATCGTCGAGCATCGCCGCCGTCGCACCGATCGCGACGATGTGCAGCTCGCTGGCCATCACCCGGCCGCGGAGCTCAACGGCTTCCACTGGTCTTCACCGCCGGGGCGGCCGCGGCCGGCGCTTGCCGCACGACCGGCTGTGCGCTCAAGACCACCGGCTGGTTCGGGGCAGGCGTCGCTGCGCCGGGTGCGGCGGCGGTAGCGGCTGGTGTGCCCGGCGACTCTGCCTGATGGATCATCACGACCACCTGCGGCGGCGCCGCCGGCACGGGAACGGTGGTGGTCGAGCTCTGCTGCGCCGCCGCACTCATCGCGCCGACGAGGCCGAGCATGGCGGTCATCCCGAACGCAGTTGCCGCGATCTTGGAACCCTGGCCGACGCCCTTGCGGGCGCTCCCTCGGGGCGCTGCCGGAGCCGCGGGAGCCACCGGCGTGCCGGCCTTGGCAGCTCGTCGACGCTGGAGCTCTTCCACCTTGGCGCGCCTCGCAGCGTCATCCAGTTGGCGTGTCGTGTCGTCGGTCGTGGTGTTCATCGCTGGGTCCTCGTGGGGGGTCGTGTCGGCTTCGGTCAGGTCGTGCGGCAGCAGCAGGTCAGTCATCGTCGCCACCGCCTTCGTACTCGTCGTCGCCGGAGTAGCTGCCTCCGCCGCTCGGCGCGGGCGGTGCGGCGGTGACGATCGGCTCGTTGACCGCGGCGGCCACGGTGCCGTCGGCGTTCTTGACGGCCGTGAACTCGAGCGTGCGGGTGCCGTCCGTGAACGTCACCATCAGCTGACCTGGGCTGGTCTGCGCCAGGCTCCACGTCCAACCCGTCGCCGGGTTGGCACTGTCGAGGCGGAGGCCGTTGTCGGTGGTGGCGATCGCCACGGTGCCGGCCGTGTCGACGGTGAACTCCTGGATGCCGGTGCTGAGGGTGGGGGCGAGCGTCGTGCTGGCCGCCTGGCCGGGCAGGTAGACGTCGACGACCTGGCTGTTGGGGGTGGTGAGGTCGCCGGCGGTGGTGCTGCCGACGTTGCTCTCCGAGGAGGCCTTGAGGATGCCGATGTTGGCGCCGACCGCAGTCGCTCCCGCGACCCCGACGGCGAGGATGGAGACGATGGTGATCAGGCGAGTGCGGCCCGAGAACCATCCGGTGTTCGGTGCGGTTGTCATGCCTGTGACGGTACGCGAGGATGCGCGAGCGCCCGGCCAGGGCAAGGCAAAGGTTCGGTAAAGGTGGTGTGGTGGCGCCGGACAACGGTGCGAGGCTGGGGCCCATGAAGATCCTCGTCGTCGAAGACGACCCGTCCATCTCGGGGCCGCTCTCCGAGGGACTGGAGCGTGAAGGCTTCGTGGTGAGCGTCGCGCCCACCGGTGCGGCTGCGTTGTCGGCCGAGCCTGTCGATCTGGTGCTCCTCGATCTCGGCCTGCCCGACCTCGAAGGCAACGTCGTCTGTCAGCGCCTTCGCGCCCGCAGCGCCGTGCCGATCATCGTGGTCACCGCTCGCGGCGAGGAGATCGACAGGGTCGTGCTGCTCGAGCTGGGCGCCGACGACTACGTCGTGAAGCCGTTCGGGCTACGCGAGCTGGTGGCCCGCATCCGGGCGGTGCTGCGCCGCACGTCCGGGTCGTCGCAGCCGTCGACGACCGCCGAGATCGTGGTCGGGCCGCTGCACATCGACCCGCGAACTCGTGCCGTGCAGTTCGAAGGCGTCGCCGTGTCGCTCACCCCGAAGGAGTACGACCTGCTGCTGTTCCTCGCCGCCGACCCGGGCGCCGTCCGCGGCCGCGAGCAGGTGATCCACGAGGTGTGGGACGAGCACTGGTGGGGCTCCACGAAGACACTCGACGTGCACGTCGCGTCCCTCCGCAAGAAGCTCCGACCCGAGCTGATCGAGACCGTCCGTTCGGTCGGCTATCGCATCGTCGATCTCACCACCGTGCAGCCATGACGCGGCGACTGGTGGTCAGCTACCTCGCGGTCACGATCGTGGTGCTCATGCTGCTGGAGATCCCCCTCGCCGTCTTCTATGCACAGCGCGAGCTCGAGCGGCTGACCGCCGCTGTCGAGCGCGACGCCGCGGTGGTCTCCAGCATCTACGAGGACGACCTGGAGACCGGGCGCACGCTCGACCCCGGCCCGGCGCTGCGCTACACGCAGCGCACCGGAGGGCGTGTCGTCGTCGTGGACACTCGCGGCATCTCGTTGGTGGACACCGAGCAGCCGGCGCGGCGCGACCTGTCGACGCGCCCGGAGATCAAGAGCGCGCTGGCAGGCGTGCGGTCCGCGGGCCGTCGGTCGTCGTCGACGCTGGGCACGGATCTGCTGTACGTCGCGTTGCCCGTCCAGTCCGGCGGCGTGGTGCACGGCGCATTGCGCATCACGCTCGACACCGCCCACGTCGACAGCCACGTGGGCCGCTTCTGGTTCGGTCTCGCCGCCATCGCCGTGGTCGTGTTGGCCATGATGGGCCTCGTCGGCTCGCTCGTCGCACGGTCGGTCACTCGTCCGGTTCGCCGCTTGAACGAGACCGCGCTGAGGTTCTCCAACGGCGACCTCGCGGTCGGCGATCGTGTCGACGACGGTCCGCCCGAGCTGCGTCAACTGGCCCGGACGATGTCGACCATGGCGGAGCGGCTGGCCGCGCTGCTGGACGAGCAGCGGGCGTTCGTGGCGGATGCGTCGCATCAGCTGCGTACTCCACTCACCAGCCTGCGCCTACGGCTGGAGAACCTCCAAGCCCGACTGCCGGAGGCGGAGTCGACCGAGGTGGAGGCCGCCATCGACGAGATCGTGCGGCTGTCGTCGCTGGTCGCCGACCTGCTGCAACTGGCCCGCGCCGATCGGCAAGCGCCTGCCGTCGCCCACGACCTGGCTGCGCTGGCGGCCGAGCGAGTCGAGATGTGGGGTGCGCTGGCCGAGACGTACGACGTGAGCCTGAGCCTGGACGGCGCCGATGAGGTGGTGATGGTCTCGGCTGTTCCCGGCGCCGTCGAGCAGGTGCTCGACAACGTGCTGGACAACGCGTTGGCCGTGTCGCCGGCGGGCAGCGAGATCGCCATCTCGATCACCCGGGGAGTGGGCGAGCATCGGCTGATCGTGGCCGACCACGGCCCGGGCCTCTCCGACCCCGACAAGGAACATGCACTGCGCCGGTTCTGGCGCG
>JBAVTH010000097.1:0-7837 GCA_049696035.1 Ilumatobacteraceae bacterium
CCCACCCACTCGGCGGGCCGGAGCACCTCCGCGTCCGGACCCAGTCGCAACAGCAGCTCTCGCAGCCATCGCTCGCCGGCCACTGGCACCTCGATCAGCCAGCCGTCGCTTCCTTCACCGGCGCCCAGCGAGTCGCCCCCGGACGAGACATCGCCACCAGTTCCAGCAGGCCGCACCGAACGCGTCGGGTAGCGCTCGGCCACCCAGGCACCGCTGGTCGGCACGCGCAAGAGAGCCGCCGGCAGCTCGTCATCGGCGAACCACAGGTCGGTGGTCGGCACGTCCACCGCTCGCGGGGCATCGACCACGCCGGTGCGCTCGTGGGCCTCGATGCGGTCGATGCGGAACGTGCGCTGCTGCCCGCTGCGCAGGTCGTCGGCGATGACGTACCAGAACCCGCTGTCGACGAACACCCGCCGCGGCGTGATCTCCCGCTCGGTGCGCCGATCGGCCGCGGGCGACCAGTACGTAATGCGCACGCGGGCGCTCTCGGTGGCAGCCGCGGCCATCGCTGCTGCTGCCGGCGGCGAGGGCGTGTCCACCACCACGGCGTCATCGCCCAACGCCGCTGCCAGCTTCGCCAGCGCGCGGGCCAGCGCTCCATCGGGGTCGGCCCCCGGCAGCTGCATCGCCACCCTCGCCGCAGCCAGCAGTGCGAAGCCCTCTGGAGCCGTCAGCCGTAGAGGGCGGGTGAACAATCGCGGCACACCGGCGAACACGGTGCCGTCGTCGATGAACACGTCGACCATCTCGTCGACGAATGGCGGCAACCCACACATGGCAGCCAGCTCGAGATCCTTGACCAACTCGGGTTCGGTGAGCTCGAAGCGATGGCACATCTCCTCCACCGTCACCTCACCGCGCTCCATCAGCCACGGCAGCATCACCAACAACCGGCGCAGACGATCGCCCGTGGGGCGTGGGCCGCGGCGCGCGCTCACCGCGACATCACCATCGACTGCAGCCATTCGACGATCGCGTTGCGAACCTCTGCGGGCGCGAGCACTTCGGCGTACTCGCCGAGGCCGAACAACCATGATCGAAACGCATCGAGGTTGGTACACGGCACCTCCACCACGATGCCGCCACCGAGGACGCGGCGCACGACGGCTTCCTCACCCAACTCGCGTTCGACGGCGACCGCACGGGGCTCGTCGATCATCACCTCGGCGCGTGCTGCCGGCTCGTCGCCCAGCAGCTTGGGGTCGGTGGGGAACGTGGCGCGCGGGTCGAAACCTGCCGGCCGCTCGAACGCGGCAGGCGTGCCGACCGATACCTCGCCCTCGATGCGGTCGACCCGATAGGTGCGCACTTCACCGCGATCCACGTCGTGGCCGATCACGTACCAGTAGCGCTCGCGCAGCAGCAGCGCGTACGGGTGCAGCCGGCGAGGCGAGCCGTGGTAGCCGAAGGAGACCTCCGCTCGAACGGCGCTGGCCTCGCGCAGCAAGGGCAGCGCCGGAAGGTCGGGGATGTTGGCCACCACCACCGGCGCCGAGCTGCGATCGCCACCCAGCTTCAGCAGGCCGAACTGGGCATCGGCGAGACGGGCCGCCGCCACCGCCAGCTGCAACGCGGCCTGCTCGTCGGGTGCCAGGTGCAGGTCGGTCAGCTCGTAACGACCGCGGTCGATGCGGTACGCCGTGCGCCCGGCATCGCTGCCCGACAGCGTCTCGGTCTCCAGCGGCACACCGATCTCGCGCAACAACGCCTTGTCGCGCTCGAAGGCGCCTCGTTGCGCAGCATCGCCGACTGGGTACTGCCCCCGCAGCTCGTTGACGATCTGCTCCTGGGTGAGCGGCGCACGCGTTTCCATCAGCAACGCCACCAGGTTGGTGATCCGTTCGAGCGCATCGGCCATTCAGCGACCGGCCTGGTAGTCGTAGAAGCCCCGGCCGGTCTTGCGGCCGAGCAACCCGGCCTCCACCATGCGCGACAGCAGCGGTGGCGACGCGTAGAGCGGCTCCTTGAACTCCGCGTACAGGCTGTCGGCCACCGCCATGGTGGTGTCGAGGCCGATCAAGTCGGTGAGGCGCAGCGGGCCCATCGGGTGGTTGCAGCCCTCCACCATGCCGGCGTCGATGTCGTCGGCGGTGGCAAAGCCCGATTCCATCATCCTGATGGCCGACAGCAGGTACGGGATGAGCAGCGCGTTGACGATGAAGCCGGCGCGGTCCTTGCTGCGGATGACCCGCTTGTGCAACACCTCCGACGCGAACCCGTTCGCTCGCTCGGTGGTGGCCGGCGACGTGAGCAGCGAGGTGACCAGCTCGACGAGCTTCAGCACCGGCACCGGGTTGAAGAAGTGGATGCCGATGACCTGCTCCGGGCGCTGCGTGGCGATGCCCAGCTTCATGATCGGGATCGAGCTGGTGTTGCTGGCGAGGATGGCCTGCGGGTCGGTGACCGCTCGGTCGAGCTCGCGGAAGATGTTCGTCTTCAGCGCCTCGTCCTCGATCACTGCTTCCACCACCAGCTGGCGATCGCCCAACTCGGCGAAGTCGGTGGTGAACGCGAGCCGGGCGATGGCCGCGTCGCGATCGGCTTCGGACAGCTTGCCCGACCGCAGCCCGCGATCGAGGCTGCCCACGATGCGAGAACGGCCACGCTCCGCCGCCTCCGGTGTCACCTCCAGCACTGCGACGTCGAGGCCGGCGCGGGCACACACCTCGGCGATGCCCGAGCCCATCAGGCCCGCGCCCACCACACCGACTCGCTCGATCCCCATGCCGTTGTCCTCCATGCCACTGTCGTCCACGCCCTCTACTCTGCCGCATCGAACGGGCGCAGCGGGCACATCGCGACGCGGCATCCACGACGCGGCATCATCGACGCGCCCCGTACCCTGTACGGGTGACATCGTTCGCTCGACTTCCCCGACCCTCCGCCACCAGGCTGGCGGTGCGCGTCACACCCGACGCGCTGCGACAGATCCGTGGTGGTCACCCGTGGGTCTACGAGACCTCGATCGAGTCGGTGAAGGGCGCCGGCTCCGCTGGATCGCCCACCGACGCGGGCAAGCCCGGCGACCTGGCGGTGGTGTTCGACGCCGACCGGAAGTTCGCCGCCATCGGGCTGTACGACCCCGCCAGCCCGATCCGCATCAAGCTGATCCACGAGGGCAAGCCGGTCACCATCGACCGCTCCTTCTGGACCAAGCACGTCACGACGGCACTCGCTCGCCGACAGGTGCTCATCGACAGCGCGGCCACTGACAACCCCACCACCGGCTACCGCTGCATCAACGGTGAGAACGACGGCTTCCCCAGCCTGGTGCTCGATCGCTACGACCGCACCCTGGTGCTGAAGCTGTACTCCACCATCTGGGTGCCCCACCTCACCGACCTGGTGCCCGCGATCGAGGAGGTGTTCCGGCCCGAGGCCCTGGTGCTGCGCTTCGCCCGCAACATCGACACCGACGGCCTGTTCGGGTTGGAGGAGGGCGATGCGCTGATCGGTGTCTCACCCAGCGATCCCGTCCTGTTCCAGGAGAACGGGCTGACGTTCGAGGCCGACGTCGTGCACGGCCAGAAGACGGGTCACTTCCTCGACCAGCGCGACAACCGGGCATTCGTGCGCCGCCTCACCGAAGGCTGCCGCGTGCTCGACATGTATGCCAGCACCGGCGGCTTCTCGGTCAACGCCGCAGCGGGCGGCGCCCACGAGGTGGTGGCAGTCGACCTCAGTGAACCGACCCTGGCGGTGGCCAGCCGCAACATGCAGCACAACATCGGGCTGCCGGCGGTGGCGGCCTGCACGTTCCGGCCGATGAAGGCCGACGCACTCGAGGCGCTCAACCGCCTCATCCGCAGCGGCGACAAGTTCGATGTCGTCATCATCGACCCGCCGTCGTTCACGCCACGGCAGGCCAGCGTCGAACGAGCGCTCACGGCGTACGCGCTGCTCACCACCAAGGGCGTGAAGCTGGTGCGGCCCGGCGGCGTGCTGGTGCAGGCGTCGTGCAGCAGCCGCGTCACCGCCGATCAGTTCCACACCACGGTCTCGCACGCCGCGGCGCAGGCGGGCAGACCCCTGGAGGAGTTCAACCGCACCCGGCACCCGGTCGATCACCCGGTCGACTTCCCGCAGGGCCACTACCTCAAGGCCGTTTTCGCCCACGTGCCGTAAGGCTCACCGGCCGCACCTTCCGGCCGCCAGGTCGCTGCGGCAGCGGCTGTGGAGCAGACTGGAGGGATGCGCCCGATCACGCTCCGCGAACAACCACCGGCCTCAGTCATCTCCCGCCGCGTGTTCCTCGCCGGCGCCGCGGCGGTGGTCATCGCCGCGTGCAGCGACGACTCCGCGAACGCACCCGGCCCCACCGACGGTACGGCGACGCCACCGGCCACCGACGCGGCCGCCGACACGACGACCGTCGCCCCGCCCACCACGGAGGCAGCCACCACCTCGACGGTGCCGGAGGTGACGCTGGCCGGCGACCCGTTCACGCTCGGTGTGGCCAGTGGCGACCCCGACACGAAGAGCGTGGTGCTCTGGACCCGTCTTGCGCCGGAACCCCTCACCGGCGGCGGTATGCCCGCCGACGACGTCGCGGTGCGCTGGGAGGTGAGCGCCACCGAGGACTTCGCCGAGATCGCGTCGAGCGGCACCGAGGTGGCCACTGCCGCCCACGGCCACAGCGTGCACGCCATCGCGTCGCTGGAGCCGGGTGACTGGTTCTTCCGTTTTCGAGTCGGCGAGTACACCAGCCCGATCGGCACCACCCGACCGTCCCCGGAGGGCGCGATCGGCGAGGCGCGCTTTGCCGTCGGCAGCTGCCAGAACTACGCCGACGGGTACTACGCCGCGCACCGCGACATCGCCGAGCAACAGCCCGACTTCCTCGTGTGGCTCGGCGACTACATCTACGAAGGTGAAGGCCTGCCGTTCGATCCGAACATCGCGGAACGTGCCCACATCGGCGAGGAGCCGACGACCCTCGACGGCTATCGGCTCCGGTACGCCCAGTACAAGACCGACGCGAACCTGCAGGCCGCGCACGCCGTGTGCCCATGGTTCGTCATCTGGGACGACCACGAGGTGGAGAACAACTACGCCGACCTCACCCCGCAGGATGCCGTCGACGCCCCTGGGTTCCAGGAGCGACGTTTCGCCGCCTACCAGGCCTGGTGGGAGCACCAGCCGGTGCGGCTCGACCCACCCGCCGGCGCCGACCAGGAGTACCGCATCTATCGCGAGGTGACGTGGGGCAGCCTCATCGACCTGGCGCTGCTCGACGGCCGGCAGTACCGCAGCGACCAGGCGTGCGGCGACGCCACGTTGAACCTCGACCCGGCCTGCCCGGAGACCACCGACCCGGCCCGAACCATGTTGGGCGACGAGCAGGAGCAGTGGTTGCTCGACACCCTGGCGGCCTCGACGGCGACCTGGAACGTCATCGGCAACCAGGTGATCCTCGCCGACGCCACGTTCAACGGCGCGGTCCTCAACTACGACCAGTGGGACGGCTACCCGGCGGAGCGCGCTCGATTGCTGCAGGCCTTCGCCGACAACGCCATCCCCAACCTGGTGGTGATCACCGGCGACATCCACCTCGCCGCCGTCGCCCAGCTGCGCGCCGGTGACAGGGCCACGGGAACAGCGGTCGGAGTCGAGTTCATCACCACCTCGATCAGTTCCGACGGCCTCATCGGCGACGAGCTCACCGATGTGCTGAAGTCCTTCCCCGCACTGGTCGATGCCGAACTCGCCCATCGCGGGTACAGCTTGCATACCGTCACCCCTGAACGATGGACCGCCGAGTACCGCATCGTCACCGACGTCGACGACCCCGACAGCGAGGTCACCACCTTCGGCACCTACGTCGTCGAGACGGGCACGAACACCGTGGCGAAGGCGCCGTCGTGACCCTGGTGCTCGCAGTCGTCGGCGGCCTTGCCGGCCTCGCCGTCGTCATGGCCGTGACCATCAGCTCGATCCGTCGTGCCGCTGCCAAGGTGACCGCCGATGCGCTCGGCGATCAGGCCGCCGCCGGCGCCGTCATCGCCGCGCCAGCGCTGATGGGCGGCCTCCACATGGTGGGCATGCGCCGCACCCAGGGCAACGGGGTGCTCGCCCTGCACCCGGACCGGCTGACGTTCGTGCTCGGCAAGCCACGGCGCTCGGTGGACATCGCGCTGGCCCCGATCACCGACGTGGAGTTGTCGAAGGTGCTCCGCATGCCCGGCCGCTACGTGCGCCAGTTGCGCCCGTGGCTGATCGTTCGGTGGCCCACCCAGCAGGGCGAGGCCATCGCCGGCTTCATCGTTGCCGAGCCGCAGCGGTGGGCGCAGGCGATCAGGCCGAACGATTGGTGCGATACCACCGGATGAGGGCGCTGGTGGACGAGTCGTGCCGCGGCTCATCGTCGGTGGTGAGCTCGGGCGTGATGCGGTTGGCGAGGGCCTTGCCGAGCTCCACACCCCATTGGTCGAAGCTGTTCACGCCCCACACGGTTCCCTGCACGAACACGATCTGCTCGTACAGCGCGATCAGCTGACCCAGCACGGTGGGTGTCAGCTGCGGGGCCAGGATCGTCGTCGTCGGCCTGTTGCCGGGGAACACGCGGGCGGCCTGCTGATGGGCGGGGATGCCCTCCGCCACCACTTCCTCCAGCGTCTTGCCGAAGGCCAGCGCCTCGCCCTGCGCGAACAGGTTGGCCATCAGCAGGTCGTGCTGCTCGTAGAGCGCGTGGTTCGGCTGAGCGAACCCGATGAAGTCGATCGGCACCAGCCGGGTGCCCTGGTGCAGCAGCTGGTAGAACGCGTGCTGCCCGTTGGTGCCCGGCTCGCCCCACACGATCGGGCCGGTGGTGGTGGCCACGGCACCGCCGTCGGTGCGCACCCGCTTGCCGTTGCTCTCCATGTCGAGTTGCTGCAGGTAGGCGGCGAATCGGCGCAGCTCGTGAGCGTACGGCAGCACGGCCTTCGTTTCGGCACCCAGCACGTTGTGGTACCAGATGCCCAGCATGGCCATGACGATCGGCGCGTTCCGCTCGGCCGGCGCCGTGCGGAAGTGGGTGTCGATCGTGTGGAAGCCGTCGAGGAACTGGCGGAAGCGATCCGGCCCGATGGCGATCATCAGCGACAGGCCGATGGCGGAATCGACCGAGTAGCGACCGCCCACCCAGTCCCAGAAGCCGAACATGTTGGCCGTGTCGATGCCGAACTCGGCCACCTTGGCGGCGTTGGTGCTGACGGCGACGAAGTGCTGCGCGACGGCCGCATCGCCGAGGGCGGCAGTGAGCCAGTGGCGCGCCTCGCCCGCGTTGGTGAGCGTCTCGATGGTGGTGAACGTCTTCGAGCTGACGACGACCAGCGTGGTGGCCGGGTCGAGCCCGGACAGGTTGCTGGTGATGTCGGCGCCGTCGACGTTGCTGACGAACCGGCAGTCGAGGCCCGGTTGGCCGAACGCTTCGGTGGCGAGGTAGGCCATCGCCGGCCCGAGGTCGCTGCCGCCGATGCCGATGTTGACGACCGTGGCGATCCGCTGGCCGGTTGCGCCGACCCACTCGCCGCTGCGCACCTTGCGGGCGAAGGCGGCCATGCGATCGAGCACCTCGTGCACAGCGGGGACGACGTTCTCTCCGTCGACCAGCACGGTGGCATCCGCCGGTGCGCGCAGCGCGGTGTGCAGCACGGCCCGCTGCTCGGTGGTGTTGATCTTCTCGCCGGCGAACATCGCGTCACGGCGTTCCGCCACGCCTGCCGCTGCCGCGACGGCCTGCAGCGCGGCCAGCACGCCGTCGTCGATCAGGTGCTTCGAGTAGTCGATTCGCAGGTCGCCGGCGGCGACCAGGTAGCGCTGGGCCCGGGAAGGGTCGGTCGCGAACAGTTCG
>JBAVTH010000098.1:0-17982 GCA_049696035.1 Ilumatobacteraceae bacterium
AGGCGAACGACGGGACGATCGACTCGAACAACGCCACCGTCGACATCGCCATCACGGCGGTGAACGATGCGCCGAGCTTCACCAAGGGTGCCGATCCGACGGTGTCGGAGGATTCGGGTGCGCAGTCGGTGCCCGGTTGGGCGACAGCGATCAGCACGGGCCCGGCGGACGAGTCGGGGCAGACGGTGTCGTTCAACGTGACGGGGAACACGAATGCCGGCTTGTTCTCGGCTGGTCCGGCGGTTGCTGCCGACGGGACGTTGACGTACACGCCGGCGGCGAACGCGAACGGTTCGGCGACGATCACGGTCAGGGTGCAGGACGACGGCGGCACGGCCGGTGGTGGCGTCGACACCAGCGCAACCCAGACCTTCGTCATCACGGTGGCTGCGGTCAACGATGCGCCGGTCGCCCAAGCGAAGCCCACCAGCGGCCAGATCGCAGTGCAGGCCAACATGAAGCGTGTCGGCATCGACGCGGCGCTGTTGACCGGTGTCACCGACGCGGACACCGGGGTGAGCGGCTGCTCGCCGGTGTTCTCGGTGGCGAGCATCAGCGCCGTCAGCGGGGGAGCGGTGTCGAACGTGAACCTTGCGGCGGGAACCTTCGACTTCGACCCGACGCCGGGCTTCACGGGCACCGCGACCGTCAACTACACCGTGTCCGACGACGGTTGCCCCGGCGTCGCCACCAGCGCCCCGGCGTCCATCAGCCTCACTGTGGTGGGCCCCGTGATCTGGTTCGTCAACCCAGCCGCCGGCGTGAACGGCTCGGGGACGTTGGCCAGCCCGTTCAACGTCCTCTCGGGGGCCGACGCCGTCGATGCGGCCAACCACCGAGTCTTCGTCTACAGCGGCACGACGACCACGGGCCTGGCGTTGAACTCCGGTGAGTGGCTGATCGGTCAGGCGGCCACCGGCCCGTTCGACACCTTGTTCTCCATCACGCCACCTTCGGGCACCATCGCCCGCCCGACGATGGGCACCGGCACGGCCACGATCGGCGGCACCGTCACGCTGGCGACGAACGCGAAGGTGCAGGGCGTGGCGATCTCGACCGGAGCCACCAACGGCCTCGTCGGGTCGGGCGGGATCACGGGCATCAACGTCAGCGAGAGCAAGATCACGACCACCACCGGTACCGCCTTGAACCTCAACAGCGCCACCGGCACGTTCGCCCTCTCCAGTGTCTCCTCGAACGGCGCTGCGAACGGGATCGTGCTCAACAACACCGGCGCCGGCACTCTCACCGTGACCGGGACAGGCCTTGCAGGCAGCGGCGGCAGCATCCAGAACACGACCGGTGACGGCATCTCGCTGACGAACACGCAGAACGTCTCGTTGGCGTGGATGAACATCTCGACCACGGGAGGAAGCGGGGTCAGTGGCATCGGCGTGACCAACTTCAGCTTCGTCAACGGTGTGATCAGCGGCGCCGGGAACGCGAGCTTCGAGTCGGCCCTCGCGTTCAACGGCGGCGGAACCGGATTTGGGAACAACATCGCCGGCACGCTGACGGTCACCGACAACTCGTTCGTCAACCCCTTCTACAGCGGGCTCGACGTCCAGTCCGACAACGGCACCGTCACCAATGCGATCATCTCGCGCAACACGATCACCAACCCGGGCTTCAGCGGAGTCAACCTCGTCGGAACCGGCAACGTCGCGACTTCCTTCAGCCTGCAGAACGCGTCGATCGATCAGAACGGCATATCCAGCTCCGGTGGGAACGGCGTGCAGGTCTCGATCGGCAACTCGAACGCCACGGGCCCTGGCGCAACGGCCGGTGTTCCCGGCGACGGGACGAAGCTGATCTCGATCACCAACAACTCGGTGACGCTCGACTCCACCGGCACGAACGCCATCCTCGTCGCGAACAGTGGCGGCAACTCCGGTTCGCGAACGAAGACGAACCTCCTCGTGCAGTGCAACGGCAGGAGCAGCGGTGGTTGCACTGCGCCCGGCCCACTGAACGGGTCGGCGATCGGAACGGTGGTCGGCATCGGCAACAACGGGTTCTCCGACATGACGGGCATCGTCAACAACAACTTGATCGACGCCAACCACACCGCCAACTTGGGCGGTGGCAACGGGATCGGCGGTGGAAACGGTGTCGCAGGGGCCGGTAACGCCTGGACGCCGAACCTGACACTGACCGTGACCAACAACGTCATCACCGACACCGACGGCAACGGGATCCTGCTCGTCGGCCGCAGCACGTCGGGCATCGCCAAGCTGAAGATCCAGAACAACACCGTGGCGGCGCCGCTCGGTGGCGTGCGGCCAGGGATCCGTGTCGATGCCGGAAACGCGGCGTCTGCCGACGATGCCGTGTGCCTGAACATCTCGGGCAACACCAGCGCCGGCAGCGGCGGGTCGCAGGGCATCGGCCTGCGCAAGCAGGGGACGGTGGCGACCACCAACGACTTCTCCGTCAACGGCATGGCCGCCACCGCCACCCCTGGTGTGGAGACCTATGTGAACGGGCTCAACCCCGCCGGTGGCAGCACGCTGTTGATCTCGGCCACCTCCGGTTTCTCGAACTGCAGCCTTCCATGATCCGCTCACTGCACCCTCTCGAAGGAGGCCGCTGATGGCCGACCCGTTCCTGTCGGAGATCCGCATGTTCAGCTTCGGGTTCGCGCCGCGGGGCTGGGCCTTGTGCGACGGCCAGCTGCTGCCGATCAACCAGAACCAGGCACTGTTCTCGTTGCTGGGCACAACCTACGGCGGCAACGGGCAGACCAACTTCGCGCTGCCCGACCTGCGCAGCCGTGTACCCATCCACATCGGGCCCGGCTTCGCGCTCGGCCAGCGGGCCGGCGAGCAGGTGCACACGCTGTCGGTCGCCGAGATGCCCACGCATGCACACTCGCTGCAGGCCACCACGTCTACCTCCACAGCCGGCAGCCCGGGCGCGGCAGTGGTGCTCGCCAACAGCACAGGGGCGAACCTGTACGCGTCGGCCGCGAACCTGGTGGCCATGGATCCCACATCGCTCGCCGACGCGGGTGCCTCGCAGCCGCACGAGAACCGCCAACCCTTCCTCGCCATCACCATGTGCATCGCGCTGCAAGGCATCTTCCCGAGTCAGAACTAGGAGGCGACGATGGGACAACCGTATGTCGGAGAGATCAGGATCTTCGCCGGCAACTTCGCGCCCGCGGGCTGGCTGTTCTGCGAGGGGCAGCTGCTGCCCATCTCCGAGAACGAGACCCTGTTCCAACTGATCGGCACCACCTACGGCGGCGACGGGCAGAGCACGTTCAGCCTGCCCGATCTGCGGGGCCGGGTACCGGTGCACGTGGGCAGTGGGGTCGTTCTCGCCGAATCCGGGGGTGTCGAGCAGGTGACGGTGACCCTGAACCAGCTCCCAAGCCACTCGCACGCTCTCCTGGCCAGCAGCAACCCTGCCAGCGGTACCACGCCCGGCGCTGCCGTGCTGCCCGGCGTGGCCGCACTGGCGACGACCACCCCCTACGGCACCGACGCCCCACCCACGACCCTGCACCCCAGCGCGGTGACCACCTTCGCCGGTGGTTCCCAGCCACACAACAACTTCCAGCCGTATCTCTGCCTGGACTTCATCATCTCGCTGTTCGGCATCTTCCCTTCCCCGAGTTAGGAGCAACCATGGCCGACCCGTTCGTCGCCGAGATCAGGATCTTCCCGTTCAACTTCGCCCCGCGTGGTTGGGCGTTCTGCAACGGGCAGATCTTGCCCATCAGCCAGAACACGGCCCTGTTCTCGCTGCTCGGGACGACCTACGGTGGCAACGGGCAGAGCAACTTCGCGTTGCCCAACCTTCAGGGCAGTGCGCCGATGCATCCCGGACAAGGTCCGGGCCTCAGCGTTCACGACCTGGGCGAGCAGGGTGGCGCACAGACGGTCACGCTCCTGCAATCCGAGATCCCGTCGCACTCCCACACGCTCAACGCCTCGTCGGCCGACGGGGCAGATCAAGGGCCCGCGAACTCGAGGTTCGCCACCGGCGTCGGCATCGGTGCCTACGCCGCACCTGGTCCCCTGGTGTCGCTCGCACCTTCGGCGGTGACTCCGGCCCTGGGTGGTCAGCCGCACAACAACATGATGCCGTACCTCACCCTCAACTTCTGCATCGCCCTCCAGGGCGTGTACCCACCAAGAACGTGAGCACCATGACCAGCGCCCAAACGCCACGCGCAGGCAGCAGCAGCCGCCGGCAGTTCCTGTTCACCGGTGCTGCCGCCGCTGCCGGCGCGCTGCTGCTCGGTGGCGACCTGGTGGGCTCACCGTCGGGGCTGCAACTACTCGCGGACAGCTCCGGGCCGCGCATCCCGGTGGCGTACCTTGCCGGCAGCGCGGGGTCGGTGTCACTGGCTGCGGCGCTGGCCTCCGGCTCCAAGCGCGCCGTGCCGGCCGCCGGCCTGCGTGGTGAGGGCCTGGCCGGTCGTGCCGGCAGGCTGTCGGTGAGCGGCTTCGCATCGGCGCACACGGCTTCACCCGAGTCGGCGTACGACAAGGTGCTGCTCGATGCGTTGGTGCCCTCGCCGTCGCATCACGACCAAACCATTCCGTTCTACGCGCTGACGTTCCGGCGGAACCCTGCTGTGTCGCTCTCCTCCGCCATCCGGCTGAGCATCGGCTCGTCGAAGGGCCTGCGCGTGGGGTTCCGTGTCGATGTCACGTCCGGTACCGCGCCTGCACAACCGACGACGACGGTCTTCACAAGCCGTCCACAGCGCGGCTTGCCGACGCTGCTGCCTGGTGTGTACCTGCTCGGCCTGCAGGCTGGCATGTGGTCGCAAGCGACCACCGTGCCGGCGGCGGGCGATGCGGCCTGGGCGCAGCTGCCCTCGATCGTGTTGGTCGCGGAGGCCGAGCCGGTGTCATGACAGTCGGCCCGATCGGGCTGCGTCTGCGGCCCGCGAGCGCTACCGACGAACCACTGCTGTTCGACGTGTATGCGGGTTCCCGGGCAGCCGAACTGGCGCAGGTGCCATGGACCGTCGAGCAGAAGCAGACGTTCCTCGAGCAACAGCATCGGGCGCAGGTCACGTCATACCGGCAACGGCACCCACATGCCCAGTTCTTGGTGATCGAGCTCGACGGTGTCGGCATCGGTCGACTGTTCCGCGATCGACTGGACACCGGCGAGATCCGTGTGCTCGACATTGGCTTGCTCCCCGATCACTGTGGGCGCGGATTCGGCACCGCGCTGTTGGGCGAAGTGCTCGCCGAGGCAGACGCTCTCGGCGTGGTCGTTTCGTTGCACGTCGAGTTCTGGAACCCGGCTCTGCGCCTCTACCAGCGACTCGGATTCGTCGAGGCCGCTCGCGACGAGGTGTACCTGCGCATGGAGCGAGCTCCCGTCGGTATCAGTTGAACTCCGCGTCGTACTGCTGGCGTCCGTCTGCTCGCGGGCCCCTCGGGATCAGGAAGATCTCGAACCTGCCCGCGGACGGGTGGACCAGCGAGTAGATGCGTTGCGGCAGGTGGTCGCCGCCTGGCCCGAGGAAGTGAAGCGTGAACGGTTGCTGCCGGGGCCCGCCGGGAGCCGGCCGATGCTCGGTTGTCCCATCCAGATGGAGTGTGAGCAGGGCGTCACCTGGCTCGACCTGGAGCTCGAAGGTGGTACCGACGAGGGGAGCGAACGTGGTACTGGTCAGTTCGTCGGCCATCCTGCAACGCTAGTGCGGCGCCGCCCGACCGGCTCCTTCGCAACAGACCCGGCTTCGAACTTGCTCGGCCGGTACGATCGACAGGCCATGGCCGATCCGCTCTACACCATCGCAGCCACGCTGCGCGACGCGTTTGCTGCCGTGACGGGCCTGCCCGCTGTCGACATCGACCCGGTGGTGCGCGCGAGCGATCGCGCCGACGCCCAGGCCAACGGCGCACTGGCGTTGGCCAAGCAGCTCGGCCGCAACCCGCGCGAGCTGGCCGAGGCGGTGGTCGCCGCCGGCACGCTGCACTCGGTGTGCAGCAACGTCGAGGTTGCGGGTCCGGGCTTCATCAACCTCACGTTCACGCCTGAGTTCCTCGGCGCCCAGCTGGCCGAGGCCGCCGGCGACGAACGCCTGGGCGTGCGCTCGGCCGCCTCGGAGATCGTGGTGGTCGACTACTCGGCGCCCAACGTGGCGAAGGAGATGCACGTCGGCCACCTGCGCACCACCGTCATCGGCGACGCGTTGGTGCGCATGCTCACCTTCGTCGGCCACACCGTCATCCGCGAGAACCACATCGGCGACTGGGGCACCCCGTTCGGCATGCTCATCGAGCACATGGTCGATCTCGGCGGTGTCGACGCCGAGCTCACCATCGACCTCTCCGACCCGAGCGCGTTCTACAAGCAGTCGCGTGCCAAGTTCGATGAGAGCGACGAGTTCAAGGACCGCGCCCGTGCCCGGGTGACGTTGCTGCAGAGCCGCACCGATGGGCCGACGATGGCGATCTGGGAGAAGCTGGTCGACAAGTCGGCCGACTACTTCGATGTGGTCTACGGCAAGCTCGGCGTGCTGCTGCGTCGCGACGACATCGTCGGCGAGAGCTTCTACCAGCCGATGATGCCGGCGATGCTGGAGCGTCTGGATCAGGCCGGTCTGCTCGCCGAGAGCGAGGGCGCCAAGGTCGTCTGGGTGCCTGGCTTCAAGAACCGCGAAGGCGAGCCGCTGCCGCTGATCGTGCAGGCGCGCACGGGCGGGTTCAACTACGCCACCAGCGACATCACCTGCGTGCTCGATCGAGTCGAGCGGCTGCACGCCACCTTGCTCGTGTACTGCATCGGCACGCCGCAGAGCCAGCACCTGCAGATGGTGTTCAAGGCTGCCGAGATGCTCGGCGTGCTGGTGCCGCCGGCGCGCGCGGTCCATGTCAACAACGGCAACGTGCTGGGCGACGACAAGAAGATCCTGAAGAGCCGCAGCGGCGAGCCGGCCATGCTGCTCGATCTCGTCGACGCAGCCATCGAGCGCGGCCGCTCGATCGTGGCCGAGCGCAGCCCCGAGCTGCCGGCCGACGAGCAGGTCACTCTGGCCAACAGCATCGGCATCGGCGCGCTCAAGTACGCCGAGCTCTCCAGCGATCGCATCAAGGACTACGTCTTCGACTGGGACCGGATGCTCGCCTTCGATGGCAACACTGCGCCCTACCTGCAATACGCCCACGCTCGTATCTGCAGCATCTTCCGCAAGGCGGAGGTTGGGCGGCAGTCGGTGCGCTCGACCGCCCCGATGATCGGCGAGTCGCAGGAACGTGCGCTGGCACTGCAGTTGCTCCAGTTCGACGCGGTCGTGCACGACACGCTCGACAAGTTCAGCCCCCACCGCCTGTGCACCTATCTGTTCGATCTCGCGCAGGCGTTCACTGCCTTCTACGAGGCGTGCCCAGTGCTGAAGGAAGGGTACGAGGCCACCCGCGAGAGCCGTCTCGCACTCTGCGACCTCACGGCCCGTGTGTTGCAGCAGGGCCTGGCACTGCTGGGCATCGAGGCCCCGGAGCGCATGTGAACCCGGTGCCCATGGGGCTGCTGCCCGACAACGCCGCCGTGCAGGCCGACGGTTCGCTGGCCATCGGTGGCTGCGACGTCGCCGAGCTGGCCGGCCAGTTCGGAACGCCTCTGTTCATCTACGACGAGGCGCATCTGAGGTCCCGCTGCGCGGAGGCCGTCGCCGCCTTCGGGCCGGGCCGCGCGTACTACGCGACCAAGGCGTTCCTGTGCACCGCAATGGCGCGCCTCGCGTACGAGGAGGGCATGCACCTCGACGTCGCCAGTGGTGGCGAGATGTACGTCGCACTGCGCGCCGGTGTACCCGCGAATGCGCTGGCGTTCCATGGCAACAACAAGAGCGTCGCCGAGCTGCGCATGGCCATCACCGAAGGCGTGCGCCACATCGTGGTCGACAGCTTCGACGAGCTCGACCGCATCGAGGCGCTGCACGCGCAGGGGCTACCCGCACCGAAGGTGCTGGCCCGCATCACGCCCGGCGTGCATGCTCACACCCACGAGTTCATCGCCACCGGTCAGGACGACAGCAAGTTCGGCTTCAACCTCGGCAACGGCGACGCCCACCGCGCCGTCGACCGCATGCGCCGATCGCCGGCCGTGCAGCTGGACGGCGTGCACTGCCACATCGGCAGCAACGTGTTCGAGGCTTCCAACTTCGCCAAGGCGGCCGAGGTGATGGCCGGGTTCGCCATCCCGCTCGACCTGCCCGAGCTCGTGCTCGGCGGAGGCCTCGGCGTGCCGTACGTGGAGGGCGAGGAAGCGCCGTCGATCACCCAGTGGGGGAACGTGTTGCTCGATGCCTGCCAGGCACTCGGCGTGCGCAGCAACGTCTGTGTGGAACCCGGCCGCAGCATCGTCGCCGGGGCCGCCATCACCGTCTACTCCGTCGGCACCGTCAAGCACATCCCCGGTGTACGCACCTACGTCAGCGTCGACGGCGGGATGAGCGACAACCCGCGTCCGGTGCTGTACGGCAGCGGCTACGAGGCGTTCCTGCCGCGGGCCGTCACCGCCCGGCGGCCCGCTCGCGCTCGGCTGGTGGGCAAGCACTGCGAGAGCGGCGACGTGCTCATCTTCGACGCGGGCCTGCCGGAGGGCGTGCGGGTGGGCGATCTGCTCGCCACCCCGGTCACCGGGGCCTACGGTCACAGCATGGCCAGCAACTACAACAAGCTCACCCGGCCGCCGGTCGTGTTCGCCCAGCAGGGCGCCGCTCGGCTGGTGGTGCGCCGCGAAACCTATGAGGACCTGGTGCAATGCGACGTGGGCTGATCGACCAGCTGATCAAGCTGCTGACCGACGTGTTCCGCAGCGGTTCGCAGCGCAACCGTTCCGCGGGGAGCGGCTCGTCCGTCTCCCACGAACAGCCGAGCCCGTCGAAGCGGACCAAGCCTCGCCGTGGTGAGCCGGCGACGCCGCCACCTTCACCCGATGGTGAGGCACCGGCTCGCGACATCGAGCCCACGAAGGTGGTGTTCGAGTACTCACCGTGCCTCGACGGCGACCCTGATCCGGGCGAGGTCGTCTGGACGTGGGTGCCCTACGAGGAGGATCCGACCCAGGGCAAGGACCGCCCGGTGGTCATCATCGGCCGTCGGGGCGGCAACTTGGTCGGCGTGCCGCTCACCTCCAAGCAGCACGACAACGAGCCGCAGGTGCCCGTGGGCACCGGGCCGTGGGATCGCGAAGGTAGGCCCAGCTACGCCAAGCTCGACCGCGTCCTCGAGGTGGATCCGGAGCAGGTTCGTCGCGAGGGAGCCGTCCTGTCCCGAGCGCACTTCGACGACGTCATCGCCGGCGTGCAACGCGAGCAATCTCGCTGAAACAACACGCATCACCACTACCAGTGAGTGAACTTCACCGGTGGTGTTCGTAGGCCATTCGGCTCATTCCTGATCCGGCCCCTATTCGTGGCGCGACTTGAGGAATAGCGTACGGATCATGAAGCGGGCAATCCGGCAGCGGGCGCGGGGTGTGGCGGGAGCGGGTGCCATCGCCGCGGGCCTGATGCTGGCGGCAGTGCCGTCGGCATCCGCCGACGGCACTGCCTACGTGCTCTCCGATGTGCAGTGCGATGTCAACCACAACGGGGTGCTCGACCTGACCTTGGTCAACGAGCAGCAGTCGCAGCCGGCAGTGTTCGTCGTTGCCGATTCGCCGACGGTGGGCTCCGCCTCCATCGCGGTGGCCGCGTCGTCGGCCTCGGCGATGACGTTCACCGACCTTGCGGACGGAACCTTGGTGGTCCCCGTCTCGGTCGACGGTGTGGATGCCTCGGTTGCGGTCCCTGTTGCCTGCGATGCGCCGGAAGTGGCAGTGATGGCGCCTCCGGTGCCCGGTCAGGCCGGTGGCGACCTCTTGCCCCGAACTGGCTCCAAGACCACTCGCGGCCTGCTCATCGGCAGCGTGCTCGTGGCCGCGGGCATGGCTGCTTCGCTGGTCTCGCGCCGTCGCTGCACCTGACCCCGTGCGGGCGCGGCCGGGCGCACTCGGCAATGCGTTGCCGCTGGCCGTGATCGAACTCGTAACCTGCACGCCGTGAAGCTCATCAGGATCGGTGTTCTGGGTTGCGGCAACGTCGGCGCCCCTTTGGTGGCGCTCGTCGCCCAACAGCAGGCGGCCATCGAAGCCCGCACCGGGGTGCGGCTGGAGATCGTGTCGGTGGCGGTGCGCAACCTCAGCAAGGAACGTGATGTGGCACTGCCGGATGGCATGCTCACCCGCGATGCGATGGCGGTGGTCAACGACCCCTCGATCGACCTCGTGGTGGAGCTGATCGGTGGCATCGAGCCGGCACGCGAGTTCATCACGACGGCGCTGCGCAACGGCAAGCCGGTGATCACGGGCAACAAGGAGCTGCTGGCCAACGTCGGCACGGAGCTGTTCGCTGCTGCCGACGCCGCTGGCGTCGACCTGCTGTTCGAGGCCGCCGTCGCCGGTGGCATCCCCATCGTGAGGGCGCTGCGGGAAAGCCTCCGTGGCGAGCCGATCAGGCGCGTGATGGGCATCATCAACGGCACCACCAACTTCATCCTCACCAAGATGACCGAGGAAGGCGCCGACTACTCGGCGGCGCTGGCCGAGGCGCAGGCGTTGGGGTTCGCCGAGCGTGACCCAACGGCGGATGTCGAAGGCTACGACGCCGGTGCCAAGGCGGCCATCATGGCCACCGTCGCCTTCGGTGCCAAGGTGGTTGCCGGCGACGTGTACCACGAGGGCATCAGCCGCATCACGGCCGCCGACATCGCGATGGCCAAGCGTCTGGGCTACGTGGTGAAGCTGCTCGGCATCGCCGAGGCCGATGACAGCGGCGCGATCGGTGTGCGTGTGCACCCGACGATGGTGCCGCTCACCCATCCTCTCGCCAGCGTGCGCGAGAGCTACAACGCCGTCTTCGTCGAGGGCGACGCGGTCGGCTCGCTCATGTTCTACGGCCGCGGCGCGGGTGGCTCGCCCACTGCCAGCGCAGTGCTCGGCGACATCATCGATGCCGCCGTCAACCTCAGCAACGGCACCCACGGAGCGCTCGGCAGCTTCAGCCGCGCGGCCATCCTGCCCATCGATGAGACCTCTGCCGAGTACCTGCTCAGCATGGAGGTGGCCGACCGGCCGGGCGTGCTGCACGCCGTCACCGGCGTGTTCGCCCGGCACGAGGTCAGCATCCGCGCCGCCGAGCAGGAGGGCAACGCGCCCGATGCCCGGCTGGTGTTCATCACGCACACCGCTCGCGAGGCGGCCGTGCAGGCGACGGTACGCGAGCTGCGCGACCTCGATGTCGTCCGCAGCGTCGGCGGTCTGCTGCGTGTGATCGGTGCTTGACGTGGGCGCCGAACCGCAGTCCATGCGCTACGTCTCCACCCGTGGCAGCGCCCCGGTGTTGGGCTTCACCGATGCGCTGCTGGCCGGCCTTGCCGACGACGGCGGGCTCTACGTGCCGGCCGAGTGGCCCGCCCTGCCGCCACGAGCTCCCGCTGCCACCTACGCCCAGCGTGCCGCACAGATCATCCAGCTGTTCGTCGGCGACGACCTGCCCGCCGCCACCGTGCAACGGTTGTGCGACGAGGCGTACGCCACGTTCGCCCACCCGGCGGTCGTGCCCCTGGTGCAGATCGGTGACCAGCACTTCGTGCAGGAGCTGTTCCACGGCCCGACGCTGGCGTTCAAGGACGTCGCGCTGCAGCTCGTCGGCCGCCTGTTCGACGAGGTGTTGCGCGCCCGCGGTACTCGGGTCACCATCGTCGGCGCCACCAGTGGCGACACTGGCTCGGCCGCGATCGACGGTGTCAAGGACTGCGCCAACGTCGACATCGTCATCCTCTACCCGCACGGTCGCACCAGCGACGTGCAGCGAAAGCAGATGACCACGGTGGTCTCGCCCAACGTGCGAGTCGTCGCCGTCGAGGGCACGTTCGACGACTGCCAGGACATGGTCAAAGCGATGTTCAACGACGTCGAGTTCCGCGAACGCATGCAGCTCAGCGCGGTCAACAGCATCAACTGGGCGCGCGTGATGGCGCAGATCGTGTACTACGTCGTGCTCACCGACCTGCTGGCCGGGCCGGTGAACGTGTGCGTGCCCAGCGGCAACTTCGGCAACGTCTTCAGTGGCTGGATCGCCCGCCGAATGGGTGCGCCCATCGACCAGCTGGTCGTCGCCGCCAACGCGAACGACATCCTCGAGCGGTTCATCAACAACAACGACATGACTGCCGCTCCGGTCGTGCCGTCACTGAGCCCCAGCATGGACATCCAGGTGTCCTCGAACTTCGAGCGCCTGCTGTTCGAGATGAACGGCCGCGACGGCGGCCTCACGGCCGAGCAGTTGCAGCGCTTTCGTGCCAGCGGCCATCTGTCGGTCGAGCAGGATCAGCGGGCGGAGTTCATCGAAGGTCGGTTCCAGGCTGCTCGCCTCGACGACACCGAGACGCTGGCGGTCATCAGCCGCACCTACTCCGACACCGGAATGCTGCTCGATCCGCACACCGCTGTGGGTGTCGGAGCGGTCGCCAAGCTGCGCGCCGCCGGCACGCTCCACGGCACGACGGTCACGCTCGCCACGGCGCATCCGGCCAAGTTCCCCGATGCAGTCGAGCGGGCCACTGGCGTGCGGCCGCCGCTGCCGCCGCACCTGACCGATCTGTTCGAGCTGCCCGAGCAGTTCACCGTGCTGCCTCACGACCTCGCGGCGGTGAAGGAATTCGTTGCCACCACGTTCCTCTAGCGGCCTAAGGTTCCCCACCCATGGGGGACTTCGCAGTCGACACGGAGCTCACGCCCAACGGTGACGGCTCGTACTCCCGGCTGCTGCACCGCGACTGGGAGATCTGGGGCCCGAACGGTGGCTACATGGGTGCGCTGGCGTTGCGTGCCGCCGGCCTGCACTGCGGCCGGGCTCGTCCCGCCAACATCACCGTTCACTTCCTCGGCGTCGCCAACTTCGACGAGCCGGTCCGCGTAGTGCCCACCACGCTGCGGGCGACGAAGGTCGCCACCAGCGTGGGTGTCAGCATCGAGCAGGCCGGCAGGCCGGTGCTGCAGGCGATGGTGTGGGCGCTGGACGACGGGCTCGGTGGCCTTCGCCACGCGCACGGCGAGGCCCCGGCCGTCGCCGGCTGGCGCGACCTTCCCACGCTCCAGGAGCGGTTCGCCGCGGATGGGCTCGAGAACCAGAGCCCGTACCGCTTCTGGGACAACTTCGAGCAGCGCCCGACGGAGTGGATCAGCGACTGGGACAATCGCAGCGACCAGCCGCCCGTCTACGAGAACTGGTTGCGGTTCCAGCCGGCCTCGCCGACCGACGACCCGTGGCTGGCCGCCGGCCGGTTGCTGCTGCTCGTCGACCTCGGCGGCTGGCCGGCGGTCTCGCGCGCTCATGTGCAGGGTTCGTACGTCGCACCCAGCATCGACGTGTCGTGCGAGTTCCACCGTCTGCCGACCCAGCCCGGCTGGTACTTTCTGCACGGTGTGTCGCCACACTCCGGCGACGGGCTCGTGGCCAGCCGGCAGGAGGTGTGGAGCGACACCGGCGAGCTGCTGGCCAGCGGCATCAGCCATCTGCTGTGCCGCCCCGTGCGCTGAGTCGCCTCACTCGGCACCGGAGCGTCAGCGGCTGAAGCGGCGCGACTGCTGGACGCCTTTGAAGCCGAAGACACCGGCGGCGCCAACGCACAGGGCGCAGAACAGATACTGCATCTTCTCGGTCTCGAAGCCGACGCGCAGCACGGCCTTCAGCTGGTCGTAGGTGGGCGCGAGGGGGATGTCGTAGATGTATCCCAACGATTCGCCGCCGACGATGATCAGGTGACGATCGATGAAGTAGTACGCCCCGATCACCCCGATGCCCGCGATGGCGATCGAGACGACGGCTTGCCCCGGCCCACCACGCCCGGCGCCCCACGTGACCGCGTAGCCGATGAACAACCCGAGCAGGATGGCGAGGTAGTAGATCTGGCGATCGGTGGCGATGACCACGCCGTACCAAAGGGCGCCGCCGACGACGGATGCGAGAAGGCCGCACAGGATGCCCCGGAACAGCGATGGCCCGAACGCGCCGGCCGGTGCCGGCGTCGGCGCGATCTGCGGGATCGGGGTGGACATCGCTGTGCCGGGCCACGGATGACGGGCGCCGGGCGACAGATGGCCCGGTGGTGGAGGAGGCGGCGGAGTGGGTGCGCCACCCGGCGGCTGGGGGAGCCGTGGCGAGCCAGGTGCGAAGCCGGCGGGGTCGTCCGTCATGGCGGCAGCGTAGACGGCACGGGCGTCCGCGTTGTGGCTCGGTGCCAGGCGTGGCTACAGTGCTGCCCGTTCGGGTTCCCGAACAGCCCCGCTGCAACCGGTTCCCAGGCATGTTTCGCCTGCGAACTGACGGCGCTGGGTGTCTCGCATCTCCAGGTGGTGGGGCCGCCGGCGATCTCAGCTCCCTGCTGGAAGTCGATCGTGCCTCTTCTCCTCCCAGAAAGCAGGTGGCCAGTGGCCGCGGAAGCACTCGAGCAGTCCATGCTCGAATCAAAGGACAAGGATCAGCTCCTTGCCATCGCCCAGGCACTGGGCATCAAGACCAATGCACGCGCCGCCAAGGCGACGCTGATCGCCAAGATCCTCGAGACCACCGGTGTCGGCCCAGCCGCGGCAAGCGCGGCCGGAGCACCGGCGGCCACCGACTCGGCTGCCGATCCCGGGGTGGTCGTCGGCGCGGATGGTGAACCGCTCCCTGATTGGGAGGCCAACCTGATCGGCGCTGGTGAGGCCGCCGCTCCGGCGGCCCGTCCTGCACCTGCGCAGCCGGAACGCCAGCGTGGCGAAGACCGCCACGACGACGCCGATGCAGACGACGACGACAGCGACAGCGATAGCGACAGCGATGGCGACGGTCAGGGCGATGGCGAGGGCGATGGGGAGAGCCGCAATGCTCGCCGCCGGCGCCGGCGCCGCAACAAGAACCGCACCGGCGACGCGCCGGCGACGGCCGGCGATCGGCCCGAACCCCGTGAGCGCAACGACCGGCCGGAGCCCCGTGAGCGCAACGACCGGCCGGAACGCAGTGATCGGCACGAGGGCAGCGAGCAGTTCAACCTCGAGCCCGTGGCGGTTGCCGGCTATCTCGACCTGCGCGAGGAGGGCTACGGCTTCCTTCGCGTGAACGGCTATCTGGCCTCGCGCGACGATGCCTACATACCGGTCAAGCTCACACGTCAGTACGGGCTGCGCAAAGGCGATCACGTCACCGGGCTCAGCCGGCCCGCGGGCCGCAACGAGAAGAACCCCGCGCTGTTGGAGATCCACACCGTCAATGGCAAGGATCCGGAGCTCGCCCGCAACCGCCGTCGTTTCGAGGATCTGACCGCGCTGTTCCCCGACAAGAAGCTGGTGCTCTCCACGGCCAACGATCCGCACAACATGACCGTGCGCATCCTCGAGCTGGTCTCGCCGATCGGCAAGGGCCAGCGCGGCATCATCGTCTCGCCGCCCAAGGCCGGCAAGACGACGATCATGAAGGAGATCGCCACCGCCATCGAGCGTCACAACCCGGAGGTGAAGCTGATGGTGCTGCTCATCGACGAGCGGCCCGAAGAGGTCACCGACATGCGCCGAACGGTGAAGGGCGAGGTCATCGCCAGCACCTTCGATCGGCCCAGCGAGGAGCACACTCACGTTGCGGAGTTGGCTCTGGAGAAGGCGAAGCGCCTGGTCGAGGACGGCGACGACGTGGTCATCATCCTCGACGGCATCACCCGCCTCAGCCGTGCCTACAACCTGGCGGCGCCGCCTTCGGGCCGCATCCTGTCCGGTGGCATCGACGCCGGTGCGCTGTACCCGCCGAAGAAGTTCTTCGGCGCCGCCCGCAACTGCGAGGAGGGCGGCTCGCTCACCATCCTCGCGACGGCGTTGGTGGAGACGAACAGCCGCATGGACGAAGCGATCTTCGAGGAGTTCAAGGGCACCGGCAACATGGAGCTGCGCCTGGATCGCCGCCTGGCCGAACGCCGCATCTACCCGGCCATCGATGTGGACGCCAGCAGCACTCGTCACGAGGAGCTGCTGTTCGACCGCAAGCAGCTGCAGCAGGTGTGGAAGCTTCGCCGCGTGCTCAGCGGCCTCGCCGACGGCGGCAACGGAGCGCCGGGGCTCGAGCTGCTGATGGACCGCCTGAAGACGTTCAAGACCAACGACGAGTTCCTCAACGAGATCGGCAAGCAACCCTGAGTGTGCAGCTACTTGCGCAGCGCGGGCACGAAGCCCAGCACGAGGTGATAGCGAGTTCGGCCGGGGCCTTCGAGGTCCCGGCCGAACTTTTCCTGTAGCGCCTTGAGAGTCCGGGTGATCTCATCGGCCTCCTCCTCGGTGAGCAGGCAGCTGCCCCACCACTCCGTTCCGGGGGACTGGACGACATCGGGTGGTTCGGTGAAGTTCACCTCCAGGCCGGTCTCGGCGGAGGCCGTGATCCGAATGCCGGCGCTCGCCAGCTGGCGGCCGGCGGCATGGTTCGAGGCGGCGATCAGTTGCTCGAAGGCGAACTTCCGGCCGCGCAGCAAGAAGTCGTCGCGGGTGCCTGGTGGCATTGCCTCGAACGGCACCTGGAACTCGCTGCTGAGCGCTCGATAGTGGGGGATCGGCTTGCCCGCGCGCGGCACCACTCGTGTCACCTCGACCAGGCCCGCGTTGACGAAGCGCTGCACCCAGTAGGCGAGCGAACTGGCCGGCACCTTGGCCTCACGGGCCGCCGAGCCGAGTGTGTGCTCCGCGTGCATGAACGGCGACAGTCGGCTGATCGCGTTGAGGTTCAGCAGCAGGTCCACGCCCTGGTGGTCGCGCACGAGGACCGGCTGATTCGAGAGTGGCTCTAGCATTCGAATCAGAGTACTCGGATGATGTCGACCATGCGTGAGCAGCGAGACTTCCTCCGAGTGTGGGCCGGCCAGCTCGTCTCCAACCTCGGTGATGGTGTGAACCGCGTGGCGGTGCTGTGGTGGGCCCGCCAGGCCACCGGTTCCAACCTGATCGTCGTCGTCGTGGCGTTGGCCAGTGTGCTGCCGACCCTTGCGGCTGCGCCGCTGGCCGGGTGGATGGTGGACCGGTTCCCTCGTCGGCGGCTGATGCTCGCCGCCGACGCGGCGCGGTGTGCCACGAGCGTCGTGCTCGCCGTTGCCTTGTGGGCCGGCGCGATGAGCACGTCGTTGGTCATCGCGGTTGCGGCGCTGGCGGCGGTCGCGGCCGCCGTGTTCGACCCGGCGCTGATGGCGTCGGTCACCCTGCTCGTGCCCGCCGACCAGAGAGTGCAGGCGAACTCGATGCTCGGCGTCAGCGGTGCCCTGGCAGGTATCGCCGGGCCCGCGCTGGGTGGGCTGATGATCGGCCTCGTGGGAATGGCATCGGCCTTCTGGCTCGACGCGGTGAGCTTCCTCGTGTCGTTCATGATGGTGGCAGCAAGCGTCATCCCGATGCCGGCTCGTGAGACCTCAGGCGCCGACGACGGTTCGTTCGCGGCCGGCTGGCGAGTGGTGCGAGAGAACCGGAGCGTGCGCGACCTCGTCGTGGTGGCGGCCGGCTTGAACCTGTGCGTGGCGCCGTTGACGGTGCTGATCGTGGGTTTGGCCGCTGGCGAGCTGCACCTCGGCGGCACCGGGTTCGGGCTGCTGGACGCGGCGATCCCGGTGGGCATCGTGGCGGGGTTCGTGTTGGCGCCCAGGGTCGCCCGCGGGCAGCATGCCGTTCTGGTGGCGCTGCTGTCCGTGGGCGGCGTGCTCGCGGTGGCAGGCACGGTCTCCTGGGCATGGTGGGCCGGGGTGGCGTTCGTGCTGGCGGGCGTTGGTGTCGGCGTGGCCAACGCGATCCTGCCGGCTGGCTTCCAGGCCAGCGTCGAGCCGGCGGTGCAGGGCCGAGTGTTCGCTGTAGTGGGGGCGTTGGGGCAGGCAGGTCGGCCGATCGGGTTGCTGCTGGCGGCACCCATGATCGCGGTCGTCGGCGTACGGGCCGGCTTCGCTGTCTGCGGGTTGGCGT
>JBAVTH010000099.1:0-4941 GCA_049696035.1 Ilumatobacteraceae bacterium
GCACCCTGCAGAGGGCGGCGTACACCGCCGCGATCATCGCCGAGTCGCTGGGCATCGGACCGGTGCAGACCGACCCGTTGCTGATGGAGAACGCGTTCGGGCCCTGGCAGGGCCTCACGATCCACGAGATCGAGGAGGGTTGGCCCGGCTACCTGGCCGAGCATCGCCGGCCGGTGGGCGCCGAGCAGCCCGAGGAGGTCACCGCCCGAGGCCTGACGGCACTGCGACGCATCGCCGCCGAGCACCCTGGCGGTGAGGTGCTGGTCGTCACCCACGGGGGTCTGATGCGCACACTGCGACGGGCGTTGGGTGGCGAGGAGGCACGTTTCACCAACCTGGGCGGCTGCTGGTTCGAGGTGCACCATGATGGACGCGTCGTGGCCGGCGACATCGTGCACCTGATCGATCCACAGGCCTACGGCGACACCCTCTGACCAGCCGTGACCGACGCGCTGCACCTGCCCGGCTTCGGCCCCGAACCCGCTGTCGACCCTTCGACCGCGCTGCCCGCCGAGACGGTGCCGTTCACGATCGACGTGGTGCGCTCGGCCCGCCGCAAGCGAACCGTCGGCGCCCACCTGCACGCGGGCGTGCTGAAGGTGACGGTGCCCACCTGGATGAGTCGCGCCGAGACCGAGATGTGGACCGAGAAGATGGCGGCCAGCTTCCGGCGCAAGCTGTCGGCCGACCGCATCGACCTCACCACCCGGGCCACCACCCTCGCCCGCCGCTACCAGCTGCCGCGCCCTCGCGACATCCGCTGGGCCGACGACATGGTCAGCCGTTGGGGTTCGTGCACGACGACCACCGGTCACATCCGCATCTCCACCCGGCTGGCAGCCTTTCCCGACTGGGTGATCGACTACGTCATCGTGCACGAGCTGGCGCACCTGGAGGTGGGCGGCCACGGCGCCGACTTCTGGCGGCTGGCCAACCGCTACCCGAAGGCCGAGCGCGCCATCGGCTACCTGATCGCGAAAGCGGGAGAGGACGACAGCGACCCGGCCGCCATGTGAGCCCACGCCGCGTTCAGCCGGCGCCCGTGGCACGCGGCCGGGCGAGGCCGAGCAGGATGCTCATCGCGAGGAAGCAGGCAAGCGCCAGCACGAAGACCGAGAGCGTCGAACGGTCAGGCACGACCGACGAGAGCTGCGAGCTGGTGGGGGACGGCAGCACGCGGTCGGTCGTGCCCAGTTCTGGTGTGGCCACCGAAGGAAGCCCGGTGGCGGACGCGCCGGGCGCAGCGCCATCGGTGGTCGATGACGCAGCAGCTGCGACGAGACCGACATCGAGCTCGCTCGCTTCCTGACCGAGGGCGAGCCGCACCAGCGCGGTGAGCCCCGTGACCGGGTCGGCGTCGCTGTCGGCCGCGGGGTCCCTTCCTGCCATCGCCGAGGTGAACCCGAACCCGTCGGGAAGGTTGGCCACACCCACGCGGTACGAGCCCGCCACCACACCGTCGAAGCGGAACTCACCGGCGGCATCGCTGCGCGTCGCAGCGATGTGGTGCCCCTCGCCGTCAAGGAGCGTCAGCATCACGCCGCCGACTCCCGGTTCGCCGGCATCCTGCACACCGTTGCGGTTCGTGTCGCTCCACACCGTGTCGCCGATGGCGCCGCGTGCAGGGCCGGCAGCCTGCGTGGCGGCGCCTCGCTGCAGCACGACCGGCCGGTTGGTGGTGGTGGCGCCACTGACGTCGATGGGCTGTGGCGCCTCGGCCGGCAGCGGGGCGTCGTAGAGCTCGGGGGGCGCCACCGAGGCCCAGCAGGCCTTGCCCACCAGCTCGAGTTCGTAGTTGCCGTCGACATCGGTGATCGTCGCCAAGGGGGCGCTGTACGTGTCGTCGGAGGTGCCCCAGGCACCATCCGCACCGGCGTCGAGCGAGCACACCGCGACCACCATCGCCCCCGGCACGGGCACGGGAGCACCGGTGGCGACCTCGGGCGGCGCCGTGCTGTCGGGCACCGTGCTGTCGGGCACCGTGCTGACCGGCACCGTGCTGACCGGGTCGGCAACGGTGTCATCGACGACGGTGCCGTTGACGACGGTCTCGTCGACGACGGTGTCCAGCGTGATCGGATCGGTCGCCGCCGGCGGGTCGGCAACGGCCACCACCGCGCCGCTGACGCGGTGCTGCAGCGAAGCCGACGCGTCGGCGGTCGATGGCGCAGCGCTGGCCACGACACCCACCAGTGCCAGCAGCGACACCAGGCGAACCGCCGTGCGACCCGACGCCGGCTCCGCTGCCGGCTCATCGACGAACTCGAATCGACGGGCGTCGCCGGTGGGCGCGGTGGTCAACGTTCCCAGGCGTTGCCAGATCGGCTCGATGGTGCAGAACTCGGCGAGCGCGTTGGCGGTGGCATCGTTCGTCTCTCCGAACTCCACGCCGATGCGGTACTCGCCCTCGGTGCTCACCGTGACGTTGCGCACGACGCAGGCGACGCGCATGGTGGTGGCACCCGATCGGGTCGGGATCGTCGAGTCGAGCAGCAACCGCTCGTTGATGCCCGCCCCGGTCTGGCTGATCAGGCCGGCGCCCAGGGCCGTCAGGTCGACGATGCTGACCGCTCGGTCGCCCAACGTCGCCGGCAGCGACGCCGCCACACGCGGCGTCGTGCGCAGCTGCCGTCGCCGGGCGAGCACGCGCAACAGATCGAGCGAGAGTCCCATCGTCCACAGCGCGGTCATCATCATGGCCATCAGCGCCGACTGCGGGATCGCGCCGAGCGTGTGCGTGAGCCGCTCGCTGATGCCACGCAGCACCAGGATCGCGCTCAGCGCAACGATGACGACCACCAGACCGGCGCCGTACTGGGGGCTGGGCAGGGTGATGATCGGCGAGCGGCTCGTACGGCGAGCGTCGGTGCGCGCGTGCAGGCTGCGGAACGCGGGGCCGATCGAGTGCAACGACCAGCGCGCTCGATCACCGGGCCGCAACGTCGAGCCGCTGAGCAGTGCGAGCCCGAGCGAGGTGTAGAGGAAGCCCGGCAGCCACGCGCAGAGCAACACCATCGTCGACGCGTGGAACGGCACCGACCCGGCGAGCAGTGCCGACCCGAGCACGGTCAGGAACAGCAGCCGACGCAGGCCTGACAGCGGCCGCACCGTCCACGCCAGCACCGACAGGCGCTGACGAATCGTGAACGTGCGGGAGCGCAGCGCGCCGCGACGCCCGAACAGCATCGTGCGGGCAGCACGGGCCCGTTGCATCCGGTCCTCGGCGACGGCTTCCTCGGACAGGACCGTTCGTTGCGCCACCACCGTTGCATCGGCAGGTGAGGTGACGTGCCACCCCGCGGCCAGCAGTTCGACGCCGGCCATCCACTGGGCTTCGAGCGCGGGACGATCCCCGAGGGTGATCTCGCGCAGCGCATCGGTGCGCACGAGCGAGCCGGTGCCCAACCACATCGCAGTGCCGCGACGGCCGAGCGCCGGATTCAACGACGTGCGTTCGAAGAGCAGTTCGTGGCGCCCGTTCGGGCCGTGTTCCGCCGAATCGTCCGCGAGCGACGCACCCATGCCCTGCACCACCGCCACCCGCAGGTCGACGAGATCCGTGGCCAGGCGCTCGACGATGTCGCCGGTGGGCACGTCACCGGCATCGACCAGCAGGAACTGCGGCGTGCGCACGGCCGCCAACATGACACGCAGGCCGTTGCGATCGGCCGGATCACTGGCTGCGTAGACCGCCTGGAACTCGGTGGCGAGCGATGCGATCGCGGGACGCGCCGACAAGTCGACGACCACGACGCTCTGCACACCGCTCACCCCACGCAGGGCCAGCAGCGTTGCCCGCACCTCGTGGTCGGACTGGCGGGCCACCCGCACGACCGCATCGACGGGCCCGGTGACGGAGGTGCCGTGGGGGCTGCGAGAGCTGGTCGGTTGCGGCCACAGCGCCCAGGCGAGCGCGAGCGCACCCAGGAAACCGCCGACTTCCACCGCCAGGGCGGGCACCGACAGCCACAGATCGGTGTCGTGCATCGAGAACCGCGCGCGCCAGGCGAGGTAGGCGAGGGTCGCGACCAGGCCGACGACGGCCAGCGCTCGTGCGCCGAGATGCTCCGTCCGCCTCATGTTCCGCGACCCCTTCGTGTCCACCAACGTGGGTCCGTGCTCACTCATCGTGCACGGACGTCCGAATATCGGCACGCGCCGTCACGGAGTTGAGCAATCCTTGCAGGACGGCCGGCGAGGGGAGGCGGCACCCAGCCCGCTAGCCTCACTTCCTCGTGGGTACCGCCAAGCGTGAACGTCAGAAGGCCAACCGCCAGCTCCGACTTGAGGAGCTCGCCAAGCAGGCGCGCAAGGAGAAGTCCAAGCGCCTCGGCCTGCGCATCGCCATGGGCCTCGGCGCGCTCGTGCTGCTGGTCGGGGGCATCTACCTGTTCGGCGGCGACGACTCGAAGTCGGTCAGTGGCGCCACCACCACGACGCTCGACCCGACGCTCGACCCGACGCTCACCACGCTCGACCCCAACACTCCCACCACCGTCGCGCCGCCCAAGCCGGAGGTGTCGGTGCCGGCGGCGCTGCCCACCGAGCTGCAGGTCACCACCATCACCGAGGGCACCGGCGAGCCCGCCAAGGCCGGCGACGCCATGGACGTGCACTACCTCGGGTACCTGTCGGCCGATGGCACCGTGTTCGACAACAGCTACGACCGCGGTTCCCCCATCCAACTGACGCTCGGCGCCGGCATGGTGATCCAAGGCTGGGACGAAGGCCTGATCGGGCTCAAGACCGGCGGTCGCTACCAGATCGACATCCCGGCCGCGCTCGCCTACGGCGATGCCGGTTCGGGCGACATCATCAAGCCCGGCGACCCGATCTCGTTCATCGTCGACATCATGTCGATCACGCCCGGCGCGCCTGCCGAACCCACCACCATCGCCGCCGGCGACACCACCGGCAGCAGCATCGCCACCAGCACCAGCA
>JBAVTH010000100.1:0-2658 GCA_049696035.1 Ilumatobacteraceae bacterium
CAGCCGCTCCACCTGGTATCGAGCGCTGGCGAGCGGGCAGTTCGAGCAGCTCTACCCGAACGTGGCACGGCTGTGGGGTTCGCCGTCGACGCTGCCGCAGCGGGCACTGGCCGCGGTATGGGCCGCAGGAGGCAACACGCTGGCATCGCACCGTACGTCCGCGGCGCTGTGGGGCATCGAACGGCCCCTCACCGACCCGACCGACATCCTGATCCCCGACCGGCGCCGCCACCCGCTCCCCGAGGGAGTCGTCGTGCACCGACCACGCGATCTCGATGACCTGCGACCGATCATGCGACAGCACGTCCCCACCACCAACCCGATGCGGATGCTGCTGAACCTCGGCGCAGTCGATCCAGGGGCCGTCGAGGCGGCGATGATCGCGGTGATGAGCTCGAGAGTCGCGTCGCCGGCAGCCATTCGTGCCGTCCTGTTCCGGCATGCGAAGAGAGGGCGCCACGGCGTGACAGCGCTGCGCACCGCGTTGGAGTCGTGGCTCGATGACGAGCTGCCGCCGGACAGTGAACTCGAAGCCGCGATGAACCGACTCGTCGTCGACCACCGCCTGCCGCCCGTGCAGTTCCATGCGATCGTCGTCGGCTTCGAGGTCGACTTCCTCGTCACCGGCAGCAACGTCGTGATCGAGTGCGACGGCTGGGGTTCGCACGGCCTGAACCGCGACCAGTTCGAGTTCGACCGCATTCGCAACAGCGAGGTGGTGGCCGCTGGCTTCGCCATTGTCCACGTCACCTGGAAGCAGCTCCACACAGACCCTCGCGCCGCGGCCGAACGCATTCGGAACGTGGTGACGAGGTGGGCGCCACACCTCTTTGAGCGCGCAAGTACCCACTGAATCGTCTCGGAGATGGAGACGACTCAGCCCCAGAAGCCGAGCTGGAACGATTCAGCCCCAGAAGCCCCGGCCCGCACGGGAAGCCGCGCGGGCGCGCCGGAGCGCCGCGTCGTGAGCTCAGCCGTTGCGCGAGTTGTAGTCGGCGATCAGGCCGTTGGCCTGGTTGGCGGCGTCGTCGAGCGTGCTCTTCACATCGGCGCCGTTGAAGATGGCGGCGACGGCCGTGGCGAGCACCGAACGGAGCTCGCGCAGCGGACCCACCACAGGGCCCGACGAGGTGAGTGCGTCGGGCGAGGCGGCCAGCTGTTCGAACGCCACGGAGAAGCGCGGATCGGTGGCCAGGGTCGTCTTGTACGGCTCGACCTCGGTGGCGTCGGTGCGCACCGGGATGTACCCGGTGGCCGCGGCCCACTGGCTCTGCTGTTCGGCACCCACCAGGTAGGTGATGAAGTCCCACGTCGCCGCGGTGCGCACATCGTCGCCGGTGTCGACCGGCCACAGCGAGGCACCGCCGATGAGTGCGCCGGGCAGCCCGTCGGGCCCGGGCATCGTGCCGACGCCCACGTCCTGCGGGCTCAGCTGCGGGAACTGGCCGCCGGCCAGCACCGCCAGCACCTGGCCCAGCGAGGCGGACGTGGCGATGGTCATCGCCGCCGGCTCCTTCTCGTCGGCCAGCTTCAACAGGTTGTCGAAGCCGGTCTGCGTGTTGTCGCCGAGGTTGACCGCCAGCCCGTCCTGCAGCAGCTGCTGCAGGTAGGTGAGCAGGTCGATGCCGGTCTGATCGTTGTACAGCACCTTCGTCGCGCGTGCCGAGCGGCCGTTGTCGCCGTCGACGTAGAACTCCTTCGCCTTGCAGAACCACTGCTCGACGTACCAACCGCCACCGGAGTCGAAGCCGGACTCCAGGGCCACGCCGTACTTGGCCGCACCCGAATCCACGATCTGCTGGCTGTACTGGCGCATCTCCTCCAGCGACTGCGGCGGCGCGTCGGGGTCGAGACCGGCAGCGGCGAAGACCTTCTTGTTGTAGAAGAGCACCGGGTTGGAGATGTTGAACGGCATCGACCACTGCACGCCTTGGGTCTGATACGCGGACAGGGCGGTGGGGAGGAAGGTGGAGGTGTCGAAGCCACTGGCCTCGATGCACTTGCCCACCGGCACCGTGCTGGCGGTGTCGACCATCGCCTGCACCTGGTACTCGGGGAGCTGGACGAGGTCGGGGCGATCGCCTTGGCTGGCCAGGTAGTAGTTGTCGGCCGTCTCCTCGTAGGAGCCCTGCACCAAGTTGACCTTCACCTTGTCCTGGCTCGCGTTGTAGGCGTCGGTGAGCTTGACGACTTCCTCGCCGAGCGCCGCCGACATGCTGTGCCAGAACGTGATGTTGGTGGTGCCGGTGGCCGAGGCGAGCGCATCGGTAGGGCAGTCGGGCAGCAGATCGGGCGCAATGGTGGTGGTCGTTGCCACAGCCGCGGTGTCGCCGGGAGCCGCGGTGTCGCCCGGGGCCAACGTGTCGCCGGACGCCGTGCCGGCCGCGGTGGGGGTGGTGGCCTTGTCGCCGGAATCGGTGATGTCGCCGCCACCGCTGCAAGCCGCCACCAAGGCGACCGCCGCGAACAGGAACACCGAGCGCGAGGTTCGCGTACGCATCAGCCCTTCACCGCCCCCGCGGTGAGACCGCGCACGAGTTGACGTTGGAAGACGACCAACAGAACGAAGATGGGAAGTGCGGCCACCACGAGACCTCCTGTGACGAGATTCAGCTTGCTGATGTCGTTGTTCTTCAGCCGATCGAGACCGATCTGGAT
>JBAVTH010000101.1:0-10392 GCA_049696035.1 Ilumatobacteraceae bacterium
CCTCCACGTCGGCGATCGGTGCCGGCTGAGGAACGGGCAGCCGTACCTCGATCAGTGCCGGCACCTTCAGATCGGGGTGGAACGGCAGCTCCACCCCCTGCACCAGTTGCTCCCAGTTCACGGCAGCCACCGTACTCGGCTACCTGCACTCCGTCGCCTGCACTCCGTCGCCTGCACTCCGTCGCCTGCAACGGCTTCCGGCCAGCCGGCCGCCGCCACGTCATGTCTCCACCGTGACCTGCGTGGTGGGGGCATGACATGAACGACCGGGGCGGGGCTACTCGACGACGAGGTGGTCGGTGGAAGTGCGGCCGAACGTCTCGGGGGCGTACATCTCCTCGGCGCGGGTGGGCGGCACCACGTACGAGCCGGGCGTCGTCGCCCGCGCGACGTACGCGTAGGTGTAGGTGCCGGCGGGAAGGAACGTGGTGAACGCCTCGGTGCGGTCGTCGCGCAGCTGCTCGTGCTCGTACCAGCGCCCCCACCAACCCTCGAACCAGAAGGGGATGCTGCCGGCGGTGGAGGTGGCCACGTCGACGGTTGGTTCGAGCACCGACTGGGTGACGGCGAGGGCGGGGTTCAGGCTCTCCAACCCTGCCGGCAGCGGATCGACGAGGGCGACATGCGTGCGCTGGCTCTCGGCCACCATGGTGAGGGTCACCCGCACGCGAGCGCCGGCCTTCACGTGCCAGGTGCCGTCCGCGTCGCGCGACACGTCGGCGGGGTCGTCGACCGCGGTGTAGGTGCGATCGACCACGAAGCCGCGATCGAGCGCGTCGAGCTGCAGGTCGGCGGGCGCGTAGCGCAGGCCGATGCGGTAGTACAGGCGGCCGGTGCCGTCCTTGGCCAGCACCAGGTCGGTGTCGCCGGCCGTGATCAGCGCGTCGGTGGGGATGGCGATCGTGGACCGATCGGTCTCGCGACCCTGGAACGTGTGATCGCCGGCGAACTGCTCACCCAACCACACCTTCGCCACGAAGTCGGGGGTCTGCGCCTCGAACTCGTCGAAGTACGACTTCAGCGCGAGGAGGATGAACGAGTTCTCCTGCACGTTGTTCCAGCGGCCCTTCACCTTGTTGGCCAGCAGCCCGGTGACCACCTTCGGGATCAGGTCGCTGTCGGGAGCGTTCGCGATGAGGGCGTCGAGCACGATGCCATCGGTACGGCGATCGCTCTGCATGATCAGATACGAGCTGTCGCCGTACGTGGTGGTGAAGTTGGCCGCACCCGCGGTCTCCACGGCCCGGTTGTTGATCGTGCGCTCGATGTCGGCGCGCATGCCCGAATCACCGATCGACGACCACAGCCAGGCGATGGCATCGACGGGCAGCTCGTCGCCTCGACTGGAGTACAGCTGCTCGGCCTTCGCCGGGTCGCCCTGGTCGGCGAGGTTGCGCACCCACAGGGCGTACGCACTGAGCGAGTCACGCTCCTGCTGCCCGTAGTAGCTGGGGATGTGCGACTCGATCTCGGCGATGTAGCCCAACGCCATGTCGAGCGTGTACTGCGGCACGGTGTAGCCGTGCTCGCGAGCGAGCAGCAGCGCATGGGTGGCCTGGATGGTGGTGAACGGGTTCGCCTCGTCGTACCGACGCCAGTACGGGAAGCCGCCGTCGTCGTTCTGCAGTGCGGCCAGGCCGGCGATGTCGTTCTTCATCGCCTCGTCGAGCGCTGCCGGCGACGGCAGGCCCTCGGCATCGAACGCATCGAGCACGTCGGCGAGCGCCGAGATGGCGAGGATGCGCGAGGCGTACGCATCGCTGGTCTCGTAGTCGTAGTCGACGAGGTACAGCACCGCGTCGGTCAGCGCCTGCAGCGACGTGCTGGAGGTGGTCACTTCCAGGCCGCCGAACTGCGGGATCACACCGGTGGGCGCGAGCAGCGGCTGATCGATGGCCCCGTCGTCGACCACGCCGTAGGTGGCGAACGCCTCCGCCGTCGCCGGCGTGTAGACGGGCAGCTCGACGGTGGCCGAGTCGGCGAGGTCGCCGCTGACCACGGTGGCACGCAAGCCGGCCGTGCCGGCATCCGCCGTGGCCACCGCGAAGCGCACCTCGACACGGTCGTTGGCAGGCACCGACACGCGCTTGCCGGCAGGGCCCACCATCGTGAGGTTCGAGGTCTGCAACACGACGTCGACGTCGAGCGGGGCGTCGCTCTGGTTCTGCACCACCACCGGCAGCTCGAACTGATCGCCGAAGTTGGCGAAGCGCGGGGCCGACGGCCGAACGGCCAAGGGCAGGCGAGCGGTGATGTTGCTCTCGGCGCTGCCGAAGCGATCGGCGCCGCTGACTGCCACCACCATCACGCGATAGCGGGTGAGGTTGTCGGGCAGGGTGAGCTCGATGGCGGCGGTGCCGTCCGCGCCGGTGGTGGCGCTCGGTTCGAACAGCGCCAGCGCGTCGAAGTTCGACCTCACGTCGACGGCGGCGACGGAACCGTCCGCCGCCGACTTCTCACTGCCGCCGGCCGCGGTCGAGAACGTTGTGTTGGCACCCGGAACGGTCGAGGCCGGGGCCGCGACCTCGTCGGATGCGGCTGCGGTGTCGGCAGTGGCCGAATCGCGCGAGGTGCCACCGGCGAGCACCGCCGGGTCGAGCAGGCGGATCTGCTGGCGGCCGTAGACCGTCGTCAGCCAGTCGTAACCCGGTGCGTAGAAGACGCCGAGCGGGTCGGCCAGCGTGTAGCCGGAGAGGGCGAGCACGGCCTCGTCGACGACGACGACCGCGAACTCGGCGCCCTCCACCGGTGCGCCCGTTGCATCCTTCACCGAGACGTCGATGGTGGTCGACTCACCCGGGGTCAGCTCGGTCTGCTGCGGCGTAGCCGTGACGGCCAGGGTGCGCGACACGGGCGGCACGGGCAGCGTCATGCTGCCGGTCGCATAGGCGGGGCGCTGTGGGCCGTCGGCGACTGGCGTGCCGTCGTCGTTCGTCCGCGCGGTCGCGCCCACGACCTCGAGGTTCAGCATCAGCTGCGGGACGTCGGCTTCCGTGATCGGCACCTGCACCACCGCGCTGCCGTCCACCACCTGGAAGCGCATGGTGTCGCGGATGCCGTTGCGGCTGATCGTCACCAGACCCTCGCCAGTCGTGAACGGCGCCTGCACCAGCAGCTCGGCGGTGTCGCCCGCGGCGTACTCGGCCTTGTCGGGCACGACGGTCAGCGACTGCTGCTCCACACCGCGGCTGGGCTGGCTGGCCGCACCACTGACCCAGGCGGTCATCTCGGTGCGGTTGCGGCCACCGTGGTCGTCGGTGACGACCGCGGTCACCTTGTACTGGCCGCCGACGGCGGTGTCGAACGAGCACGGGATCGGGTCGGCCGCCGACGTGACGGTGCACGTCTGCGAGTCGACCAGCGTCTCGGTCCAGGTGCCGTCGACGTACGACGACTCGACGCGGCCGGCGACGACGTCGACGGTGACACCGCTGACCGCCGCACCGTCGACATCGGTGATCACCGCCTCGATGTCGAGCGGATCACCCTGGCGCACGAACGTGCGCGACGAGCGCAGACCCACGTAGCGATCCGCGGCGTGCACCAGCATCGAGCTGGTGGACGACCAGGCCTGCCGGTTCACGTCGGTGATCGTCGCCTGCGCGGAGATGGCCACGGGCAGGTCGGGCAACGCGCCGTCGGTTCCCTCGAAGCCGACCTCGAGGTAGTGCGTGCCGGCGGCATCGGTGGTGCCGTGGTACTCCTTCACCGTCGTGTCCGAGACGGGGCCGCAGCACGGCCCTCCGTAGTAGACGTCGCCGCCGTAGTAGCTGTCGCTCGCGGGGTAGTCGAAGCCGAAGTCGGGCAGCCACCACGCCGACCAGATGCCGAAGGTGAAGTCGGTCCAGCCGGGAGGCGAGTAGGCGGTGGGGGTGGTGCTCACCGACCAGTCGACCGGCGCGTTGGCCAGCGGGCCGCCGGCGTAGTAGTTCCCGGAGGCGGCGAGAGTTGCCGGCTGAGTGCTGAGGAACGGCTCGGTGCTCTCGGCGCGGGTCGTGACCTCGAACTCCGGGCGGCGGTACTGCTGGATCTGGAACTGGTGCCAGTTGCCGGCCCCCACCAAGCCGGCTTCGCCGTTCAGCTCCAGGTTGAGCGAGGCGGGTCCGACGTTCGCCGTCGCCGGCAGCTGCAGGTCGAGATCGAAGCCTCCGAGCGGGCCGAGCTCGGCGTCACCTTGCAGCAGTTCGTTTCCGTACGAGTCGTTGACCGTGTAGTGCACCGAGGCGCCGTCGCCCACGGCCGCCAGGGTGGCATCGCTGCTGAGGGTGAGGCGGCGCACCCAGCCCTTCACGCGCATCGTCTCGCCCGGCTGGTACACCTGGCGGTCGTCGAACACGAACCACCGCGACTCGTCGACGGGCTGCTGACGGTACGACTGCAGCGGCAGGATGGCCGTGTCGTCGCCGTGCGTCGCCACCACCACCGGCAGGTTGTCCTGCGCGGCCGGCAGGTCGAGGGTGGCCAAGCCGTCGAGATCCGTCGTGGCGGTGGCACCGCCGGTCTGCGTGAGTGCGACATCGGCGATCGGCGCGCCGGTACGCAGGTCGGTGGCCCACATGACCGAGTGCGTCGCGTCGGAGATGCCGTCGATGCCGAGCTGCGTGCTCTGCACCCAGGTCATCGCCGGGCGGTTCTCGTAGTAGTCGGAGTCGCTCGGCGGCACGGCCGGCACCGGCTCGACGAACACGATCACCTGGCCGGGCTTGCCGTCGAGCACACCGCTGAGGTCGATCGGTGTGTCGACGGTGGAGTCGGCCGCGTCCTCGATGGTGATCGTCTCGTCGGAGAGCACGTCCCAGGTCGGGTCGCGGCGGTCGCTGTAGTCGAGGGAGTAGAGGTAGGTCAGGTAGGCCGCGAAGCCGGCCGGGTCGGCGGCGTAGACACGCACCCGCAGCTGGTCGTGGTTCACCGACAGCACCGACAGCTGCTGGCCGTCGGCGAAGGGGTCGAGGGTGGTGATCGGGTCGTAGGGCGCGATGCCCGGCGTCGCCGAACCGATGGTGACGGTGACCGGCGTGTCCTTGCCCAGCGTCTGGCCGAAGACGTCGGTGAACGAGCCGGGGACCGTGATCGTGTACTCCGTTCGGGCCTGGGTGGCACCGCGGATCGAGAGCGACGTGTAGCTCACCGTCGCGGTCATCGCGGCCAGATCCGGGGACACCGTGACCGCACCCGCATCGCTCAGCGCGCCGTCGAGCGAGTTGTTGAACACGATGTCCAACTCGCTGCCTGGCGGGCACTCGCTGCCCCAACCGCACGTCACGTCGACGATCTGGAGCGGGGCGTAGGTGCGGCCGGTGAAGACCTCCGGGGAATCGGTGCGGCCCGGGCCTTCCGCCGACGGCGTCTCGGGCCCGATCTCGATCGTGAGCGCGGTGTCCGTCGGCAGCAGCTCGACGGGCCGGAAGGCCAGCCAACGATCGGGCTCGGCGTTCTCACTCGTGTTGCGGGCCGAGTCGTCCGACGCCACCTCGAGCGCGGTGGCCAACCGGATGGCGACCTCGTCGTCGCCGGCCGTGAGATGCACCGACTCGAGCACGGCTGCCGCGTCGATGCGCTGATCGAAGGTGGCGACGAAGATCTGATCGCGGCGCAGCTGGTCGCCCTGCGGTGTGAGCGACTGCACGGTCGGCGGCGGCGTGGTGAAGGTCCAGGTGACCGTTTCCCCGAGCGCGGTGCCGGTGGCCGACTTCGTCTCGGCCGGGACGGTGACGGTGTAGGTGGTGGCCATCGACAGCCGGTCGATGACGTCGCTGTCGGCATCGAAGCGCACCGTGTGCGTGCCGATCCACTGCCAGCTGCCCGGCAGTTCGGGCGTGATCGTGAACGGCATCTCGGTGGCGTTCACCTGGCTGACGGTGCCCACCGGCACCATCGCCTGGTTGAAGGTGATCGCCACGTACGGAGCGATCGGCACGTCGCCTTCGGGCTGGTAGCGCAGCACCTTCAGTGGGCCGTTGTCGACAGGCTCCACAGGGGTCGTGTCGGTGGGCGGGAACGGTTCGGTGACGGTGTTGCCCGTGCGCGGTGGCGGCGACGACTGGATCGGCCAGTTGAACGCCTGGTGCTGGCTGGTGCTGTCCACCCACTCGGGCAGGCGGGCCGTGATCTCGTCGATGCGCTGCTGGTCGAGCGAGTCGCCGTCCACCAACGGAGTGGGCCCGGGCGGGGCCACCAGCGAGGTTCCCTCGGAGAGGCGCAGGCCGAACAGGCGCGGCGCCGACCCGTCGCCGATGCCGCCGTTGTCGTCGCCGTTGCCGTCGGTCGTGTGCGGGCCGGAGGTGGTGGTCGTGGTGGCGTCCTTGCCCCCGTCGTCGCAGGCGGCGACGATCAGCCCGATCGCCACCAGAAAGGCCATTGCTCGACGATGCTGTCGCTGTGCCATCACGTTCTCCCTCGGCTTCGATGAGGCAACTACCTGCCGCTGAGCGTTCGACGCCACGCAACCGTCGACGGTTCCCGGGCCGGCGGGTTTTCCTCCACTGACTACGCTGCCACGCATGACGACATGGCGAGTGATCCTCGCGGCCGGCGTGCTCACCACCACGCTCGTCGCCTGCAGTGACGAAGGCAAGTCCACGGGCGAAGCGACGACAGCCGCCTCGACACCCGCGCCGACGGAGCCGACCGACACCGCTGCACCCGACACGAGCGTTCCCGACACGACCACTCCGGATACGACCGCTCCGGAAACGACCGACGCCGACGCCGTGGGCGTGTGGGAGACGATCGTCGCGCCGCCCGACTGCATGTGCGGCGACGGCAGCGAGTTCTCCTACTTCGTGCGCACGGCCGACCCGACCAAGGTGGTGTTCTTCCTCGAAGGCGGCGGTGCCTGCTTCAGCGCCGACACGTGCAAGCCGGAGAGCAACACCTACAAGCGCGACGTCGGCTACGAGGGCGGTTTCGGCGCCGACGGCGACCCCACGGGCATCTTCGACTTCTCCGATCCGATGAACCCGTTCGCGGACTACTCGTTCGTCTTCGTGCCCTACTGCACCGGCGACGTGCACATCGGCAACAACACCAAGGACTACGGAGGCGGCGTGGTGGTGCAGCACAAGGGCTACGTCAACGGCAGCACCGCGCTCGACAAGATGGCCGAGCTGTTCCCCGATGCCACCGAACTGGTGGTCACCGGCGAGAGCGCCGGCTCGGTGCCCACGCCGCTGTACGCGGGCATGGCCGCCGACCTGCTGCCCGCCGCGCGCATCACCGTGCTCGCCGATGGTTCCGGCGCCTACCCCGACATCCCCGGCATCAACGCCGTGATCGGCGACGCCTGGGGCACGATGAACGCCATCCCCGACTGGCCCGAGAACGCCGGCGTCACGCCCGAGACGTGGAGCCTGCCCGGCCTGTTCGTCAAGGCCGGCGCCCACGATCCCGACATCACCTTCGCCCGCCACGACTACGCGTTCGACCAGACGCAGACGTTCTTCGCCGGCCTCGCCGGCATTCCCGCCGACGACCTGGTGTCGCTGATCGACCGGAACGAGGCGCAGATCGAGGCCGGCGGTGTCGACCTGCTCAGCTACATCACACCGGGCGACAGCCACACCGTGCTGCACAAGGCCGACTTCTACACCGAGACCGTGAACGGCACGCTGTTCGTCGACTGGGTCACAGCGCTGATCTCCGGCGAGACCGTGGCCGACGTGCACTGCACCGTGTGCACCACCTCGTGAACGCACTCGATCACGTGGTGGTCGTCGGCGCCTCGCTGGCCGGCCTGCGCGCCTGCGAGTCATTGCGCGAGGAAGGCTTCGAGGGAATCATCACGCTCGTCGGCGCCGAGGCCGAGATCCCCTACGACCGGCCGCCGCTGTCGAAGAAGGTGCTCGCCGGCGAATGGGATGTCGAACGCATCCGACTGCGCAAGCCCGACGAGTTCGAGTCGCTGGGGTTGAACCTCCGGCTCGGTGTCCGCGCCGTCGAGCTCGACACGTCCACGAAGTCGCTGCGACTGGACGACGGTTCGACGGTCCACTACCACGGGATGATCATCGCCACCGGCGCATCGCCGCGGCGCCTGCCCGGCCAACCCGAGCTGGACGGTGTTGTCGAACTGCGCACGCTCGGTGACTCGCTCGACCTGCACGAACGCATCGCCGACGGCTCGGCCCTGGTCACCGTCATCGGCGCCGGCTTCATCGGGCTGGAGGTGGCCGCCACCGCCCGCAGCCTGGGCTGCGCGGTCACCGTCCTGGAAGGTGCCCCGTCGCCGCTCATCCGCGGGCTGGGCGCCGAGATGGGTGCGGCCGCTGCCTCCGTGCACGAGCGCAACGGAGTCGACCTGCGCTGCGGTGTGCAGGTCGACGGCCTGGAGGGCACAGCCGGTCGGGTCACCGGCGTGCGCCTCGGCGACGGTTCCGTCGTCGCCAGCGACGTCGTCCTGGTCGGCATCGGCGTCGCCCCCAACACCGGCTGGTTGGCGGGCAGCGGGTTGCAGGTCAGCGACGGAGTGGTCTGCGACGCCACCCTGTGGGCGGGGGCGGAAGGGGTGTATGCGGCAGGCGACTGCGCCCGCTGGCCCAACGGCGCGTTCGCCGGCTTCGACGACGAGGAGATGCGGGTCGAGCACTGGACGAACGCCGCCGAGCAAGGCGCCGCGGCTGCGCGCAACCTGATGGCCGTGGCCCGCGGCGAGGCGCCGGAGCCGTTTGCATCGGTGCCGTTCTTCTGGAGCGACCAGTTCGACAGCCGCATCCAGTTCGTCGGTCGCGCCCACGGCGGCGACGACGTGCACGTCTTCGCCGGCAGCACCGACGGCGCCTTCGCCGCGCTCTACGGCTACCAGGGCCGCCTGCGCGGTGTGCTCGGCGTGAGCATGCCGCGAATGGTGATGCCGTTCCGTGCGCTGCTGGCAGCCGGCGCGACGTGGGACGACGCACTGGCCAAGGCAGCCGCGCTCACCGCCGGCTGACCCGCCCCGACCCCGACGACCCCGACGACGTCGACCCCGAGCGGCACCGACCGTCACCGCAGCCCGGACCTGTCGCCGACCGCGAACAGTTCCCTCACACCGTGGGGCGTACGCTCCCCTCATGAAGTCCGCACTCAGCACCGTCGTCGGCTGGCTCATCGTCGGCCTGATCGCCTTCTGGGCCTTCGGGTTCGTGCTCGGCACCCTGCGCTGGCTGCTGCACAGCCTGCTGATGTTCATCATCCTCGGCGGGCTGATCGTCGCCTACCTGGCGCTGAAGGATCCGCCCAAGGTGGAGTGACATCGGTGACACAACCTTGACAAGGTTGTGTTCAAGTTTCGTGACGCTACGTTGTGCGGCATGTCCGATACCGACACCGCCACCGCTCCGACCACCCCTACGGTCACACTCCTCCCCGTCCTGCGGCTGCCCTCGGTGGTGCTGCCGGGCACCGTCGTCACCATCTCGCTCGACCACGACCAGGCTCGCGCTGCCGTCGAAGCCGCCGGCCGTGGCGACGGCCGAGTGGTGCTCATCGCCGACACGGGCGACACGGGCGACACGGGCGACACCACGGGTGATGCCGCCGGCGCGATCGGCGTCGTGGCACGTGTGCCCAACACGGCGACACTGCCCAACGGAGAGCAGGCCGCCATCGTGCAGGCGGAACGGCGCGCTCGTGTGGTGGCCGTGCACTCCAGCGAGCGCGGCGCCGAGCACGCCGGCGTCGAGCTGATCGCCGACACCAGGCCCAGCCCGCGTGTCGACTCCGCCGCTCGTGAGCTGAGGGTGGTGTTGGAGGAGATCGCCAAGCTGCGCCAGAGCCGCCGGCTGCCCGAGATCCTGCGCACCATCGTCGAGCCCGGGGCGTTGGCCGACGCGGTCACCACCTGGAGCGAGGCCGACGACCACCGTCGTGCCGAAGTGCTGCACACGGTCGACGTCGAACAGCGCGTCGCGCTGCTCACCGAATGGGCCAAGCAGCACCTGGCAGAGCTGCAGGTGACCGCTCAGATCCGCGCCGACGTCACCGAAGGGGTCGACAAGCAGCAGCGCGACTACCTGCTGCGCCAGCAGCTGACCGCCATCCGCAAGGAGCTGGGCGAAGGCGACGACGACGTCGTGGGCGACTACCGGACGAAGCTCGAGGAGCTGCGCGAGCACCTGCCGGAGAAGACGGCGACGTTCGTGGCCAAGGAGATCGACCGGCTCGAGCGGATGAGCCAGCAGTCGCCCGAGCACAGCTGGGTGCGCACCTGGCTGGACCGCGTGTTCGAGCTGCCGTGGGCCACGCGCACGCTCGACCAGCTGCAGCTCGACGGCGCCCGAGACCAGCTCGACGCCGACCACCACGGCCTCGACGACGTGAAGGACCGCATCGTGGAGTTCCTGGCCGTCCGCAAGCTGCGCGCCGATCGCGGCATGGCGGAAGCCGACGGCCGTGCCGCCGGCACGGTGATGACGC
>JBAVTH010000102.1:0-7477 GCA_049696035.1 Ilumatobacteraceae bacterium
ACCTGGGTGACGGTCACGTCGTCGAGCACACCCAGCGAGCCGATCACCACTCCTGCCAGCAGCAGGCCCCGCGGGTCGAGGTGCACGCCCAGCGTGTCGAGGAACAGTGCGTTCTCGTCACTCAGCCCGGTGAGCGAGGTCAACTCGATGAACGCCCACGCAAGCAGCCCGGTGATCGCGAGCGCCGCCAGGGTGCTGAGCAAGGCCACGTTCGTCGCCGAACCCACTCCGTGCGCCAGGTACAGCGAAGCGAACGCGATGACCGACGCGCCGACGATCGCGACCAGCACCGGATTCGCCCCCTGCAACAACGCCGGCAGCACGAATGCGACGAGGACCACGACGCTCAGCGCAAGGCCCGCCAGCGCCCCCAACCCGCGCCAGCGCCCGAGGGCGAGAACGGTGACCACGAACAGCACGACCAGCACCCACATCGCACTCGATCGCTCGTAGTCCGCGAAGTTGTAGATGGTGGTGCCGTCCGACAGCCGTGTCGCTGTCAGCACGAGATCGTCGCCCACCTCGGGAACCTTGCCGCGTCCAGAGGTGATGGCCTGCTCGAGCACCGTCGACTGACCGTCGACCTCGCCGCCCGCCAACTGGATCGAGAGCTTGCGACACTCGACGAGGTCCTCGACGGAGGTGCCGGTGCATGGCTCCACGGCCACGGAGGTGACGAAGCCGTGCACGGTGCGATCGACGGCGGCACCGGAGCCGGCCGACACCGTTGGCCACAGCGCGAACAGGCCGACCACCGCCAGGATGGCCCATACCGCGACGGCGCACCACAGCGATCGTTCGATGCGGGGTGCCGAGCGCCAAGCACCCGTGTCGTGCGTGTGACCTCGGCTCATGACTGCAAACCTACGCGCCGGCCGCTCGGCGCACTGTGCGTTGCTTCCGGAAGCACGAACGAGGCCAAGGGGCGTCGGATCCGCTTCCGGAAGCACATGCCCAGGGCGGCCGAGCCGAGCCAGAGTCCGGGGCCGGTCCGGGTCGGTCGGGGCCGGTCGGGGCCGGTCGGGGCCGGTCGGGAACTGTGTCACACCCCTTTGCGACACTGCTCGCATTGCCCTCAGCACCGATACCACCCAGGCCCCCGAGCAGCTGGCGCTGCTGTCGCCGGGCGAGCTTCCCTTGCAGTTCCGTCTCGACCAGAGCACGCGCCTGCGTGGCCTGGCCCACATCGCCGCCATCAAGGCGCAGCTCGCAGCCAAGGCCGCGGCGCGTCAGCCCGAGGCAGCTACCGGCCGTACGGCACCCGCTCGTCGCGCCGCCTAACCGGCGGTGGGCGCCAGTGCCTTCACCGCGTCCCAGTGCTTGAGATCGGGGTCGAGGGGCAGGATCGCCAGCGAGGTGGTGGTCACCCCATTGTCGAAGTAGCGCTGAATCGTGGCCCGGCACTGCTCGGGCGAGCCGTGCACGATCAGCTGATCCACCACCTCGTCGGGGATTGCGGCCAGTGCGGCCTTGCGGTCGCCCGCCTGCCAGGCGTCCCACATGCCCTGCAGAGCGGGGCCTCGGCCCAGCCAGCGCTGGAACTCGGCGTACACGGGAACGTTCATGTACGCAGCGATCGCGAAGCGGGCGGCGGCGCGCACCGCTTCGGCGTTCTCGCTCGGGCAGCAGAAGATGCGAGCGACGATCTCCTTCTCCACACCACCGGCCGCATCGCGCACGACCTTGGCCACCTGCGGCACGTCGTCGGCACCCAACCAGTTGATGATCGCACCATCGCCCTCGCGCGCCGCCAGTCGCAACATGCCCTCGCGCAGCGCGGCCACCAGGATGGGCGGCTGCTGCTCGGGGCGCACCCCGAGACGAAAGCCGTTCACCTCGAACGTGTCGTAGCGCTTCGCCACCTTCTCGCCGCTGAAGGCATCCCGCAGGAAACGCACCACGTCGCGCACCTTCTTGTACGGCTCCACGAAGGGCACACCGTTCCACCGCTCCACGATCACGTTGCTGCTGCTGCCGATGCCGATGGCGAAGCGGCCGGGAGCGGCGTCGGCCAGCGAGGCGACGCACTGGGCGAAGCAGGCGGGCGAGCGCGTGTACGCGGGGATGATGGCGGTTCCCAGGCGCAGGCGCGGCTCCCACGCGGCGGCAAGGGCCAGCGGCGTGAAGCCGTCGGCGCCATCGCTCTCGGCCGACCAGATGTCGGTGTACCCCATGTCGGCCAGCTCGCCCAGCTTCTCGCGATGGCTGTGCAGCGGGCCAGGCAGCGGCACGGTCATGCCAGGTCGAATGGGCAGGCTCATCGGTGGTTCCCCTTCATCGAACGTGCGGCGGCAGCCGGTTCCCTCAACTCTTCCAGAAACGGACGATGCAGCTCTGGCTGGCCGTCGCCAGCAGCGTGCCGTCCTCCGCGAACATGTGCACCAGGCCGTGGCCGAAGCCGCGCTCCACCGCGTGCACACGAATGTCGAGCAGTACCCACTCGGTGGGCACCAGGTGCACCACCCGCAGCGTGTTGTCCAGGCTGTTGCCACCACCGCGCACGCCCAACGCCTGGCCCACAGCCATCGGTACGAAGTCGCCCAGGATCGCCAACGCGGTGGCATCGACGCCGTCGATCACGTCGGGGATGCGCGCCCACATCAGCGTCTGGCCATCGCCCTGCTCACCGTTCAGCTCTTCGAAGGGTCGGCCCTTCACCATCCGCTGCTCGAGGCGCTCGTTGATGGTGCCGTCGATCGGGTGACGATGCGCGCGCACCACCCCATCGTTCGGGCCGGGCACCTGCGGCATCTGCTCCCACTGGCCTCGGTGCTCCATCGGCCGGTCGCCGAGCGCGGCGTTCACGGTGAGGATCTCGCGGTTGCCGACGTGGCACACGGCCCGGGCCTGCGTGATCTGGTGCCCCTCCACGGCGATGGTGACATCGACGTCCATCACCTCCCCGGGCTTGGCGTACGACAGGTACTGCGAAGTGGCCCACACCACCTCGCGGCCACTGGTGCCCTCCATCGCCGAGATCGCGGCACCCAGCCCGCATCCGCCGAACAGGAAGCCACCGGTCGTTGCCAGTGACGGTGTCACCTCCAACGACCATCGATACGGGTTGTGGCTCTGCTGCAGACCGAGGAAGGAGCGACTGTCCATGAGGATTCGACTCTAGGTGCAGCCGCGCCGGTCGGCCGGGCCGTTGTGCCGTTCACGTCCGGCGGCCGCCGGCGCAGAATGTGGGCATGGAGTTCGCGATTCGATACGACGGTCCGTCCGGCGTGCTGATCAGGGCACTCGGCATGGGCCCGCACTGGAGCGGCGTGGTGCTCGACGAGTCCGAGTTGCGCGTGCGCCTCGGCTGGGGGTTCCGAGCAAGGATCCCCCGTTCGTCCATCACCACGGCCACTCGGAACACCGGCCGGTACTTCAGCCGCGGCGCCCACGGTTGGCGAGGCCGGTGGCTCGTCAACGGCGCCGGGCGAGGGCTGGTCACGATCACGATCGACCCGCACGCACGGGCGTACACGATGGGCTTCCCCCTGCGACTGCGGGAGCTGACGATCAGCCTGGAGGCTCCGGACGAGCTGATCGAGGCCCTCGCGGTAAGGTGAGCCGCATGGGGGATACACCGTGGCAGGGCGATGCCTGCTCACTCGTCGAAGAGTTCCGCGCCGGCCGCCGCACGCCGTTGGAGGAACTGCAGGCCACCTATGCGGCGATCGACGCCAGCGAACTGAACGCGTTCTGCTATCTGCCGCGCGAGACGGCCGAGGCTGCGGCTCGCGCTGCTGACGTGAGCAAGCCGTTCGGTGGCGTGCCGATCGGCGTCAAAGAGCTCGACCAGGTGGAAGGGTGGCCCGATACGCACGCATCGGTCCCGCTGAAGGACCAAGTCGCCGAGCACACCGGCACGATGGTGCAGCGCATCCGCGACGACGGCGGTGCTGTGCTGGTCGGCCTCACCACCGCCAGCGAGTTCGGCGGGGTCAACCTCACGCGCACCAAGTTGCACGGCACCACGCACAGCCCCTGGCAGCACGGCAAGACTCCAGGTGGTAGCAGCGGCGGCACTGCGGCAGCCGTGTCGGGTGGCCTGGTCACGCTGGGCACTGCGGGCGACGGCGGTGGCAGCATCCGCATCCCAGCCGGGTTCACCGGCATGGTCGGCCTGAAGGCCACCATCGGCCGCATCCCGCGCGGGCCGCGGGCGCAGTACGGCAACCTCACCGTCACCATCGGATGCATCTCTCGTTCGGTCCGCGACACGGCCCGCTGGTTCGACGTTGCCAACGGCTTCGACGCCCGCGACCCGCTGAGCCTGCCGCGCGAGACCGGCTGGGAAGCCGGGCTGGGCAGCCATCTCGCAGCGCTGCGCGGCACCCGCGTCGCGTTCGCTCCCAACTGGGGCACCGCCACGGTCTCCCCGGTGATGTGGGAGCTGCTGGAGGAAGCCGGGGCTGCGCTGGTGGCCGACTGTGGCATGGCTCGAGTCGATGGTGTCGACACGTCGCTGCCGCGCATGGGCTCCGCATGGGCGCTGAGCGGCAACATCGCCATCGAAGCGCAGCTCGCCGACGTGTGGCCCGGCTGTGCCGACGACCTCACGCCCGAGATCCGCTTCGGCATGCAACAAGCAGTCGGCAAGTACGATTCGGCGGCGCGGGCGAAGATCGAACGCCGACGCGTCGAGCTGAACGAAGCGATGGCCCGCATCTTCGACCCCGCCGACGGGGTCGACTACGTCATCACCGCCAGCAACCCCGATGTCGCGTTCGACGCCGACGGGCCGTTGCCCGGCGTGTTCGGCGGCCTCGAGGCCGGTCCCGGCAACAACGGTCGCCTCACCTTCGCCGCCAACCTGCACGGCAACCCGGCCATCTCCATCCCGGCCGGCGCGATCGACGGCCTGCCGATCGGCCTGCAGGTGGTCGGTCGCCACTACACCGAGCAGCTGCTGCTCGACCTCGCGCTCACCGCCGAGCGCAACCGCCCGTGGCCGCTGGTGGCTCCGGGTTCGCCCGCATGACGGCCGGCGCGGGGCACGAGACCCGCACGCCGTTCAACGCCGAGCAGCGGCTGTTGGCCACCGGTCTGGTGCTGGCGGTCATGCTGGTCGCGTTCGAGGTGACCGCAGTGATCACTGCCCTGCCCACGATCACCGACGAGCTGCACGGCGACTCGCTGTACGGCCTGTCACTGTCCGTCTACACGCTCGCCAACCTGGTGGCGCTGGTGGCTGCCGGTGAGATGTCGGACCGGCGCGGCCCGGCCCGCCCGTTCGCGCTGTGCATCGTGACCCTCATCATCGGTCTGGTGGTGGCGGCGGCAGCGCCCTCGATGATCTGGATCGTCATCGGGCGGGCGCTGCAGGGCGCCGGCACCGGCGGATTCTCCCCGATCGCGTACATGCTGGTGAAGCGAGCCTTCCCCGACGACCGGCAGCCGGTGATGTATGCGTACCTCTCCGCCGGCTGGGTGCTGCCCAGCCTGTTCGCACCGGCGCTCGCCGGGTGGGTCACCGACTCGTTCGGTTGGGTGTGGGTGTTCCTCGGGTTGGTGCCGTTCACGCTGGCCGTGGGTGCGCTCGCGGTGCGGCCGATGATGCGCTACGGCCCGCTGCCGTTCGATCGCATCGGCAGCAAGATACCGGCAGCCGTCGTCGCCGCCGTCGGCGTCGGGATGCTGGTGACCGGGTTGCAGCTCGCCAACCCGCTGGTGGCCGTGGCCACCTCCGCCAGCGGTCTGGCGATGGCGATTCCTTCATTGCGGCGACTGCTGCCGGCCGGCGTGCTCGGCGCTCGACGCGGACTGCCGGCGATCATCCTGTGCCGCATCATCGCCACCGCCACCTTCCTCGGCGCCGACAGCTTCATCCCGCTGGCGGCCGATCGCATTCACGGCTCGAGCCCGCTGGTGCAGGGGTTCGTCATCATCGGCGCCGCGCTCAGCTGGACCGCTGGGCAGTGGATCCGGGCGCACCGACCGCCGGTGCACACCGCGCGGGCCATGCAGGTTGGCTTCGCCGTCATGCTGCTGGGCATCGCGCTGGTGGTGCCGGTGCTGTGGTCGTGGTGGCCGTTGTGGGCCACGTTCCTCGCGTGGTCGGTCGGCGGCCTCGGAATGGGCCTGCTCTACAACCCGGCCACAGTGGCCGCGATGTCGTATGCCACCGACGGCCGGGAAGGCGAGGTCAGCAGCCAGGTGACGCTCGCCGACGCCGTGGGGTTCTCGCTGATGGGCGGCATCGGCGGCGCGACCGTCGCCATCGCCGACCGGACGAGCTGGTCGCTGGGCGGCGCGCTGGGCACCAACTTCGCACTGGCGATCGGACTCGCCGCCGTCGGCCTCATCGCATGTCGGCGGGTCAGCTCGGCAGGTCGCTGACCACCTTGCCGTCGTCGAGCACGATCGTGCGCGTGCGACGCACGTTGGCGAGGAGGGACCGGTCGTGGCTGACCAGCAGCACCGTGCCGCGGAAGGTCTCCACCGCCTGTTCCAACTGCTCGATGGCCGGCATGTCCAGATGGTTGGTGGGCTCGTCGAGCACGAGGCAGTTCGAGCCCCTGGCCATCAGCAACGCCAGCACGAGGCGGGTGCGCTCACCCGGCGACAGCGAGTCGGCCGGGCGGTTGACGTGCTCGGCGCCGATACCGAACTTGGCCAGGAGAGTGCGCGCCTCGGGCACCAGCATGCCGGTGGCAGACATGAACGCCGCGACCACGGAGGGCTGATCGGTCAGCTGCTGGCGAGCCTGCTCCAACCGGCCGACCACGACACCCGGGCCACGCCACTGCACACCATCGGTCAGCGGGGTCTCGCCGAGCAGGGCGCCGAGCAGCGTCGACTTGCCGCTCCCGTTCGGTCCTTCGATCACGACCCGTTCGCCGTAGGCGATCTGCAGGTCGATCGGGCCGAGGGTGAACGAATCACGCCGCACCACGGCACCTTCGAGGCGGCCCACCACGTCGCCGCTGCGTTCCACCTCGGCCAGTTGCATGCGCAGCTGCCATGCTTCGCGCGGTTCCTCCACCACCTCCAACCGCTCCATCATCTTGTCGGTGCGCGCCGCCTTCCCGGCCAGCTGCTCACTCTGGTTGATCTTGAAGGCCTTGATGTTCTTGTCGTTGTCGGTCGGCTTCTTCTTCGCCTTCGACAGGCCCTGCGTGGCCCACTCGCGCTCACGCTGCGCACGGCCGGCCAGCGACGACCGCTTGCTGTCGTACTCCTCGTAGGCCTGCCACGCCTGCTGGCGGGCGACCTCGCGTTCGTGGAGGTAGACCTCCCAGCCGCCGGCGTAGCGGGTGGAACGATGGGTGAACTCGTCGAGCTCGACCACATGAGTGATCGTCCGCGCCAGGAACGTGCGGTCGTGGCTCACGATCACGCATCCGGCGCCGAGCCCGGTGACGAACTTCTCCAGGCGGGCCAGGCCGTCGAGATCGAGGTCGTTGGTGGGTTCGTCGAGGAGGAACACGTCGAAGCGGGCGAGGAAGAGCGCGGCCAGCCCGACTCGCGCGGCCTCGCCACC
>JBAVTH010000103.1:0-4775 GCA_049696035.1 Ilumatobacteraceae bacterium
CTGACGCGTCGATCACCTCCGCGGACAGCACCGCATCGTGAGCGAAGATGCCGCGTCGGCCTTCCAAGTTCGGGCAGGACAGGTTGACCTCGACGGCCACCACCCCGGGCGGAGCATCGGCGAGCTGCTCGGCGGCACGGCGGTAGTCCTCCACCGAACGGCCCCAGATGCTGGCCACGACACGAGCGCCCGTCGCGAGCAGCGCCGGCAGCTCGTCGGCGAGCCAGGACGGTACGCCGGGACCCTGCAGCCCGACTGCGTTGATCATGCCGACCCCTGCCGGATGCACGCGTGGCGACGGGTTCCCGGCCCACTCGTACGCCGCCAACGACTTCACCACGACTGCACCGAGTGCCGACAGGTCCATGTACGGTGCCAACTCGGCTCCGTGGCCGGCGGTGCCCGACGCCGTCATCACCGGCGCCGCCAACTCCAGCGAGCCGATGCGCACCGCCGAGCCTGCACTCACGCGTGGTACTCCTGCAGCGGCCTCACGTTGATCTCGTGACCCACCATCTCGGCCATTCCCTGCACGGCGGCCAGTGCCGCCTCGACGGTGGTGACCGAACTGACATGGTGGCTGTTGGCCGACTTGCGGATCTGCTCGCCGTCGGTGCGGCCGCCACGCCCCTGCGGTGTGTTGATCACGAACGCGATCTGACCACTCTCGATCAGCTTCACCGCGTTGATGCCATGTCCGTCGGAGATCTTGCCGACGACCTGATCGACGGTGATGCCGAACTTGCCCAGGTACTCGCCGGTGCCGCGCGTCGTCGCTATCCCGAGGCCCAGTTCGCGCAGCCGCTTGGCCACCACCAGTCCGGCGGGCTTGTCGCCATCGGCCAGCGACAAGAACACCGTTCCTTCCGTGGGCAACAGGGTCCCTGCGGCAAGCTCGGCCTTGAAGAACGCCTTGCCGAACGTGGTGTCGATGCCCATCACCTCGCCGGTGCTGCGCATCTCCGGCCCGAGGGCAGTGTCGACCTCTGGGAACCGGCTGAACGGCAGTACGGCCTCCTTGATCGCCACGTGCCCGTGGTCGCTGGGAGCACGGAGCAACCCTTCGGATCGCAACTCCGCGAGTGTCGCGCCCAGCATCACCCGGCTGGCCACCTTGGCCAGCGGCACGCCGGTGGCCTTGGCCACGAAGGGCACCGTGCGGCTGGCGCGCGGGTTGGCCTCGATGACGTACACGGTGGTGCCCAGCACGGCGTACTGCACGTTGATCAGGCCACGCACGTCGAGCGCCATCGCGATCGCCCTGGTGTAGCTCTCGATCACCTCCACCACCCACGCGGGCAGCGTCTGCGGCGGGATCGCACAGGCGGAGTCGCCGCTGTGCACGCCGGCTTCCTCCACGTGCTCCATCACGCCGCCGATCAGCACCTCACCGGTGTGGTCGCGGATCGCGTCGACATCCACCTCGGTCGCGTCCTCGAGAAAGCGGTCGACCAGCACGGGGCGTTCGGCGGACAGCCCACCCTCCTTGCCCAATGAGCCGAACCCGGCCAGTTCGGCCATCGCCCGCGCGAGGTGGTTGCGGTCGTGCACGATCTGCATCGCACGACCGCCGAGCACGTAGCTGGGACGCACCAGTACCGGGAAGCCCACGTCGTCGACGATGGTCAACGCCTGCTCCAGGTCGATGGCGGTGCCTCCTGGAGGCTGCGGGATGTGCAACTCGTGACACAGCGCATTCCACTTCTCGCGGTCCTCGGCCAGGTCGATCGAAGCAGGCGACGTGCCGGCGATGAGCTCCACCGGCAGCAGACCCGACAGCTTCAACGGGGTCTGGCCGCCCAGCGAGACGATGACCTTCGGAGCAACTCCCCCGGCCGCAGCCGTCTCGGCGGCGATCACGTTGAGCACGTCTTCACGGGTGAGGGGCTCGAAGTACAGACGATCGCTGGTGTCGTAGTCGGTGCTGACGGTCTCCGGGTTGCAGTTCACCATCACCGTCTCGAAGCCTGCGTCGCGCAGCGCGAACGACGCGTGCACGCAGCAGTAGTCGAACTCGATGCCCTGGCCGATGCGGTTCGGTCCGCTGCCGAGGATGACCACTCGGGGACGGTCGCTGGGGCGGACCTCGTTCTCGTCCTCCCAGGTGCTGTAGTGGTACGGCGTTTCGGCGGCGAACTCGGCGGCACAGGTGTCGACGGTCTTGTAGGTGGGCAGCACGCCCTGGGCCTCACGGGCGGCACGCACGTCCAGTTCTTCGAGCCCCCACGCGAATGCCAACTGGGCGTCGCTGAACCCGAACTGCTTGGCCCGCTTCCACTGCCGTCGCGTCATCGCCGCCATGCCGGTCGCGGTGAACGCGACCCGTTCCTGCATGATCTGCTGCATCTGGTCGAGGAACCAGTGGTCGATGCGGCAGGCCGCGTGAATGGCATCGGGGGTGACACCACGGCGCAACAGCTCACCGACCTGGAAGATGCGCTCCGGAGTGGGCACCGCCACCGCCGCCAGCAGTTCCTCCTCGCTTCGCTCGGCGAGGTGGGCCTCGGCCGGGTCGCAGCCGAGCCCGTAGCGACCCTGTTCGAGCGAGCGCAGACCCTTCTGCAGGCTCTCCGTGAACGTGCGCCCGATCGACATCGCCTCGCCCACCGACTGCATCTGGGTACCGAGGATGCCCTTCGTGCCGGGCAGCTTCTCGAACGCCCACCGTGGGATCTTGGTGACGACGTAGTCGATCGACGGCTCGAAGCTCGCCGGCGTCGAACGAGTCGCCGTCGAGGTGATGTCGTTGGTGATCTCATCGAGCGTGTAGCCAACGGCCAACTTGGCGGCGATCTTCGCGATCGGGAAGCCGGTGGCCTTCGACGCCAGCGCGGACGAGCGCGACACGCGCGGGTTCATCTCGATGACGACCTGGTCCCCGTTCTCCGGGTTGACCGCGAACTGGACGTTGCTACCGCCCGTCTCGACCCCGACCCGACGGATGCAAGCGAACGCCGCATCGCGCATCTCCTGGTACTCCACGTCGCTGAGCGTCTGGATGGGCGCGACGGTGATGCTGTCGCCGGTGTGCACGCCCATCGGGTCGAAGTTCTCGATGCCGCAGATGATCACGCAGTTGTCGGCGTGATCGCGCATGACCTCGAGCTCGTACTCCTTCCACCCAGCGATGCTCTTCTCGATGAGGATCTCGCTGATCGGGCTGGCATCGAGGCCGTTTGCGGCGATGAGCTCGAACTCCTCGGTGGTGCTGGCAATGCCCGTGCCGCGGCCCCCGAGGATGTACGCCGGCCGAATGATGCAGGGCAGGCCGATGTCGGCGAGCACGGCGCGGGACTCCGCCAGGTCGTGCGCCACTCCGCTGGGCGGCACCTTCAGTCCGATCTCGATCATCGCCTGCTTGAACTTGTCGCGGTCCTCGGCCGTCTCGATCGCCAGCGCGTTGGCGCCGATCATCTCCGGAGTGCCGGGCACGCCGATGAGCCCCATGGCGTACAGCGCCATCGCCGTGTTGAGACCCGTCTGACCACCGAGCGTCGGTAGCACCGCATCGGGCTTCTCGCGTTCGATGATCTTGGCGACGACCTCCGGAGTGATCGGCTCGACGTACGTCGCATGGGCGAAGTCGGGGTCGGTCATGATCGTGGCCGGGTTCGAGTTCACCAGGATGACCCGGTAACCCTCCTCCTTCAGCACACGGCAGGCCTGCGTGCCGGAGTAGTCGAACTCGCAGGCCTGACCGATGACGATCGGGCCGGAGCCGATGATCAGGATGGAGTGGATGTCGGTGCGCTTGGGCATCACACACCCGCCTTGCTGCTCGACGGCTGGCCCATCAGGTCGGCGAACATCCGGAACAGGTACCTGCTGTCATGGGGGCCGGGGCCGGCCTCGGGGTGGTACTGCACGCTGAACGCAGCGGCGCCGAGCACCCGCATGCCCTCGTTGGTGAAGTCGTTGAGGTTGACGTGGGTCACCTCCACCTTGCCGTCGAGGCTGGCCGGGTCGACGCAGAAGTTGTGGTTCTGGCTGGTGATCTCGACGTGACCGGTGGCCTCGTGGCGCACCGGGTGGTTGCCGCCGTGATGGCCGAAGGGCAGCTTGTACGTCTCGCCGCCGAGTGCTCGGCTGAGCAGTTGATGGCCGAGGCAGATCCCGAAGATCGGCACCTGACCGACGAGCTCGCTGATCGCCTGGACTGCGTAGCCCACCATCGCCGGGTCGCCAGGCCCGTTGGAGAGGAACACACCGTCGGGTTGGAGGGCCATCACCTCGGTCGCAGAGGTGGATGCCGGCACCACGTGCACGGTACCCAGTCCGGAGAGGTGGCGAAGGATGGTGGTCTTGATGCCGAAGTCGTAGGCGACGATCCGTCGCCGTCCCTCGGCACTCGCCCGGACTTCGTAGGCCTCTGTCGTGGTCACTTCGGCGACGAGATCGATGCCGTCCGTTCCCTTCTCGGCGACCGCCGCGGCACGCAGGGTGCCCTCATCGGCAGTACCGAACGCGCCGGGCATGGCGCCCGTGTCGCGTAGCAGGCGGGTGAGCCGACGGGTGTCGATGCCGGCGATGCCACTCACACCGAAGCGGTGCAGCATGGCATCGAGGGAGTCCTGCGCGCGGTGGTTGCTGTGACGACGAGCCATCTCCCGCACGATGACGCCGCGGCAGAAGGGCTTGATCGACTCGAAGTCGTGGTCGTTCACGCCGTAGTTGCCGATGTGGGGGTACGTGAACGTGATGATCTGCCCGGCGTAGCTGGGGTCGGTGACGACCTCCTGGTACCCGGAGAGCACCGTGTTGAACACCACTTCACC
>JBAVTH010000104.1:0-34305 GCA_049696035.1 Ilumatobacteraceae bacterium
TTCAAACCAACGATCTCCAGATCATCACCCGTATGCACGATGCCCTGCTCCACCTTGCCGGTCACCACCGTGCCACGACCCGTGATCGTGAACACATCCTCGATCGGCATCAAGAACGGCTTGTCCAACTCACGAACCGGCTCAGGAATGCTCGCATCACAAGCATCCATCAACTCCATGATCTTCGCCTGCCACGCCTCATCACCCTCCAACGCCTTCAACGCGCTGACACGAACCACCGGCGCATCATCACCAGGGAACTCGTACTCGCTGAGCAACTCACGAACCTCGAGCTCAACCAGCTCCAACAGCTCCTCGTCCTCCACCATGTCAGCCTTGTTCAACGCCACCACGATGTAGGGCACACCCACCTGACGAGCCAACAACACATGCTCACGCGTCTGCGGCATCGGACCATCCGTCGCCGCGACCACCAAGATCGCACCATCAACCTGCGCAGCACCCGTGATCATGTTCTTGATGTAGTCAGCATGACCCGGCATGTCGACATGCGCATAGTGACGATTCATCGTCTCGTACTCGATGTGCGCGATGGAGATCGTGATACCACGAGCCTTCTCCTCCGGCGCCTTGTCGATCTGATCGAACGGCGTGTACTTCGCCAACCCCTTCTCCGCCAACGTCTTGGAGATCGCTGCAGTCAACGTGGTCTTGCCGTGGTCGATGTGACCCATCGTGCCGATGTTGACATGCGGCTTCGTGCGCTCGAACTTGGCCTTGCTCATGGGAGACCTTCTCCTGTGACGTGGTTGGTGTGGTCTGGATTGACTTGCGATTACGTGGTAGCGGCGACCGGTCTCGAACCGGTGACCTTCCGATTATGAGCCGGATGCTCTGACCAACTGAGCTACGCCGCCAGGGCCTTGCTGGACCGGACGGGGTGACCCCCGACCGTTTTGGTCGAGCCCTCTGTCGGAGTCGAACCGACGACCTACGCCTTACCATGGCGTTGCTCTACCTACTGAGCTAAGAGGGCCTAGGCGCGCGGCGAGACCGCGAAACCGACTGGTGATGATAGCGGCGGCATCCCACGCGCGGTCACGGGATTCTGCTAATCGCGCCACAACTTGCCGGAGTCCGATCACCGCCTGCCGCTACCCTCGCCGTTCGTGCCCGACATCACGCTGCGCCTCGCCACACCGGCCGATGCCGAACAGATCCGCGCGATCTACAACTACGAGGTGATGCACACGGTGGCCACCTTCGATCTGGTGCCGCGCACTCTTGCCGACCAGCAGGAGTGGCTCGCCACACGCTCAGGCGCCTTCGCCACCGTCGTGGCGGTCGACCCAGGAGATCCAGGTGGCGACATCGTGGGCTTCGGGGCGTTGTCGCCCTACAAGGAACGCGCCGCCTACCGCACCAGTGTGGAGAACTCGGTCTACGTGCGCCGCGACCGGCACGGCCACGGCATCGGTCGAGTGCTGCTGGAAGAGCTGCTCTCGACCGCTGAGCTCTCCGGCTTCCACGCCGTGTTCGCCCGCATCAATGCCAGCGGGGCGGCCTCCATCGCCCTGCACCGGCGCTGCGGCTTCGAACTGGTGGGCATCGAGCGAGAGGTGGGCCGCAAGTTCAGCCGCTGGCACGACGTCGCCCTCATGGAACGCCTGCTGTAGGCCTCCTGTCGGGGCCGGGCCACGAGTGAGTCACAGCTCGAGGCCCAGCGCCTCGGCTTCGTCGGCCAAGGCCAGCCAGGCCTCCTCGGCGCCATCGACGGCTTCCTGGGCCGTGGCCAAGCGTTCGCCGAGGGCCGCCATCTCGCGATGGTCGAGCGCATCCTGCAGCTCCTGCAGCACTCGATCGCGCCGGGCGCCGGCCGCCGCAAGGTCGCGTTCGGCCTGGCCCAGCTGGCGGCGCACCGTGGATGGGCTGCGGTTCGCCGCCGGACGCGCCACCGAGGCGCGACTGATGACGGGGGGCGCAGACGGAGCCTTGGCCTGCCCGGCCGACTTGCCCGCTTGCTGCGGCACGTTCGCCGTCGCCTGGTGGGCGGCGAGCCAAGTGGCCACTCCTCCTCGAATCCACTCGGCTCCACCGCGACCGTCGAGCGCGAGCAGCTCGTCGGTGACCCGATCGAGGAACGACCGGTCGTGGCTGACCGTGACGACGATGCCCGGCCAGTCGTCGAGGAAGTCCTCCAGAGCGCGCAGGGTGTCGAGATCGAGGTCGTTGGTGGGCTCGTCGAGCAGCAGCACGTTGGGTTGTTCGACCAGCGTGAGCAGCAACTGCAGGCGACGGCGCTCGCCGCCGCTGAGGGTGCCGATGGGAGCGAACTGGGCATCGCCGTCGAACCAGAAGCGCTTCATCAAGGTCACATCCGCCAGCGACGGCTCGCCCTTGTTGCCGGCCACCGCTTCACGCACCCGCTGCGTGAGGTCGAGTCCGCGGCCGAGCTGGTCGTAGTACCCGATCTTGACGGTGATGCCGCACTCCACCTCGCCCCCGGTCGGCACCAGCCGCCCGGCGATGAGATCGAGCAGGGTGGACTTGCCCGCACCGTTGGGGCCGACGATGCCCACTCGGTCACCAGGTTCGAAGGCCACGTTCACGCCGGCGAGCACCGGGGTGCCGTCGGGCCAGCTGAACGTGATGTTGCGCGCCTCGATGCCCTTCGAGCCCAGCCGTTGCGACCCCATCGACAGCTCCAACGAGCCGTCGCGCGCGGCTGCCAGCGCCTTTCCCTGCACGAGCGCCGTGGCTGTGGCGATGCGCGCCTTGGGCTTCGCCGTACGCGCGGGGGCGCCGCGGCGCAACCAGGCCAACTCCTTCACCGCCAGGTTCTTGCGCACCTGCTCGGCGACTTCGGCCCGCTCCTCGCGCTCTGCCCGCCCGGCGAGATACGCCGCGTAGCCGGAGCCTGCATGCTTGCCGACCGGCATGTGCAGGTAGGCCGTGCCGCGATCGATCTCCAGCACCTTGGTGGTCACCCGATCGAGCACGTGACGATCGTGGGTGACCAGCACCAACCCACCGCGATAGGCCGCGAGCCACTCCTCGAGGAACTTGATCGCATCCAGGTCGAGGTGGTTGGTGGGCTCGTCGAGGATCAGCGCCTCGTACTCGCCGCACAGCAAGCGGGCAAGCGCCACCCGCTTGGCCTGACCACCGGACAGCTCGTCGGTGCGGCTGTCCACCAATGCCGCCATGCCCAAGCGATGGAGCATGGCCTCGCCCTCCCAGCCGGCACCCACCGCATCACGCACCGTGCCCTCGGGCAGCACCGGCTGCTGCGTGAGGAAGCCCACCCTGGCGCCGCGGCCCCAACGCACCTCGCCGGCCTCCGGGTTGGCTTCGCGGCCGAGGAAGCGCAACAGGGTGCTCTTCCCGCAACCGTTGATGCCCACCACCCCGACGCGGTCGCCGTCGCTGAGCGTCAGCGACACGTCGGCGAAGAGCGGTCGGTTGGGGCGAGAGGCTTTGAGGCCGGCGGCATCGATGAGGATCATGAGGAGGGTCAGTCTGTCGGGAAAAAGCAAGATCGCCAGGTCTGACGACCTGGCGATCTTCGTGTGGGCCGGGCAGGATTCGAACCTACGTAGGCTGTGCCGGTTGATTTACAGTCAACTCCCTTTGGCCACTCGGGCACCGACCCATCAGCGGTGAGTGAGGCTATCGCCTTGGATACAGTTGGCGCATGTCCACTTTCGACGTCGTCTCCGAAATCGACCGCCAGGAAGTCAAGAACGCGGTCGACCAGGCCCAGCGCGAGATCGGTACCCGCTTCGACTTCAAGAACACCGACTCCTCCATCGAGCTCAACGATCTCGTGCTCACCCTGCGCACGGTCAGCGAGGATCGCCTCGCCGCCCTTCGGCTGGTGGTGGAAGAGAAGCTGGTCAAGCGTGGCGTGTCGCTGAAAGGCACCGACTACGGCAAGATCGAGGAGGCCACCCAGAACACGGTTCGCCAGGTGGTCACCCTCAAGGTGGGCATCGGCAGCGACAAGGCCCGCGAGATCAATCGGATGATCAAGGAGAAGGGCCCCAAGGGCGTCAGCAGCCAGACGCAGGGCGAGACCGTGCGGGTCACCGGCAAGAAGCGCGACGACCTGCAGGCCGTGATCGCACTGCTGAAGGGCGCCGACCTCGGCATCCCCCTGCAGTTCCAGAACTTCCGCGACTGACGCGGCCTACCGCATCACCCGAGCGTCGACTTGCTGGTCGTCGCTCAGTCGACTCGGGCGAGGGCCGGCACAGGTGCCCGGCTCAGCCGGGTGCGCAACCAAGCCGGTTGGGGTCGGGCAGCGGGTGGGCCGCCGGGGCGCCCCATCCTTCTGCCGGGTCGATCACACCGCGCTCGTCGAGCAGCGAGACCGGGTCGCCACCGAACACCGCGCACGCGGCCTGGGCGACGGGCAGCGTGGGCTGTGCCTCGAGCAGCAGGTGGTACTGCTCTGCTCGCAGCGGCGCCGCGCCGAGCGCAAGGTGGCCATCGCTAGCCGGCACCGTTGCCCCGGCGCCAGGGTCGCAGGCGTGGATGTCGAGCTGCATCGCCGCACCGTCGGCGGCACGCGTGACCGTCGTCCCGGTCAGCGCCGGCGCTGCCGCGGCCCAGGTCTCGAAGGCACCGGCGACCGCGTCCAACGATGCAGGGTCCACCTGCAGGTGGGCGACGACGCAACTCCCGGATGGCTCGTTCACCAGCGACACATCGTCGTTCTGCCATGCCAGCGCCGCCTGCCAGGCCGACTCGCTGTCGAGGCGCGCGGCCAGCACGTGGTACCAGTAGAGCATGCCCCGCGCGTTGGCCGACGGGGTCTCCGTGGCACCGGTCACCAAGCGCCGGATGTCGAGCGCCTGTGCATCGGTGATCGACGCGTCCTCCTCCAACGCTGACCGGTCCGCAACAGGAATCGATTCGAAGTACGAACGAAGGGTCACCCCGAGTCGTCCCGCGACGGTCGAGGCGAACGGCGACGGCGAAGCGGCGATCTGGTACGTGCCATAGAGACCGAAGATGTCGGTGAAGATCTGCGTGCGCTCCGCCGGTGCCGCCAGCGCGGCGGCGGTCGCCAGGGCATCGCCGTCGTAGTAGGCGCGGATTCCGAAGGCGACGGACGGCGAGGCATCCTTCACTCGCGAACCCCAGCCGAAGTGCTGATCGAGCAATGCCATGGTGAGCGCACGATGCAGTGCGAAGCGGTAGAGATCCGGCGGCAGAGCCTCGACGACGAAGATCGTCTCGTCCGCCGGGTCGTAGAAGGCAGGCGAGTCGGGCATCGCGGCCATGCCGATCTGCCCGAGGGCCAGCGCACCGTCGAGGAGGCCGAGTGAGCGCCACTCACTCGCCGTCAGGGCCATCTCGGCATCGTTGCCGGCCAACGAGAGCGAACCCAGCTCGGTTGCGTAGTCGACCGCCGGCAGCGATTTGACCTCAATGGCGTGATCGAAGCTGAGCCCGCGAGCGCCTTCGACATCGCTCGCGAACGTGGCAACTTCCCCCTCCCACTTCTTGTCCAGCAGGTAGTACTTGGCCGCGAACAGGCCACCACCCAGCATGGCGAGCACCACCAGCGCGCCGAGCAGCCGCGGCAGCACGCGGCGCTTCTGCTTGCGGAGCTGTGGGGTCGGGGGGACCATCTCGGCGAAGGTCACACGGGCGGGAGCCGACGCCGAGCTCTTCGCCGAGTACATCTCGTGCTGGCTGAGGGTCAGCGCCGGAGCAGCCGGTCGTTGATCCGAGTGGGCGATCTCGGGCACGGCTACCGGACCGAGCTCCTCCTCCCGGTCGGGCAGGAACGCCAGCCGGTTCAGCTCGGCTTCCACCGCCGACTCCGGGACCCGTCGAGCAGTGGGGCGAGGCGGTGCCGCTGCGGCGGTGACGTCGATCACCGGGTGTTCGAGCGAAGCCTGCGCACGTCGTTGCCACTCGTCTTCGCGCAGCCGATCCGCTTCGCGCAGCCGGTCTTCCTCGCGCAGCAGGTCTTCCTCGCGCTGCCGGGCCTCCTCGCGCTGCCGGGCCTCGTCGCGCAACAGGTCCTCTTCGTGCTGCCGAGCTTCCGAACGGCGGCGCTCCTCGTCGCGCAGCGCCCGTTCCTCTCGGCGCCGGTCAGCGTCACGCTGGTTCAGGTCCTCGCCGGCTCGGTCCGCCACGGCCGCCTGCTCGGGCACCGACTCGCCGTGGGGCTGCGCCTCGACGGATGCGTCCGACCGCCGGTCCTCCATCTCGTCCATCTGCTCGAGCGCGGCGAACAACGACTCGATGCTGGGTTGCGCCACCGGCGGCGAGGCGGCAGCAACGGGCGCAACCTCAGCCATCAACGGCTCGACGTCCACCGGCTGAACGGCCAACGCCTCGATGTCGCGTAGCACCGGTATCTCACCCGACATCAACGCCGACAACCTCGCCAAGCGCGGCGTCGTCGGCTCGGCCAGACGGGGCACCGCGGGCTCGGCGAGAACCGGCGGCAACTGCTCGTCCACCGCCTGGGCGTCGTGTTCCTGTGCTCCCAGTGGCTGGAGAGCAGTCGGTCCGCCCGTCACCGGCGCAACGCCGGCGGCGGCCAGCAGCTCTCCCGTCGAGAGGAAGTTCGCCGGCAGCGGATCGACCGGCCGCAGCCGATCCATCGGCTGCATCTGCTCCACCGGCTGCAGCGGATCGACGGCTCGCGACTCGGCCATCCTGCGCGCCTGTTCCAGCAACGCTTCGATCGACGCCGACGAATCCGAGGCTGCTGTCGACTGCTCGGTGGCGACGCCGTCGGTGGTGTCGTCCCCGTGAGGCGGTCGGACGACGTGCTCCCAGGTCAGCTCACGCAGCTGCGGGGCTTGCGCCGCCGACATCCCTGGATCTCGGTGGAACAGCGGCGAGTCCAACCGCAGGCGGAAGTCGTCGAGGGCGTAGCGCGGTGCCGCGTCATCCCCAGGAGCATTGCCACCCTGCGTGCCAACGGGGCCGTTCGGCAGGTCCGTCTCGTCGATAGCCACGTAGGAGGTATCGGCGGTACCCGGCGTTTCTTGAGCGAACGCGAACGATCAATCCTCGCTGGGCGCTTCCGAGGCACGCCGCTGCAGTTCGCTGACGACGCTGGCATCCGCCAAGGTGGTGGTATCACCCAGGTTGCGGCCCTCGGCAACGTCGCGCAGGAGTCGGCGCATGATCTTGCCGCTGCGCGTCTTGGGGAGATCCGGCGTGAAGAAGATCGCCTTCGGCTTGGCGATCGCCCCGATCTCGTGGGCGACGTGGTTGCGCAGCTCGTCGACCGGCACATCGAGCCCACCGCGCAGCGTGACGTAGGCGATGATCGCCTGACCGGTGGTGTTGTCGTTGGCGCCCACCACCGCGGCCTCGGCCACCGAGGGATGACTGACCAGCGCGCTCTCCACCTCGGCGGTACTGATGCGATGACCGGACACGTTCATCACGTCGTCGACGCGACCGAGCAGCCACAGGTAGCCCTGCTCATCGAGCTTGCAGCCGTCGCCGGCGAAGTAGCGACCTTCGAAGCGGCTCCAATAGGTGTCGTGGTAGCGCTCGGGGTCGCCCCAGATGCCGCGCAGCATGCCCGGCCACGGTTGGGTGAGCGTCAGGTACCCGCCGCCATGGGTCACCAACTGGGCGTCGTCGTCGACCACTTCGGCACCGATGCCGGGGAGAGGGAAGGTGGCGGAGCCGGGCTTGGTGGTGGTGCAGCCGGGCAGTGGGCTGATCATGATGCCGCCGGTTTCCGTCTGCCACCAGGTGTCGACGATGGGGCAGTTCCCCCCGCCGATGTGCTCGTGGTACCACATCCAGGCCTCGGGGTTGATCGGCTCACCGACCGACCCCAGCACCTTCAACGACGACAGATCGTGCTTCGCGGGTTCCTGCGCGCCCCACTTCATGAACGTGCGGATGGCGGTGGGCGCGGTGTAGAACTTGGTGACGCCGTACTTCTCGATGATCGCCCAGAAGCGGTCGTTCTGCGGGTGGTTGGGCACGCCTTCGTACATCACCTGGGTGGCACCGTTGGCGAGCGGGCCGTAGACGATGTAGCTGTGGCCCGTGATCCAGCCGACGTCGGCGGTGCACCAGTAGACGTCGGTCTCGGGGTGCAGGTCGAACACGTACTTGTGCGTGAACGTGACGTGGGTGAGGTAGCCGCCGCTGGTGTGCATGATGCCCTTGGGCTTGCCGGTGGTGCCGCTGGTGTAGAGCAGGAACAGCAGCTGCTCGCTGTCCATCGGCTCGGCCGGGCACACCGGGTCGGCCGCCTGGATCAGGTCCTTGTACCAGTGGTCGCGGCCGTCGACCATCTCCACCTCGTTGCCGCCGCGACGCACCACCACGACATGCTCGATGGTGGGACAACCGGCGATCGCTTCGTCGGCAGCAGGCTTCAGCGGGAACACTTCGCCTCGGCGATAGCCGCCGTCGGCGGTGATCAGCACCTTCGCCTCGGCGTCGTTGATGCGGTCCGTCAGGCTCTGGGCGCTGAAGCCGCCGAACACCACGCTGTGGGCGGCGCCGATGCGGGCACAGGCGAGCATCGCCACCGCAGCCTCGGGGATCATCGGGAGGTAGATGTTGACGCGGTCGCCGCGCTGCACGCCGAGGCCCTTGAGCGCGTTGGCGAACAACTGCACCTCGGCCAGCAGGCCGGCGTAGGTGATGGTGCGCTCGTCGCCCGGCTCGCCCTCCCAGTGGATCGCCACCTTGTCGCCCTTGCCGGCGAGCACATGGCGGTCGAGGCAGTTGTGCGCGACGTTGAGCTGGCCGCCGGCGAACCACTTCGAGTACGGCAGGTCCCACTCGCAGATGGTGTCCCAGTCGCGGTGCCAGTCGACCAACTCGGCCGCCTGCCGGGCCCAGAAACCCTGAAAGTCCTGGTTCGCCTCGTCGTACAGCGACGTGTCGGCGACGAGTGCCGCCTGCTTGAACGCCGCGGACGGCGGGAAGGTGCGCTGTTCGTCGAGCAGCGCGTCGATCGTGTCGTGTTCGTCAGCCATGTCAGTGGAACCCCCGGTCGCGGAGGTTAGCTCAGGCAGTGCTCGCCGGGCACGGCCGGGCCAGGCCGACCCACACCGTCAGATCTCGACGCGGGTTCCCACTTCGAACACCTGCGCATCCGGCAGGTTGAAGAACCGCGCCGCACTGTCCGCGCCACGGTTGAGCCAGACGAACAGATGTTCCATCGCAGGGTTCATACCAGTCGCCTTGCCCGAGACCACCGACTCGCGACCGAGGAAGTAGGTCACGTCGGCAGGGTCGAACGTGAGACCCCTCACCTCGAGCGCGGCGAGCGCTGCCGGCACGTCGGGTTCATCCATGAAGCCGAAGCTGAGCCGAATCTGGAACACGCCAGGCTCCACCTTGGTGACCTCCGCGCGCTGCTCGGGCGCGACGCGCGGCGCGTCGGCCGTCTCCACGCTGACGATGAGGGTGGTCTTGTGCAGCACCTTGTTGTGGTGCAGGTTGTTGATCATCGCCGGTGGCGCCATCCCGAGATCTTTGAAGAGGAACACCCCGGTGCCGTTGACCTTCTTGATCTCCGTATGGGCGTCGAGCACTTCTTGAATGGGGCGCTCGCCGCGCTTGATCCGCGCCGCCACCAGCTGGCGACCTCGCCGCCATGTGCTCATCTGCAGCATCAGGAACGCACCGACACCCAGGGCGAACCAGCCTCCGTGAGGGATCTTCGGGATGTTCGCGCCGAGGAAGCCGAGCTCGACGACGAGCAGCGGCACGCACACCGCGAACGCCTTCCACCGCGCCCACTCCCAACGATCGGTGAGGACCCGGAAGAAGATGAGGGTGGTGATCGCCATCGTCATCGTGACAGCGATGCCGTACGCGGCGGCCAACGCTGTGGACGTCTTGAACCCGATCACGAGGCCGACGCACGCCACCATCAGCGCCCAGTTCACCAGTGGTACGTAGATCTGGCCGGAATGGTGGTGCGAGGTGTGGGTGATGCGAATGCGTGGCAGGTAGTCGAGCTGCACGGCCTGCTGCGTGAGCGAGAACACGCCCGAGATCAGCGCCTGCGACGCGATGATGGTCGCCATCGTGGCGAGGATGACCAGCGGCAGCTTCAACGCAGCAGGCCCCATCAGGAAGAAGAACTTCTGCTCCACCTTCTCCGGGTTGTCGAGCAAGAATGCGCCCTGCCCCCAGTAGTTGAGCAGGAGCGAGGGAAGCACCATGCAGTACCAACCGACGGCGATCGGTCGCCGGCCGAAGTGGCCCATGTCCGCGTACAGCGCCTCGCCGCCGGTGACGACGAGGAAGATCGCGCCGAGCGAGAGGAACGCGGTCGACGACTCGTGCCGGAAGAAGCGAACGATCCAGATCGGGTTGATCGATTCGATGATCGCGGGCTGCTCGACGATCCAGCGCAGGCCGAGGACGGCGAGCACCGTGAACCACACGATCATGATCGGCCCGAACACCTTGCCGACCGCCCCGGTGCCCCGCTTCTGCACGAGGAACAGGCCGATCAGGATGACCACCGCGATCGGCACCACCCAGTCCGTCAAGGAGCTGTTGACCTCCTCGATGCCCTCGACCGCCGACAGCACCGAGATGGCCGGGGTGATGATGCCATCGCCGTACAGCAGCGCCGTACCGAACACGCCGAGCGTGACGAGCGCCCCAGCCTTGAGCACCTTCTGGTTCTTCTTCATCACCAGGCTGGTGAGCGCGAGGATGCCGCCTTCACCATGGTTGTCGGCCTTCATCACGAAGTACAGGTACTTGATCGAGATGATCACCACCAGCGACCAGAACGCCAGCGAGCAGACACCGAAGACGTTGATGCGATCCACCGTCAGCAGGTGCGAGTCCTCGGTGAAGGCCTCCTTGAAGGCATACAGCGGGCTGGTGCCGATGTCGCCGTAGACCACACCGAGCGCCCCGATGACCAGGCCACCCTTTCCCGCCGCATGCTGTTCCTTCATCGACGAGACCGTAGCGCGGCGCACGGTGCGGGGTGTCGCTGAGCTCCCGTTTCCCAGCGACGACTCCCGACCCTCGCCAGCGTGAGCCGCCCGCTCCAACTGCTTGCACCGAGCGTAGAGCCACGACTGCGCGAAATGAATAGTTCGTTCGATTCATTTCTTTTTCCGACGAGACGCGCGTGTTTCACCATTCGATGGCGTAGAACGCGCCGAGTCCGTCGGGGTCGAGCAGGCTCTCCGCTTCGCGAACCCTGCTGCGCATGCGCAGTGCGGCCACGTTCGGTGCCGCCGCAGCGGCTGCCCAGGCCGCGCGACCTTCCTCGACCAGTTCGTCGATGCCCCACCGTCGCAGGAACTGGGCCTGGGTGCGCACGCTCACCGGCTCGGGCAGTTGATCGATGCAGACCTGGGTGGTGATGTCCTGCGAACCCACCTCGCGCAGGTAGTGCGCACCTCGTTCGTGCCCGCGGTAGGTGCGCAGCCACTCCCGCCAAGGCGACAGGGCCAACTCGGCGGTGCGGGCGGTGCAGTAGTCGAACACCAGCACGGTGCCCTCCGTCAAGAGCGCCCGAACCGTGTGCACCCATGCCGCAGCCGCCTGCTGCACCGGCACTCGTGCACCGTGCGGTGCGTGAGCCGGCAGCCACGACCACTCGGGCGGGGCGGCCACCAACCGCTCGCTGGCCGTGCCGTCGGCGGCGAACAGCACCGTCGCCTCGCGCCAGCCGCCGTCGTACACGGCCAGCCGGAACGGGAGGTTGTCGAGCAGCTCGTTGGCGATCACCACTCCACGGAACGACTCGGTTGGCAGTTCGCCCAGCGACTGCACGCCGTCGGGATGCAGCGCTCGTTGCGCTGCCGAGATCTCCACGGCCGTGTAGCGGCCGGTCCATTGCGGATCCGCCTGCAGGACCGAGCGGGCGAGCGTGCCGGGCCCGGCACCGACCTCGACCACGCGGAAGTCGTCCGGCCGGCCGAGCCGCGCGAACTCGGCGTCGATCCAGCGGGCGAGCACGGCGCCGAACAGCGGGCCCAGTTCCGGAGAGGTGATGAAGTCGCCTCGCCGTCCGGCGGTGCCTCCGGCGGCATAGAAGCCGTGGTGGCCGTACAGGGCGTGCGTCAGGAACTCGTCGAACCGCATCGCGGCGCCCCTTGCCGCGCCGGAGTGGTCCGGGTCGCCGAGCCGATCAGGGGCGGAGGGCACCGTACAGGTCGGTGATGGAACCGGCCTTCGCGATCAGGCCGGGGACGACACCGAACGCCAGCGTGGCGACGCCGCAGATGGCGAGCGCAGCCTGCAACGAGGCTGGCACCTTGATCGGGGTGGTGTCGCCGTCGGGCACCGGCTTCATCCACATCTCGCGCATGACCGTGATGTAGTAGGCCGTGGCGATGACGGCGTTGACGGCGGCGATGACGGCGATGCCGTAGCCCCACCCGCCACCGGCGTCGACAGCGGCGCGGAACGCACCGAACTTCGCGTACCAGCCGCCCAGCGGCGGGATGCCGGCGAGCGAGGCGAGGAAGATGGTCATCATGACGGTGAGGCCGGGGGCGTACTGGAAGAGGCCGCCGAAGCTGCTGATCTCACCGCTGCGGGTCTTGCGCGAGACGGCGATGATGACCGCGAACGCACCGAGGTTCGTTGCCGCATAGATGATCAGGTACACGACCACGGCGCGCAGCGAGGCGCCCTGGTTGCCGTTGGTGAACGCAACCGCGAGCGGCATCAGGATGAAGCCACCTTGGCTCACGCTCGAGTAGGCGAGCATGCGCACGATGTTCTTCTGCTTCAGCGCCACCACGTTGCCAACGGTCATGGTCAGCGCGGCCATCACCCACAGGAACGGGCGGTACACGTCGTGGGCCAGCGGGAAGGCGATGAACACCAGCAGGATCAACCCGACGAACCCGGCCGCCTTCGATGCCACGCTGAGGAACGCGGTCACCGGAGTGGGTGCACCTTCGTAGGTGTCGGGCGCCCAGGTGTGGAACGGGACGGCGCTGACCTTGAACGCGAAGCCGACGATCACGAACACGATGCCGAGCACCTGGATGCCCACCTTGTCGCCGTCGAGTTTCACAGCCGCGCCGATGGCGCTCAGCTGGGTGCTGCCGGCGATGCCGTAGAGCAGGCTCATGCCGTAGAGCATCACCGCACTGGCGAAGACGCCGAGCAGGTAGTACTTCACGCCGGCCTCGTTGCTCTTGCGGTCGCGCTTCTTCCAGGCCGCCATCATGTACGCCGGGATGGACAGGAACTCGAGCGCCACGAACACGCTCACCAGGTCGCGCGAGCTGGCCATCATCACCATGCCGAGCACGCTGCTGAGCAACAGCACGTAGAACTCGCCCTGGTAGTAGCCACCCTCGTCCATCTCGTTGGTGCTGAGCAGCACCACGACGTAGCCGGCCAAGAGGAACAGCGCCTTCATCACGAGTGCGAAGTTGTCGACCACGTACCGGCCGGTGATGCCGTCTCCGCTGAGCGTGCTGCGCACGTCGTCGCCCATCACTGCCAGCGTGACCACTGGCAGCAGCGCACCGAGCATGATGAAGCCGCTGAGCGTGCCCGTGACCCAACGCCGGTGGTCGGGCACGAACAGGTCCACCAGCAACACCAGGCAGATGCCGGCCGCGAGCACGAGCTCGGGCGCCATTGCGTGGTAGTCGACGATGGGTGCGGTGAAGGCGAACACGTGGGTCACTTCCCGAAGATGCTGGTCAGCTGCTGAACGGCCGGATCCATGATCTTGAACATCAGCGACGGCACGACGCCGAAGACGACGATGGCGACGAGCAGGGGGGTCCACGCGATCCACTCGAACGTGCTGACGTCGTGGATGTCGGAGCCGTGATCGCCGTGAGCAGCCGCGCCGTGGGCGTCAGCGCCGTGACCGTGATCGCCGTGAGCGTGATCGTCGTGGCCTCCACCGGCGAACTCGGCCGTGGGCTCACCGAACGCGGTGCGCTGGTAGAGCCACAGCAGGTAGCCGGCCGCCAGCACGGTGCCGAGCGCGGCGATGACCGTGAGCACACGGAACAGCGACTGGTGGCCGTTGGCGATGAGCGTCGACGCCGGGTTCCACGAGGCGAGGATGGCGGGGAACTCTCCCCAGAAGCCGGCCAGGCCGGGCAGGCCCAGCGACGCCATCGCACAGAACCCGAGGATCCAGCCCATGCGCGGCATCTGCAGCAGCATGCCACTGAGGCGCTTGATCTCCAGCGTGTGGTACCGCTCCTTCACCGAACCGGCGACGAAGAAGAGCATGCCGGTGATCAGGCCGTGGGCGACCATGCCGAACAGCGCGGCGTTGATGCCCAGCGGGGTGAGCGTGCTGATGCCGAGCATCACGAAGCCCATGTGTGCCACCGACGAGAAGGCGATGAGGCGCTTCATGTCGGTCTGCGCCAGGCAGCCCAGCGAGCCGTAGATGATGCCGATGACGGCGAGCACGCCGATGGCAGGCGCCCACTTGACTGCAGCCTGCGGGAGGATGGGCAACGCGATGCGCACGAAGCCGTAGGTGCCCAGCTTCAGCAGGATGGCCGCCAGGATGACGGAGCCTTGAGTCGGCGCCTGGGTGTGGGCGTCGGGCAACCAGGTGTGGAACGGGAACATCGGCACCTTGACGGCGAAGCCGATGAACATGCCGCCGAAGATCCACAGCGCGGTGTTGCGGGCGATGTCCTTGCCGTGCTCGGCGAGGTACGGGATGGCGAAGCTCTCCGAGCCGGTGTTGATGAACAGGGCGATGAACGCCACCAGCATCAGCGCCGAACCGAACATCGTGTAGAGGAAGAACTTCAGTGAGGCGTACTGGCGGTTCTCGCCACCCCACACGCCGATCATGAAGTACATCGGCAACAGCACGACTTCGAAGAACACGAAGAACAGGATCAGGTCCTGCGCAACGAAGGTGCCGGCCATGCCCGTCTGCAGCACCAGCATCAGGATGAAGAAGGCCTTGGCGTTACCAGGGTTGGGGACGTGGTCCCACGAGTAGATCATCACCAGCAGGGTGATCACCATCGACAGGATGTACAGCGGCAGGCTGATGCCGTCGAGGCCGACCGTGTAGGTCGCCTTGATCGGCTTGATCCAGTTGTTGGTGGTGAAGAACTGCAGCTTCTCGCTCTGGTCGTAGTCGAACTGGAGGAGCGTGTAGATGCCGACCGCGAGGGTGAGCGCCGCCGTGATGACGGCGATGCCCTTGGCGGTCACTTCGTCCTTCTTGGGGACGAACAGCATCAGCAGCACACCCACCAACGGCAGGAAGGTGCCGACGCTGAGGAGCCATTGCTTGTCTTGAATCATCTCGGTTGTCCCTTAGCTGTTCACGAGTACGAGTACGAGCGCACCGACTGCTGCGGCACCGAACAGCAACGCTCCGTACAGGTTGACCTTGCCTGATTGCACCGGTTGCAGTGCGCCACCGGCGCTGCGTGCGGTTGCACCACTTCCATTCACTGCGCCATCGACCAACCCCTGGTCGATGTACTTGTAGACGAGATCGCCCGTGCGCTTCCCGCCCTTGCCGACGGCGTTGACGATGCCGTCGAGGATGTTCTGGTTGGTCCAGTAGACGGCCCTGCTGATCGGGTGGGCGATGCCGTGCACGATCACCTTCTCGTACAGGGCGTCGAGGTAGTACTTGTTCACCAGGAAGCGGTGACCGGCGCCCAACAGCGGGTTGCGAGCGGTGAGGCCCTGCAATGCGTGCTTCGTGGCCCCGAAGACGGCCTTGCAGAGCAGCAGGCTGACGGCGAAACCGGCGGCTACCAGCAGGATGCTGGGCACGGCGTTGATCCATTCGAAGGCCGGCGCCTCGGGCACTTCGACACCGATGCTGCTGTGCACCCACTCGTGGAACTTCTCGATGTGGAACGGCGCCGCGTTGAGGTAGCCGGAGACGAGAGCGAGCGTGCCGAGGATGATGAGCGGCACGGTGATCTGCCAAGGAGAATCGGTGCCACCGAGGATCGGCAACGGTCGGCCGTGCACCGGCTCGGCATGGCCGTGAGCGGCATGTGCATCTGCGTGCACTTCCTCGTGGCCGTCGTCGTGTGCATCCGCGTGGCTGTGGTCGTCGTGACCGTGCACGAAGTGGGCGGCGCCGCCGCGGGCCTCACCGAAGAAGGTGAGGTAGGTGGCCCGGGTCATGTAGGCGGTGGTCATGAACGCACCGATGAGGCCGATGACGAAGAACACGGTGTAGTGGTTGCCGTGGGCCGAGTCGATGATCTCGTCCTTCGAGAAGAAGCCGCTGAAGAACGGCACGCCGCACAGGGCCGCAGTGCTGACCATCCAGGCGATGAACGTGATCGGCATCTTCTTGCGCAGGCCGCCCATGTCCTTCTTCATGTCGAAGCTGTGATGGCTGCCGGTGTGCGCCACCGAGCCGGCACACAGGAAGAGGCAGCACTTGAAGAACGCGTGGGTGAAGATGTGGAACACCGCCGGCACCCAGGCGCCCACGCCGAGGCCCATCATCATGTAGCCCAGCTGGCTGACCGTGGAGTACGCGAGCACCTTCTTGATGTCGTTCTGCACGAACGCCAACGCAGCGGCGATCAGGATGGTGATGCCGCCGATCACCGCGATCAGGTTGAAGTGGTTGCCGGCGATGTTGATGTCGAGGCCGGTGTGGAACACCGGGTAGAGGCGGGCGACGAGGAACACGCCCGCCACGACCATCGTGCTCGAGTGCAGCAGTGAGCTGACCGGTGTGGGGCCGGCCATCGCGTCGGGCAACCAGGTGTGCAGCGGGAACTGGCCGCTCTTGCCGATGCAGGCGATGAACAGCGCGACCGCGGCCCACATGAGCATCTTGTGATCACCGGCGAACTCGGCCGCCTTCGCGTTGATCTCGCTGATGTCGAGCGTGCCGAACAGGGACAGCAGCATCGCAGTGCCGACCAGCAGTCCCATGTCGCCGACGCGCACCGTCCAGAAGGCCTTGAGCGCAGCCTCGCTGTTGGCCCGCTCCTCCCACCAGTGACCGATGAGCATGAACGAGGTGAGGCCCATGATCTCCCAGCCGAGGATCAGCTGCACCATGTTGGGGGCGAGCACCATGGTGAGCATGCCGCAGGAGAACAGCGTGATGCTGGCGAAGAAGTGGGTGTACCGGCGGTCGCCGCGCACGTACTCCGTGGAGTACACCTGCACGAGCGTGGAGATGAAGGCCACGAGGAACAGCAAGACCATGGCCAGGCCGTCGATCCGGGAACCGATGGAGATCTTCAACGGACCGATCTCGAACCAGGTCCAGGTCTTCGACACCGGCTCGGCGTGCTCGGTGCTGCCGGCCAGGTCGATCCACTGGTAGGCGGTGCCGGCAGCGATGACCAGCGAAGCCACCATGCTGGCGATGCCGATCTCGCTGCCACCACGAGGCAGGCGCTTGCCGAACCCGATGATCAGGAAGAACGCGATCGCGGGGACGAGCGGGATCAGCCAAGCGTGTTCGAGGAACCAGCCCGCCGCATGCACCGCTGCTTCAGTCTCTTCAGCGAACATGCGTCAGCCCTTCATTTCCGACAGGTCGTCGAGCGAGATCGTCTTGCGGTTGCGGAAGATCAGCAGCACCATCGCCAGGCCCACGCCCACCTCGGCGGCCGCCACGGCGATGATGTACAGGGCGAACACGCTGCCGTCGTTCCCGCCGTTGAGCCTGTCGAACGCGAGCAGGTTTATGTTCACCGAGTTGAGGATCAGCTCGATGCTCATCAGCACCAGCACCGCGTTCTTGCGGGCGATCACGCCGTAGACGCCGATGCAGAACAGCACGGCGCCGAGGATGAGGAACTCGTTGATCAGCATCTCAATCCTTCCGGGCCAGGACGATGGCGCCGATGACGGCGGCGAGGAGCACGAACGAGAGCGCCCAGAACGGCAACGCGTAAGCGGAGAAGATGGAGTCGCTGAGCGCCCGGTTGGCGAGGGCGCTGGCGTTGCCCTTGCCGCTGACGGAGATCTTGTCGTCGCCGAAGCCCTTGATGAGGACGTACGACATGACACCCAGCAGCAGCAGGGCCACCGGCGCGCCCAGCGCCCAGCCCTTGTTGTTGTCGAGATCGACGTCCTTGCCGAGCTTCGCCCGGGTGAGCATCACACCGAAGAGGAACAGCACCATGACGGCACCGATGTAGACGAGCACCTGGGTGACGGCCACGAACTCGGCCGAGAGCAGCAGGTACTGGGCGGCCGCTCCGGCCATCACCAGCACCAGCGACAGCGCGGCGTGCACCACGTTGCTCGTGCGCACCACGTTGATCGCGCCGAGCACCATCATCGCGGCGATGATGCCGAAGCCGACGTTCTGGGCGACCTGGATGTCGGAAGCGAGCAGCATCACTTCCCCTTCTTCTTCTCGGCGCCGGCCTCGAGCGCGGGGGCCTCTGGCACTGTTTCCATCCACTCGCCGAGCTTGGTCTTGTCGTGCAGCAGGTCGGAGATCTTGGGTTCGCTGTACTCGTACTCCGGGCTCCAGAAGAGCGCGTCGAACGGGCACACCTCCACGCAGATGCCGCAGTACATGCACAGCGCGTAGTCGATGTCGAAGCGATCGAGCTTGTTCACCTTGCGCGGTGCGCCGCCGGCCCGCCGCGGCGGGGCGAGCTCCTTGTGGCCCTCGATGTAGATGCACCAGTCGGGGCAGCTGCGCGCGCACAGCATGCAGGCCGTGCAGTTGTCCTCGCGCAATGCGATGACCCCGCGGGCGCGGATCGGAGGTGCTTCCTTCTCGTGCGGGTACTGCACCGTGGCCGCACCGCCGCCCATCTTCTTGGGCTTGAGCGTCTGGGCCATGGTGGCGAGCGTGACGCCGAGGCCCTTGAGCAGGCCGGGGACTTGCGGCTTGTTCGCCATCAGAACGCCACCTTGAAGATTGCTGTCAGCATGATGTTGACGAGGGACACCGGGATGAGCACCTTCCACGCGAAGCGCTGCAACTGGTCCTCACGGAACCGCGGGTAGCTGAACCGCACCCACATGATGATGCCGGCGAGCACCATCATCTTGGTGAACATGATGAGCGGGCCGCCGACGTTCATCCAGTTGTCGACATCGCCGGTGGTGTGCCAGCCGAACCAGCTGAACGGGATGCCCCAGCCACCGAGGAACAGGACGCTGGCGAGCAAGGCGAAGACGCCGGCGGTCGCGAACTCGCCGATGAAGAAGATGAGGAAGCGGAACCCGCTGTACTCGGTCATGTAGCCCGACACGAGCTCGGACTCGGCGATCGGCATGTCGAACGGGGTCTGGGTGAGCTCGGCCTGCACCGAGATCATGAACACCAGGAAGCCGACGAACTGGGTGAGGATGTAGGGGTACCCGAGGCCGTTCCAGCCGAAGATGCTGTCGGAGTTCTGCTTGATCACGATGGTCTGCAGGTTCATCGTGCCGGCCTGGATGACCACACCCAGCACCGAGAGCACCATCGGCAGCTCGTACGCGATGAGCTGACCGGCCGCACGCAGGCCACCGAGCAGCGAGTACTTGTTGGCGCTGGACCAGCCGGCCATCAGGATGCCGAGGGTGCTGATGCTGCTGACCGCCAGCATGTAGAACACGCCGGCGTCGAAATCGGTGAAGTAGGCGTCGGGGCCGAAGGGCACGACTGCGACGAGCAGGAACGTGCTCATCAGCACGATGATGGGCGCCGCCCGGAACACGCGGATGTCGGCGCGCGCCGGCGCGATGTCTTCCTTCTGCAACCACTTGCCGACTTCGGCGAACAGCTGCATCGAGCCGTACGGCCCGGCTTCCATCGGGCCGAGGCGGCTCTGCATGAAGCTCATCATCTTGAACAGGAACAGGTACACGATCGAGCCGGCGGGCAGCAGCACGGCGACCGTGCCGCCGAGCACCCGCAGCAACGACTGCGCCCAGTACGGGATGGTGGCGATCATCGGTCGATGTCCCCCAGGATGAAGTACAGCGAGGCGAGGATGGAGATGACGTCGGGGACGTACACACCACGCAGCACCCACGGCACGATCGAGACGTTGTTGAAGCTGGCCGAGCGGATCTTGACGCGGAACGGGCCGAGGTCGCCTTTGCTCACCACGTAGTAGCCCATCTCGCCGAGTGGGTTCTCGGTGCTGACGAAGGCCTCGCCCTCGGGCACCTTGATGATGCGCGGCACCTTGGCCATGACCGGGCCGCTGGGCATGCCGTCCAGCAGCTGGTCGACGATGAGGGTTGCTTCGCGGGTCTCCTGCAGGCGGATCCAGCAACGGGCGAAGCTGTCGCCGTCGGGGTGCGTCCAGACCTTCCAGTCGACCTTGTCGTAGGCCAGCGGCAGCTGCTGATCGCGACGGAGATCCCAGTCGACGCCGCTGGCGCGCAGGTTGGCGCCGGAGAGGCCGTACTGCTTGGCCACCTCGGCGGGGATGACGCCGATGCCGCGCAGGCGGCTCTGGAAGATCTCGTTGCCGAACAGCAGGTCTTCCATCTCGGTGCAGAAGTTGCGCAGCTTCTTCATCACCTGCTTGGTCTCGGTGACCCAACCTTCCGGCAGGTCGTCCTTGAGGCCGCCGATGCGATCGAAGTTGGGGTGGAAGCGGCCGCCGGTAGCGGCTTCGATCAGGTTGAGCACGTACTCGCGATCACGGAAGGCCATGAACACCGGCGTCACGGCGCCCAGCTGAACCCCCAGGTCGCCGAGGAACAGGCTGACGTTGGCGATGCGGCTGAGCTCGAACAGGATGGTGCGGATCCATTGGGCGCGCGGCGGGGCCTCGATCTCCATCAGCTTCTCGGCCGCCAGGATGAACGGCACCTCGTTGGCGAAGCTGCCCAGCCAGTCGATGCGGTTGACCAGCGCGGTGACCTGCGGGAAGGTGCGGACCTCGGTGAGCTTCTCGTAGCCACGGTGCATGTAGCCGGCGCTGGGCTCGGCCCACACGACCTGCTCGCCGTCGAGGCGGACGATGATGCGCAGGGTGCCGTGGGTGGCCGGGTGCTGCGGACCGATGTTGAGCGTCATGCCCTCGGTCTCCAGCTCCACGTTGAGGCGGGCGTCGGCGGCCTGGGCGGCGATGTAGCTGAGCTTCTGGCGGTCTGCGATGTCGGTCATCTCATTCACCAGTCGTTTCGTCGTCGTCGCCGCCGGGCAGGGGTTCCACGTCGACGATGCCCGGCCACGGCTTGACCAGGCGAGCGAGCAGCGGGAAGTCCTTGCGCAACGGGTGCCCCTCGAAGTCGGAGGGCAGGTACATGTTGCGCAGATCGGGGTGGCCGTGGAAGCCGATGCCGAACATCTCGTGGCACTCGCGCTCGTGCCAGTTGGCGCCGGCGTACACGGGGATCCAGGTGTCGACCATCGGAGCTGCGTCGGCGACGTCGGCCTTGATCGTGACGCCGAAGTGCTTGGACGTGTTGGTCACGCGGGCGAAGACCTGCATGCGGGTGTCGCCGCCGGCGTAGCCCTGCTTGATCGCGGTGTCGCGCTCGACCGGAGCGGCGGTGGGGTCTTCTTCGCTGCGACCGAACGGGCTGGGCATCCAGTCGATCGCCGACAGGAAGCAGAAGTAGTCGCACCCGACCACGTCGCGCAGCACGCGACCGGCCTGCTGCCACGAATCGGCAGCGACACGGACCCACACGTCGTCGTTGGGCTTGATCAGGCTGTCGATCAGGCCGGCGCCGAGGGCGTCGCGCAGGGCCGTGACCACGCCTTCGCGCAGCGCGTCGCCGGGGAGCGCCGCCATCGGTGTTGCGGTGTCGGCATCACTCAACGGGACCACCCCCGACCACGATCGGCTCGCGCGCGGCTGCTGCTGCGGTCGCCATGTTGACGTGGCCCTCGCCCCGCCAGCGAGCGCCCATGTCCTCGTTCTTGATGCGCTGCTGCAGCAGGACGATGCCTTCCAGCAGCGCCTCGGGCCGGGGCGGGCAGCCAGGTACGTAGACATCCACCGGGATGATCTGGTCGACGCCCTTGGTGACCGAGTAGCTGTCCCAGTACGGCCCGCCGCAGTTCGCGCACGACCCCATGCTGATCACGTACTTCGGTTCCGGCATCTGCTCGTAGAGCCGCTTGATGCTGGGCGCCATCTTGTCGGTCACGGTGCCGGAGATGACCACCAGGTCGGCCTGACGCGGGCTGGCGGGCAACGGGATGACGCCCAGGCGCATCACGTCGTAGCGGGGGGAGGCGAACGCCGCCCCCATCTCGATGGCGCAGCAGGCGAGGCCCCACTGATACACCCAGAGGCTGTAGGAACGGCCCAGGTTGAACAAGGACGTGAGTGGTTTGGGCAAGCGCCCTTTGTCGACAAGACCCATGTGGTTACACCCAGCGCAGAACGCCCTTGCGCCACGCGTACACGAGGCCAAGGAGCAGGACGAAGACGAAAATGCCCATTTCGACGAGCCCGAAGGTGCCGTAGGACTCGAGTTGGGTGGCCCAGGGGAAGATGAACACGGCTTCCACGTCGAACACCACGAACAGCAGGGCGAAGATGTAGTAGCGGACCTGGCTCTGCGACCAGCCGTCGCCCACCGGGTTGACACCGCTCTCGTAGGCCATGTTCTTCTCCGCCGACGGCTTGTTGGGCCGGAGCACGGCGGAGATGCCGAGCAGCAAGCTGGCCAGCACGATGGCGATGGCAGCGAACCACACCACGTTGAGGTAGTCGCGCAGGAAGTCAGACATCGGCCACGAAGCTACTACGCCACGTGAATCCCATCACAAATGGTGCGCCGTTCGGGCGCGGCTCAGCCTCGGCGCGGGCGATCTCTGCCCTTCCGGGCGACTCGCCCTCGCCGCCGAGGTGCACCGGCCGCCCCCCGCCCCAGCTACCCTGCGCCGATGTTCAACGTCGAGCCGGCGACCGCTGATGAGCTCGACGTGCTCGTCGAGCAGGGCGCTGCCCTCTTCCGCGAGGACGCCGGCAGCTACGACACGTTCATCGACTTCACCTGGTCGGATCGAGAAGGGCGAGCCGACTTCGAGCGGCTGATGGCGAGCGACGACTGCCTGGTGCTTGTGGCTCGTGAGGGTGCGACCGTCATCGCTCACCTCGTCGGCTACACCCACGCCGCCTCGCCGACACGTCTGGCGGTCACGTACGCGAACCTGCGCAGCCTGTACGTCGAGCCCGACCATCGCCGGCAGGGCGCGGCCGATCAGCTCACGGCGGCGTTCGTCGACTGGGCGCGAGCCAAGGGCTGCGCCGAAGCGCACGTCGACAGCTATGCCCGCAACGAACCAGCGCAACGGCTGTACGAACGCCATGGCTTCGCCGTGCGCAGCACCGCTCGCGCGCTCACGCTCTAGCGACGCTCAGGCCGGGGGCAGGCCCTGGGTGGCGTCGAGCCACCACGACATCCCGCTCTCGATCTGCTCGCGGGTGACATCACCGGCATAGAACGCTCCCGAGCGGGCGGCGGTACCGGCCTTGGAGCGGGCGTAGTCGACCGCGGCGGCGAGGTCGACGGCGAAGCGTTCCACCACCCCCTCCTGCGTGTTCGGGCGGGTGACGCAGAAGTGGAGGGCAGCTGGCCGCTGCAGACCGTTCATCCGCCAGCGCTGCGAGGCCAGGTAGTCGTTGACGAGGAAGATGTCGAGGCCCGACTCGGCAGTGGTGGTGAACGCCACGTTGAAGAACGGGTTGCCGAGCACCCGCAGTTCCGGCACGGCGTCGATCGCCGCTCGCAGCGCCGCAGCGGTGCGGAAGATGTCGGCGGCAATCGCGAGGTATCCCTCGCGACCCAACGTCACCATCGCCGCCCAGGCGGCGGCGATGATGCCACCAGAGCGCGAGCCGCTCATGCCCGGCGACGTGTACAGCCCACCGGGCCAGTCGGGCACGATGAAGTACTGCAGGCGGCGCAGCTCGGCGGTGCGGTAGGTCAGCACACTGGAGCCCTTCAGCCCGAAGCCGTACTTGTGCGTATCGGCGCTGATCGAGGTGACGCCGGGGAGGCGGAAGTCCCAGGTCGGCACCGGGTAGCCGAGATCCTGTCCCCACGCCAGGATGAAACCGCCGAGGCACCCGTCGACGTGCAGGTTGATGCCGCGCTCGAGTGCCAGCTCCGACAGTGACTCGATCGGGTCGATGAGACCGTGCGGGTAGGTGCCGGCCGAACCGATGAGGGCCACCGTGTTCTCGTCGATGAGCGATCGCACGGAGTGCATGTCGACCACGTACTCATCGGTCACCGCAGCCTTGCGCAGCTCGATGCCGAAGTAGTGCGCGCCCTTGTCGAACGCGGGGTGGGCGGTGACCGGCATCACCACGTTCGGTTGGGTGATGCCGCGAGCGCGACCCCACTCGCGGTACACGAGCAGCGGGTTCATCAGGCTCTCCGTGCCACCGCTGGTGAGCACGCCGAACGGGCCGCCCACCTCGGCACCGGGCGCATGCAGCATGTCGCCGGTCATGGCGATGATCTCACCCTCGAACCTGGTGGCACTGGGGTACATGTCGCGCTGCAGCACGTTGGCGTGGCTGTAGTGGCCGAACACCTCGTTGAGGAACTCGTAGTGCTCCTCGTCGCCGCTGTAGATGCTGCCGCTGATCTTGCCCTCGTGGTAGGGCGAATCCTCCACCTCCGCCATCGCCTCGATCTCGGCGAGCACCTCGGAGCGCGGGCGGCCCTGCTGGGGAAAGCTCCGGGTGACGGGGTACTGCTCGGCGTACGGATAGAGGCCCATGAGTGGCTCCTTCAGGAGATCGACGGGTGGCGGAGCACAGACTGCCAGAAGGGTGGCCCGACGGGTAGCCCTCGACCGCTCCGCGATCGTGCTACACCTTTCGTATGAGCCGGGTGGACATCGAGGCGTTGGTGCGACGGGTACCGGGCTGGGGGAACCAGCGGATCGAGCTCAAGCCGCTCCACGGCGGCATCACCAACACGAACTACGTGGCCACCGTCGACGGCGCTCCGGCCGTCGTCCGCGTCCCTGGCGAACGTACCGAGCTGCTGGGCATCGATCGCGCCAACGAGGCCGAAGCGGCGCTGCGCGCCGCCGAGCTGGGCCTCGGGCCGGCGGTGCTGGGCGAGCTGCCCGAGATCGGCACCCTCATCACGGCGCTCGTGCCGGGAAGGCACCTCGAGCCCTCGCCGTTCACCGCCCGTCTGGGCGACGTGGTGCGGCTCCTGCGCACGTTCCACGACAGCGGTCCGCTGCGCGGCGCCTTTCCCATCCACCGCGTCGTCGAGTGGCATGCCCGCGACGCGTCGTCGTACGGCGTGGTGCCACCCACATCGTACGGTCGCCTGCACCAGCAGAGCCGCCGCATCGAGGCCGTTTTCGCCCTCGCTCCCCTCCCGCCGGTGCCCTGCCACAACGATCTGCTACCGGGCAACGTGCTGTTCGAGGAGGACAGCGATCGTGTCTGGCTGCTCGACTTCGAGTACGCGGGCATGAACGACCGCTTCTTCGATCTGGGCAACCTGAGCGTGAACTGCGGGCTCGATGCGGCGGGCGACGAGGAGCTCCTGCGCCTCTACTTCGGCGCGGTCACCCCCTCGCGGCGCGCCCGTTTGCAGCTGATGAAGATGATGAGCGAGTTCCGCGAGGGCATGTGGGCAGTGGTGCAACAGGCGATCAGCACGCTCGACACCGACTTCGTGTCGTACGCCAACGAACGGCTGGCCAACTGCGAGCGCCTGGCCGGCCGGCCGCAGTTCGAGCAGTGGCTCACCGACGCCGCGGCACCGGCGGGCTGAGGCTCAGCCGGCCCACGGGCCGTTGCCACCGACACGCTCGACCGTGATGTGCAGCACGCGGCCGGGAGGCGGGTCGTCCATCGGGGGGAACTTCACGCCCTCGCCCAGGAAGCGGGGGGCCAAGGCCTGCAGCAACTGGGGAGCGCCGCCGTCGGTGATGCGCGCCGACCCGTGCAGCACCGCGTAGTACTGCAGTCCCGGCCCACTGGTACCGGCCATCTGGAACGAGACGACCACCCGCGGGTCGCGTTCCACGTTGCGCATCTTCTGGCCGCTGCCCATGTGGGCCACGAGTAGCTCGTCGCCATCGCGGCCCAGCCAGATCACCGTCACCTGTGGCGAGCCGTCGGGGTTGACGGTGACCAGGTGGCCGTGCACACCTGCGTCGACAGCGGCCTTCAGCTCGGGATGCAGTTCCATGCGCGAACAGTAGACCGCGACGGCGCGGGCGCGGAACGGGCCGGCCCCAGTCCTTTGCAGGGAGGCCGGCCCGTTCACACGAGTGAAGCGGTGAGACTGCGCTCAGAGCGCCTTGCCGTGCTCCACCGCGTCGAGCTCGCGCTCGATGGCCAGCAGCTCCTCGCGGGTACCTTGCACCTTGGGGCCGGTGAACCACTTCTTGCCACTGAGGCTCCAGTAGCCGAGCACGAACACCGCTGCGATCAGGATCAGCGGGCCTGTGAAGTTGAAGTTGTTCTGGTGGAACACGGTGTAGGCATCGGGTGTCCCGGGCAGGAACTCGGTCTCTCCGAACGGACCCCAGAACGGCCAGAACAGCGGTGCGATGAACAGGATGGAGATGAACCCGATCCAGACGAGCGCCGTCCACCCGACGAGCTTGTGCTTGCCCTTCAGGTTCCACGGGCCGACCACGAAGTCGGGGTTGGTGAGCCGAAGGTAGATCGGGATCGCGTACGAGATGTAGAGACCGATGACGCAGATGCCGGTGAGCGCGAAGAAGGCCGTGGAGAAGCCGCCCTTCTGGTAGAGCGACAGCGTGCCGACTGCTGCCGCCAACGCCACGCCCAACCACACCGAGTTCGTTGGCGTGCGGGTCTTCTTGTTGATCTTGTGCCAGAACTTCGAGCCGGGCAGCGCACCGTCGCGGCTGAACGCATAGATCATGCGGCTGTTGGCGGTGACCGAGGCCAGGCCGCAGAAGAACTGGCCGACGATCGCGATGAACACCAGCAGCTTGGCGACACCCGAACCCACCGCACTGGAGATCAGGCGGGGAGCAGCGTTGACGAGGAAGAGGTCGCCTTCACCACCGAACGCGATCGAGGTGTAGCCGTCGACGTCGCCCTTCTTCGGCAGGGCAGCGATCATCGCCAGGTTGAGGACGAGTGCGGCGATGGCGGAGATGTAGATCGACCTCACGATGGCCTTCGGTGCCTCCGTGCGGGCACCCACCGTCTCCTCGCTGACGTGCGCCGAGGCGTCGAACCCGGTGATGGTGTACTGGGCCAGCAGCAGGCCGAGACCGAAGAGGTAGATCGTGACCATCATGCCGCCGGTCCAACCGGTCATCCCGGGAGGAGCCGAGTCGAATGCGCCGCCGATGCCGCGCTTGTTGCTGGGGGCGATGAACAGCACTCCGGCGATGATCACGACGCCGACGACGTGCCACCACACGCTGATGTCGCCGAGGATCTTGACGAGCTCGACTCGGAACGTGTTGAGCAGGCCGTGCACGACCAGTACGGCCAGGTAGATGCCGAAGATGTTCCACGTGGTCAGTTCGAAGCCGTCGTTGAACATGCGGATGAAGTAGCCGATGAAGATCGACAGCGCGTAGTCGACGCTGGCGATGACGCCGATCTGGCCGATCAGGTTGAAGTAGCCGGTGAACCACGACCAGCGGGCCTGGTTCTTGCGGGCCAGCTTCGCCGACCAGTAGTACAGCCCGCCGGCCGTCGGGTACGACGAGCAGATCTCGCCCATCGCCATGCCCACGAGCAGCGCGAAGAAACCGACGATGATCCAGCCGGCCGTGATCACTCGCGGGCCGCTGGTGACCATGCCGAGCCAGAAGCTCGTCATGCCACCGGCCAGGATCGAGATGATCGAGAAGCTGATTGCGAAGTTGCTGAACGTAGACATGCCGCGATGCAGCTCCTGGGCATAGCCCATCGAGTGCAGGTGATCGCGGTCCTCGTCGGCGCTGTGTGCCATTGAACCCTCCGATGAATTGGCGTGTAGAGGCTCGCCGGCCGCCAATGCCCCCACTCGCGGCCCGTCGAGTTAGGGAGTGTCTAGCACGTCGTGGAATTCGCTCGGAACGATGCTCTCGCAGAACCAATCGACGATCCGATCGGAGTTCGCCCTGCTCTCCGCCACCGACGCTTGGGTGGTGGCCATCAGCTCCTCGCCGCTGGAACCGATGCGCAGCAGCTCCTCGGCACCGAAGCCGGTGGTCCAGCGGCGCAACATCGCCTCGTTGGCCTCCGGATGGAACTGGGTGCTGAACATGCGCCCTACGCGCCACGCCTGCGGGCCTACCGCGCTGCGCGCCAGCTCCGTCGCGTGGCCGGGGACGGTGACGACGTCGTAGTGCCACTGCATCCACGGGCCTTCGGCGATGGTGAGCGGGATGTCGCTGACCACTTCCATCCAGCCGATCTCCGGTTCGCGGGCCTTCTCGACGGTGCCGCCGAGCGCATGGGCGAGCACCTGGTTGCCGAAGCAGATGCCGAACACGGGTACGCCACGCCGCGCCGCCTCGTGGACCAGCGCGACCTCGGCCGACACGTTGTGCGCTACCTCCGGCCAGTACACGCTCCATTCGCTGCCCAGCATGAGCAGCAGGTCGTGACCGTCGAGTGCCGGCCAGTCGCCGGGGTGCTCGCGATGGCACTCGTCGAAGGCGTAGCCGTGGGACCGGAAGCGTTCGCCGACGAAGCCGGCGTCGGCATCATTTGCATTTGCGATGAGCAGGGCGCGCACGGCCGGTACCGTACCGCGTCATGTGCGGGTTCGTCGGCTGCTTCCACCCGGGTGCCGGCGCCGACGCGCTGCTCGATCAGGTGCGCACGATGGCGGCCACGATCGTGCACCGAGGGCCGGATTCCGATGGTGACTTCGTCGATCCAGGGGTCGGGTTGGCCTTCAGTTTCCGGCGGCTGGCCGTCGTCGATCTCACGCCGACGGGTGCACAACCGATGACCTCGCCGAGCGGCCGCTACGTGTGCGTGTTCAACGGCGAGATCTACAACCATCACGACCTGCGCGCGGAGCTGGCCGGCGTGCCGTGGCGCGGCACCTCCGACACGGAGGTGATGCTCGCCGCGCTCGACCGCTGGGGCATCGCGGACGGAGTGCCGCGGCTGCACGGCATGTTCGCGATCGCGGTGTGGGACCGCGAGCAGCAGCGCCTGACGCTCGCCCGCGACCGGATCGGCGAGAAGCCGCTCTACTACGGGCTGCACGGTGGCGCACTGCTCTTCGGCTCCGAGCTGAAGGCCCTGCGCGCGCACTCGCTGTTCCGCAGCGACATCGACCGCAACGCGCTCGCCGCGTTCATGTACGCGTCGTTCGTCCCCGGGCCGGCGACGATCTGGCAGTCGACGTGGAAGCTGCCGCCCGGCTCGTGGCTGCAGTTCACGGCCGCCGACATCGCTGCCGGGCGCTCACCGACGGCGGTCGGCTACTGGGGCCTGCCACCCTCGCGCGGGCAGGCCGGCGCCGCGTCCGATCATGAGACCGTCGCCGGCCTGGACACCGAGCTGCGGGCCGTGCTCCGCCGCGAGATGGAAGCCGACGTGCCCCTCGGCGCGTTCCTCTCCGGCGGCATCGATTCGTCCACGATCGTGGCGCTGATGCAGGCTCAGTCGTCGCGGCCGGTGAAGACGTTCACCATCGGCATCCCCGACGATGCCGGGCTCGACGAGTCGGCGTTCGCCGCCCGCGTCGCCGCCCACCTCGGCACCGAGCACCACTCGCTGCAGGTCACTCCCGCCGACGCGCGGGCGATCATCCCGTCGCTGGGCACCATGTACGACGAGCCGTTCGCCGACGCGTCGCAGATCCCGACGCACCTCGTGGCCGCCCTCGCTCGCCAGCAGGTCACGGTTGCGCTCTCCGGTGATGGAGGCGACGAACTGTTCGGCGGCTACCGCCGCTACCTGCTCGCGCCGAAGGTGGCCCGCCGAACCGGCCACCTGCCCACGGCAGCGGCCCGGTTCGGTCGAGCAGCGATCACCGGCGTGCCCGTACGCATCTGGGACCGCCTCACACCGGGCTTGGGGACGCGAGCGCACCAGCTCGCCTCGTTGCTCACCAACACCGGGGTCGACGACGTGTACCACCGAGCCTTCGGCACGTTCGAGGGGCTCCACCTCGTCAACGGCCATGGGTACGACCCGCGCACGTTGTTCGACGGCGTGCGCCGCTCGCCCTCGGAGAGCAGCGACGCCGTGGATCGGATGATGCGCTTCGACGCGCTCACCTACCTGCCCGACGACATCTGCGCGAAGGTCGACCGCGCCGCCATGGCCGTCAGCCTGGAGACCCGCATGCCGTTCCTCGACGAGCGGATCGTGCAGTTCGCCTGGTCGCTGCCGATGCACATGCTGCTGCGCAACGGGGCGTCGAAGTGGGTGCTGCGGCAGGTGCTGGCGCAGTACGTGCCGCCTTCGCTCACCGAACGACCCAAGGCCGGCTTCGGCATCCCGCTCGCCGCCTGGCTGCGCGGGCCGCTGCGCGAGTGGGCCGACGACCTGCTGGCCACAGACTCGTTGCACCAGGACGGCTACCTCGACGCCGGAGCGATCGGCGTGCTGTGGGAGGCGCATCGCTCGGGCCGGCGCGACCACACACGCGTGCTGTGGAACGTGCTGATGTTCCAGGAGTGGCTCGACGCGCAATGACGCGTTCCGCGCGAGCCGGCCGGCCCGCTCGTTTCAGCCGGTGGTGTCGATGAAGACGTTCTTCAGCTCGGTGTAGTGGCTGAGCACGGTCATCGAGTGCTCGCGCCCGAGACCGCTCTGCTTGAACCCGCCGAAGGGCGTCCAGTAGCGCACCGACGAGTTGGAGTTCACGCTGATCGTGCCGGCCTCCATCGCCCGCGACACGCGCAGCGCCTTCGCCCCGTCACGCGTCCACACCGAACCGGAGAGGCCGTACTCGGTGTCGTTGCAGATGCGGATCGCGTCGGCCTCGTCATCGAAGGGGATGACCACCACGACCGGGCCGAAGACCTCCTCGCGCACGACGCGGTCGTTGGGGTCCGAGGGCGTGGCGATCATCGTCGGGTGCCAGTAACCGCGGCCGCTGGGCACCTCACCGGTGAACACCGTGTCGAGCCCGTCGCTGAAGCTGCGCACCGTCGCCAGGTGATCCTTGGTGACCAGCGGACCCATCGCGCTGTCGGGCGACATCGGGTCGCCGATGGTGAACGCCTTCGCCGCCTCCACCAGCAGGCCGACGAAGCGCTCGAACACCGAACGCTCGACGAGGATGCGGCTGCGCGCGCAGCAGTCCTGGCCACTGTTGTCCCACACCGCACCGGGCGCTGCCGCTGCCGCCTTCTCCAGGTCGGCGTCGGCGAACACGATGTTGGCGCTCTTGCCGCCGAGCTCGAGGGTGACCCGCTTCACCTGCTCGGCGCAGCCGGCCATGATGCGCTTGCCCACCTCGGTGCTGCCGGTGAAGGAGACCTTGCGCACGTCGGAGTGGGTCACGAACCGCCACCCCACGTTGCTGCCGCTGCCGACGACGACGTTGATGACGCCCTCGGGGATGCCTGCCTCCAGCGCCAACTCGCCCAGGCGGATGCTGGTGTGCGGGGTGATCTCGGCCGGCTTCAGCACGGCGGTGTTGCCGGCGGCGATGGCCGGGCCCAGCTTCCAGCCGGCCATCATCATCGGGAAGTTCCACGGGGCGATCAGGCCCACCACCCCGAGCGGCTCGGGGAAGGTGAGGTTCACGCCGTTGGGCACCGGCAGCGTCTGGCCACCGAACTTCTCGATCGCACCGGCGAAGTAGTGCATCACGTTCGAGGCGTTGTTCGCGCACCACACGCTGTTGCCGATGGTCATGCCCATGTTGCGCGTCTCCATCTCGCCGAGCTCCTGCGCGTGATCGGCGATCACGTCGGCATAGCGGCGCATCAGGCGCGCACGATCGGCGGGCGCGATGCCACGCCACACCGGGCCGGCGGCTTTCGCCTTCGCGATGGCGGCATCGGTTTCCTCCACCGACGCCGACGGCAGGCTGGAGATCTCTTCTTCGGTGGTGGGGTTGTACAGGGTCACGTTCGGCACGGCATTCGAGGGTAGTCCTCCGTGGGGCATGCGCCAGAATGGCGGTATGAGCCAGCCGCCCCCCTTGATCGCACTGTGCGCCAGAGTGCTCACGTTCTCCGACGAGGGCAAGCGCGACGCCTACAGCAGCAGCCAGCCGTACTCGCGCGCCGTTGCCCGCGCCGGCGGCGTGCCGGTGCTGGTGCCACCGATCCGCGAGCTGACCGAGAACGCACTCACCGTGCTGCGCCACTTCGACGGGGTGCTGCTGCCGGGTGGCGGCGACGTCGACCCGCGCCGGTACGGTCAGGAGGCCATCGACGACAGCCTCTACGGCATCGCCGAGTTGCACGACGACCTGGACATCGCGGTCTGCCTGGCGGCGATCGAGCTGGATCTGCCGATGCTGGCGCTGTGCCGCGGCATGCAGGTGCTCAACGTCGCCCTCGGCGGCACGCTGCAGCAGGACATCGGCAACAGCGATCACTGGATGCGCGAGCACACGGTCACCCTCATCGATGATTGCCGCATCGCCCAGGCGTGTGGCACCACCCACCTGGAGCACTGCCACTCCGTGCACCATCAGGGCATCGAACGCCTCGCCGAGCCGCTGGTCGCCTGCGGATGGGCCGAGGACGGCCAGCTGGAGGCCGTCGAGCTGCCATCCGCCACCTGGATCGTCGGCGCCCAGTGGCATCCGGAGGACACGGCCTCGCGGGCCCCTCATCAACAGGCGATGTACGACGAGCTGGTCCGGCGGGCCGCTGCTGGCGCTGCTGCAGCCGGTTGACGAGGCGGCGCCCTCGCCCGCGCTCGTAAAAAGTGACAGGGCTGCGCCGCGCGGTGCTCTCCTGCGTGACGCTCCGCTGCGGCCACCCGCCGTCGGCCGCACCCACGAAGGACTCGCGATGAACAACACCCACCACCACCCCGGGTTCAATGCCGCCGGCCGCCTGGCGCTGGCGGGCGCAGCCGCCGTGCTGCTGGCGAGTGGTTGTGCCAGCTCGGCACGCATCTCTGGCGCCGACCCGTCCACCCCGGCGCCCGATGCGCCGGCGGCGACATCCACCTCCTCGGTTCCGACCACCTCCGACCCGATCCCCTCGACGACCTCGCCCGCCACCACGGTCACCATCGCTGCGCCCTCGACGGTGGCCGCCACCACAGCACCGCCCACCACGGCAGCGCCGCTGCCGGTCACCTTGCGAGGCGATGGCATCGGCAGCTTCGACTTCGGCACTCCCTACGCCGCCGTCGCTGCCGGCCTGAGCGCGAGCCTGGAAGCGGAGACCGATGAGGCCGCTGAGTTCCCGGTCGCCGCCGAGTACGGCTTCCAGACCGCCGACGGCTCACGGGGGTTCACGTCGCCCTTCGCCCGTCTCGCCTGCTGGGCCGACGGCGGCAGCGATCACGTGTGCCTCGCGTTCGGTGGCGCCGATCCGACAGGCCTGCGCTTCGTCGGCTGGTACTACACGGGCACGACCCTGCTCTCCACGTCGGGGGTGACCGGCGGCTCGCTGTGGAGCGAGTTCCCGGCAATGCTCCAGCCCGGCAGCGCCGGTTGCTACACCGAGACGAGCGGCTCGATCGACGGCATCTTCCTGGTCCTGGTCTCCAGCGGCGCTCCGTTCTCGTCGTACGACGACTTCGGCAACATCGTCGCGTCCAACCCTGATCCCGCCGGTGTGAGCGTCCGGTGGATGGAGGCAGGCGACAACCCGCACGACCTCGAGGGCGACTGCTGAATCGCGATCCCCGCGCCGGCCTGCCGAACGCCATTTAGGATGGCTCGGTGAACCCGCTGGTACTGATCGTCGGCCGTCTGGCCACCGAGGCCAAGGGCGTGCGCGGCGAGCCGTTCGCCGCCGGCCGCCGCTACTTCGAAGCAGTGGCCAGGGCCGACGGCATGCCGTTGATGCTGCCGCCGATCCCGTCGCTCATCGCCGACATCCCCGACCTGCTGCGCCAGGTCGACGCCGTGGTCCTTCACGGCGGCGGCGACGTCGACCCACGTCATTATGGCCAGGAGGCCACCGCCGAGCAGCTGTACGGCATCGTGGCCGAGCACGACGACGTCGAGCTGGCGGTAGTGCGCGCGGCGCTCGAGCTGGAGGTGCCGATGCTCGCGATCTGTCGTGGCATGCAGGTGCTCAACGTCGCCATGGGCGGCACCTTGCAGCAAGACATCGGCACCGAGGCGCACTGGTTCGCCCACCACGAGGTCGTGCTGGAGCCCGGCTCGCGGATGGCGAAGGCGATCGGCAGCGACGTCGTGCTCGCCGGCCATTGCGTCCACCATCAGGCGCTCGATCGTGTGGCCGACGGGCTCGTGGTGGTCGGCAACAGCGCCGACGGCATCGTGCACGCCGTCGAGCTCGACGGCGACGCCTGGGTGGTGGCCACCCAGTGGCACCCGGAGGACACCGCCGCCACCGACGCCCAACAGCAAGCCCTGTTCACGGCCCTCGTCGACGCC
>JBAVTH010000105.1:0-3074 GCA_049696035.1 Ilumatobacteraceae bacterium
GGCATGTCGGGCGAGATGCCCTCCACCCCTTCGGTGACGATGTAGAAGTGCTCCGCAGCGTGCAGCGGCACGACCGCTCCGACCTGATCGCCGAGTTCGCGGCCCCACATGCCGGCTGCATTGACGATCGCGTCGGCGCGGATCTCGCCGATCTGCCCGTCCATCTCGTACTCCACACCGACCGCTCGGCCGCCCTCGGTGACGATGCGGTTGACCTTCACGTTCTCCTGGATGCGCACGCCGCGTGCACGCGCACCCTTCGCCAGCGCCTGCGTGGTGTCGATCGGGTTGGTGATGCCGTCGTTGGGCAGGTGCACGCCACCCACCAGGTCGTCGACGCGGGCCAGCGGCACCAGCTCCTTGATGCGATCGCGGTCGATGATGTCGACCTGCAGCCCGAACACGCGGGCCATCGAGGCGCCGCGCTTGAGCTCCTCGAAGCGCTCTTCGTTCGGCGCCACGCTGACCGAGCCACGCGCCCGAAAGCCGGTTGCCTGACAGGTCTCCTCCTCCAGCGTGGCGAACAGGTTGGTGGTGTACTGCGCCAGCCGCGTGAGGTTGTGCGTGGCCCGCAGCTGGCCGACGAGGCCAGCCGCGTGCCAGGTGGTGCCGCAGGTGAGCTGCTTGCGTTCCAGCAGCACCACATCGGTGACGCCACGCAGTGCCAGGTGGTAGGCGACGCTGCAGCCGACGATGCCGCCGCCGACGATGACGACGCGTGCGTTGCTGGGCAGTTCGGGCATGAGGGCCTCCGGCGATCTTCACCGATGCGTGTCACCGGCTTGTGTAATTTCGTCTATCTTTACACAACGACGTCGTGCCGAGAGCCGGGACGCCGTCGAGCAGCCGGAGGGGAAGCAATGAACGAGCAAGCGAGAGTCGTCGTCATCGGTGGTGGCATCGCGGGCGTCAGCACCGCCTACCACCTGGCCCTCATGGGTTGCACCGACGTGCTGCTGCTGGAACGCGACGAGCTCACCTCGGGTTCCACCTGGCACGCCGCCGGCAACGTCCCCACGTACAGCACGTCGTGGAGCGCGATGAAGGCGCAGAGCTACACCGCCCAGCTGTACCGCGAGCTCTCCGAAGAGTTCCCCATCAACTACCACGTCACCGGCTCGGTCCGCCTGGCGCACAGCCAGGAGCGCATCGCCGAGTTCCGCCACGTCACCTCGATGGCCAACGCCCAGGGCATGGGCTACGACATGCTCACCCCGGCGCAGCTGCAGGAGATCTACCCGCTGGTCGAGACGCACGACCTGGTCGGTGCACTGTGGGATCCGCTCGACGGCGACATCGACCCCTCGCAGGTCACCCAGGCACTCGCCACTCGTACCCGCGCGATGGGCGGCCGCATCCGCCGCTACGAACGCGTGGTCGCGCTGCAGCAGCATGCGAACAGCCACTGGACCGTCACCAGCCGCACGAAGGACGGCGAGCAGCACCTCATCGACTGCGAGATCGTGGTCAACGCCGCCGGCTACCGCGCCGGCGAGGTGATGGCCCTGCTCGGCCGCCACCACCCGATCGCCCAGATGAGCCACCAGTACTACGTCACCGACGAGATCCCCGAGCTCGCCGCTCGCGAGACCCCGCTGCCGCTGCTGCGCGACCCCGACACCAGCTACTACCTGCGTCAGGAACGCAACAGCTACATCCTCGGGCCATACGAGTGGAAGTCGACCGCCATGTGGCTCGACGGCATTCCCGAAGAGTTCGCCAACATGCTGTGGAGCGAAGACCTCGAGCGGCTGGAGACGCAGATCCTCGACGCCGGCGAGCGTGTGCCGGTGCTCGGCGAGGCCGGTATCGCCCGCGTCGTCAACGGCCCCATCCCCTACGCCCCCGACGGTTACCCCTACCTCGGCCCCGAGCGCGGGCTGCGCAACTTCTTCCACTGCAACACGTTCAGCTTCGGCATCGCCCAGGGCGGCGGCGCCGGCCTGGTCACCGCCGAGTGGGTGCTGGAAGGCCGACCGAGCTTCGACGTGTGGGGCTGGGACCGGCGCCGCTACAAGGCCTACGCCACCACCGAGTACACGATCGAGAAGGCGAAGGAGCTCTACCAGCACGAGTACGCGATGGGCTTCCCGAACAAGGAGTGGCCCGCCGGTCGGCCCGGCTACACCTCGCCGCTGTACGACACGCTGAAGGCGAAGGGCGCCCACTTCGGCGCCCGCGGCGGGTGGGAGCGCCCCACCTGGTTCGACGCTTCCGGTCAGGTGCCCACCGACGACTACTCGTTCTTCCGCACCCAGGCGTGGCGTGGCCCGGTGGGCGAGGAATGCGCCGCAGTCCGCAACAGCGTCGGCGTGCTCGACCTGCCGGGCTTCAGCAAGTTCGAGATCAGCGGCCCCGGCGCCGAGGCCTACCTCGATCACCTGCTGTGCACGAAGCTGCCCAAGCTCGGTCGCGTCGGCCTGTGCTACGCGCTGTTGCCCGACGGCAAGGTGCTCAGCGAGCTGACGGTCACTCGCCTCGCCGACGCCGCTACTGGCAACGACCTGTTCTACGCGGTCGGCGCCGCCAGCTCCGAGTGGCACGACCTCGACGTGCTGGAGGCAGCGCTGCCCGCCGACGGTTCGGTCACCATCACCAACGTCACCGCCGATCGCGGCTCGCTGATCGTCGTCGGACCACGCTCGCGCGAGGTGCTCGCACAGGTCACCTCCAGCCCGCTCGACAACGCCTCGTTCCCGTGGCTGTCGGCCCGCGACATCGACACCGCCGTCGGCCCGGTGCGCGCCCTGCGCGTCAACTACGTCGGCGAGCTCGGCTGGGAACTGCATGCCACCAACGCTCAGCTGGTGCCGCTGTACGAAGCGATCTGGGCGGCCGGCGAGCAGTTCGGCATCCGCGACTTCGGCATCTACGCGGTCGACAGCCTGCGCCTCGACAAGGGCTACCGCGGCTGGAAGCAGGACATGGAGATCGGCTACTCGCCGTTCGACACCTCGCTCGACCGCTTCGTCGATCTGAACAAGCCGGACTTCGTCGGCAAGGCAGCACTCGTCGCCGAGAAGGCAGCCGGCTCGGCGTGGCGTTTCGTGTCGATGACGCTCGATGAGGACGGC
>JBAVTH010000106.1:0-4008 GCA_049696035.1 Ilumatobacteraceae bacterium
GGGCTGCAGGCTCGCTTCCCACTCGGGGTCTGTGGGCCGGTCGTCGCGCACGTCGATCGACGACGGCGTGCGCTGGAACACGTACAGGTGCTTCGCCGATTTGCCGAGGTGGGGCACGCACTGCACCGCCGTGGCACCGGTGCCGATGATGCCCACCACCTTGTCACGCAGGCCGTCGAGGCCGCCGGTGGAGCTCCCGCCGGTGTAGTCGTAGTCCCAGCGGCTGGTGTGGAAGGAGTGGCCGGCGAACGATTCCACGCCGGGGATGCCCGGCAGCTTCGGGCGGTGCAGCGGGCCGTTGGCCATCACCACGAAACGAGCGCGCATGCGGTCACCGCGGTTGGTGGAGATGACCCACCGACGGTCGGCGTCGTCCCACGTCATGTCGGTGACCTCGGTGGACAGGCACGCGTTGTCGTAGAGCCGGAAGTGGCGGGCGATGTTGCGGCTGTGCTCGAGGATCTCCGGCGCCGGCGTGTACTTGCTGCGCGGGACGTAGCCGATCTCCTCCAGCAGCGGCAGGTAGACGTAGCTCTCCACATCGCACGCTGCCCCCGGGTAGCGGTTCCAGTACCAGGTGCCGCCGACATCACCGCCCTTCTCGATCACGCGCAGGTCCTCGATGCCCGCCTCCCGCAGGCGGGCGCCGACGAGCAGCCCACCGAAACCTCCGCCGATGATGGCCACCTCCACCTCGTCGTGCAGCGCCGGGCGTTCTTGAACTGCGACGTAGGGGTCGTCGAGGTAGTGCGCGAACTGGCCGGTCATCTCCACGTACTGCTCGTTCGCATCGGCTCGCAGCCGCTTGTCGCGCTCGTGCCGGTACTTCTCGCGCAGTGCGTCGGGTTCGAGATCCGTGCTCACCAGTGCCCCCTTGGCCACAAGCCGTCGTCGAGTTGCAGCCGTCGGTTGCGAGTGTGCCAGCCGCGACCCACCGAACAGGAGCCGGGGCGCCGCAGTCGAAGCACGCGACGCGGCGGCGCTAGCTTCACGCACATGCCCGACGTTGCGTTCAAGGACCTCTGCATCGATGTCACCGCAGGTGGTGGCCGGCCGGAGGCCGTGGCCCGGTTCTGGGGCAGTGCGCTGCAGCAGCCGGTGGTGCAGCACGAGAGCGGCGACTTCCACCTGGAGCCACCGATGGGCGGCTCGAAGGAACGCACGATCTGGGTCAACGTCGTGCCCGAGGCACCCGCCGGCAAGAGCCGCGTGCATCTCGATCTGCGGGTCGCCGGTGGCGACCCTGTGCCGCTGATCGCGGCCGGCGCACGGCTCGTGTCGGAGCCCGGCGACGACCGCCACTGGTACGTGCTCAACGATCCCGACGGCGTTGCGTTCTGCGTGTTCGGCCCGCACCCCTTGTACCCGGATGCACCGACCGGTCCGTTCGAACTGGTGGTCGACGCCGAGAACCCGGGCGCCATCGCGGCATGGTGGGCGGAGCGAACAGGCGGCACGGTCGGCACTCGGCCGGGCACCGACTTCGCGTGGGTCGAGGGTGCTGCGGGCTTCCCGTTCCTGTTCTGGGTGTTCAACCCGGTGCCCGAGCCCAAGACCGTGAAGAATCGCGTGCACTGGGACGTCAAGCTGGCCGATGCGAGCATCGACGATCTCGTCGACGCTGGCGCCACGCTGCTCCGCACACGCGACAGCGAGATCGATTGGTGGGTCTTGGCCGACCCCGAGGGCAACGAGTTCTGCGCCTTCGCGTGACACCTGCCACGCCGAAACTACGCCATTGTGATCCGGTGTTCATCCGCACGACACGTTCGCTCCGTACGGTGTAGTTGACCGCTCGCTGAGAGGACGGCCCCCATGGCCATCACCCCTGAGATCGACACCCGAACGACTTCCCCCGCCGGCATCGCCACGCCCGACGACGCCATGGCCACGCCCACCACCTTGGTGTTGCTGGACCCCACCTCCGCCGACGGCGAGAGCGCCCTCGAACTGCTCGACGGCGACGACGATCACGTCACCTTGCTGGTGCTGCTCAGCGGCCCCGCCTCTCGCGCGCTTCGCGACTTCGCCAACGCCGAGGAGATCGACATGTCCACCGCCGGCTGGCAGTACCTCGACCAGGTCGCACCTCGTGTGTCACTCGCCCCGCACCAGCTGGTGGCGATGACCGCCTCCGGCCCCAGCGCCGCCGCCGAGCTCGCCGACATCGCGGCCACCGAGCCCGTGCGCCGCGTGCTGCTGCCGTCGTCGGTCGATCGCTTCGAACCCGGTCTCGCCGGGCTGCTGGGCGGATGCATCAACGCACCCGTGGAGACGGCGCCGCTGTACGCCGACGTAGCCTGAGGCGCATGAGCACAGGGTCCGCCAGCATCACCATCAACCGCCCGCCCGCCGACGTGTGGGCGGCCATCGCCGACATCACCCGCATGGGCGACTGGAGCCCCGAGTGCATCGCCGGCAGGTGGGTGGGTGGCGCCACCGGCCCGGCCATCGGTGCCAAGTTCGAGGGCGACAACGTGGCCAAGGTGGCCGGCCGCACCATGAAGCGGTGGACCACCACCTCCGAGGTCACCGCCTGCGAGCCCGGCAGCTGCTTCGAGTTCGTCGCCGAGGGCTACACGACGTGGTGCTACGCGTTCGAGGCTGCCGGCAGCGGCACCAAGGTGACCGAATCGTTCAGCTACGAGGCCAAGGGCTTGCAGGGGTTCGTCTACGACAAGATCCTCTTCCGCCCGCGCATGATGACCAAGGGCATGCAGCGCACCCTCCAGCGGGTGAAGGCAGCTCTCGAGAAGTGACCGTGTGAAGATGTGCGCATGTCGCGCACTCTGAAGTTCGGTTGGCTCTCCCCCGTCATCGGCAACCGCTGGAGCGACTACCAGCCGATCGCCGCATGGCAGGACCAGCACATCCTGCCCACAGCGTTGACCCACTTCGATTCGCTGTGGATCGCCGACCACTTCTACGGCTTCGATGCGAAGACCGACCCGTTCCTCGAAGCCTGGACCACGCTCACGTGGCTGGCCGCCCGCCACCCCGACGTCGAGCTGTGTCACCACGTGCTCGGCCACGGCTACCGTCCGCCGGCGCTCACCGCCAAGATGGCCGCCACGCTGCAGGTGCTGTCGGGCGGCCGGTTCATCCTCGGCATCGGGGCCGGCTGGCGAGAGGACGAGTACGCCGCGTACGGCTACGACTTCCCCAAGCCGTCCGTGCGCTTCGCCCAGCTGGAGGAGGTGATCACGATCTGCCGCCTGATGTGGACCGAGGCCGAGCCGTCGTACGAGGGCACCTACTTCCAGATCGCCGGCGCCTCGGCGCCGCCGCTGCCGAACCCGGTGCCGCGCATCTGCATCGGGGCGTCCGGCGAGCAGATCGGCCTGCCGATGGTGGGGCGCCTGGCCGACATGTGGAACAGCTTCTACCGCTCCGACGAGAGCTGGAACCGCAAGCTGGGCATCGTCCATGCGGCCGCCTCCGCAGCGGGCCGCGAGCCGTCGGGCATCGAGGTCAGCACCACCATCGAGCATCCACTGCCGGAGACCGACGCGGACAGTGCCAAGTTGGTCGAGCAGCTCGGCCACCTTGCAGACCTCGGTGTGCAGCACTTCGTGATGGACTTCGGCAACCCCAAGGACACCGAGCCCATCCTGCGCTTCGCCGAACAGGTCATCGCCCCAATCCGGGCCTGAGCAAGGTCAGTCGGCGGCGCCGGCGAGGCGCATGTGACGCATGCGCCAGTTCGCCAGCGCGAGCGCGACCAACGTCACGATCAGCAGCCGGCCGATGGCGCCGGAGCCCTCTGGGATGCCCGCGCGAACGAGCCGCACGGGCGGGTCGTCGAGCAGGCCGACGAAGACCGCCCGCGACTCCCAGGTGGGTGACAACTGAGCGATACCGGTGAGCGCCGCGCCGAGGAGCCGCTCTACGAGGAACACGAACGCGAGCGACCAGACGGCGGTGCGGCGCGTGATGCAGCCGATCGCGATGAAGACGGCGATGTACGCCACGCTGCCCACGGCGGCAGCGGCGAACGCGGGGCCGGTG
>JBAVTH010000107.1:0-2487 GCA_049696035.1 Ilumatobacteraceae bacterium
GATCGCGAACGCCCCGTTGGTGATCTGCGCCCTGCCGATCGTCAGCGAGGGCACGGCGACCGCGAGGCTGCCGTTGCCCGCCGAGTCGAGCGTGCCGTCGATGCGCATCGAGCCGATGCCGGTGAAGTCTGCATCGGCGCCGGCGGTCAGCCGGTACACGGCAGGGCCGTTCAGCGGGATCGTCCGGTCGATCGCCAGCGAGGCATTGGAGATGGTCAGCGGCGACAGGTTCAGCGAGCCCACCGACACGCCGAGGTGGCTGATGCCACGCTGGTCGGCGGCGCCGGTGACGACGGCGTTGGTGAGCAGACCGGGGATGGTGAGCCGGCCGTCGACCGTCATCGAGAAGGTGCCCGGGGCGATGGTGACCGTGCCGGAAGCGCTCGCGCCCTGTCCCGTGCCGGAGCCACCGATGTCGAAACCGCCGAGGGCCATCTTGCCGGCGGTGAACCCGACGGCGAGGCTCGCCGTGCCGGTGCCGGTGTCGAACGATCCGGCGACGGTGAGCCCGGCGATGGATGTGCCGGCAGCGGTGAACTCCAGGGAACCGTTCACCACGGAGGTGACGGCGTTACCGACCTTGCGCAGGCGGAACAGCGGCCCGTCGGCGGAGGCGGGCAGCGCCGGGAGCGGCAGCGCGCACCCGGCCGTACTGGGCGGCAACGTCACCGTGCCGGGGGCCTTCCCGATGCGGACCAGCTTGTCCGGGCCGAACGCGAGCGCCGGCACGCTGATGGCCACCTCCATGTCGCCCGCCGTGTCCACGCAGCCGGCGACGGTGAGGGTCGTACGGCCGGATGCGGTGGCGAGCCAGGAGGGCAGCGTGGCGCTGCCGCGGACCGCCAGCGAGCCGCGCAGCACACCGTTGACCCGTGTGAGCGTCAGCGTGGCAGTGCCGGTCACGGCCGCGCCCGCCAGGTCCATTCGAGCGGATGCGCCGCTGGCGAAGGTGAACGTGAGCGAACCGGTGAGGTCGCCGGCCAGTTGACCGTTCACCGTGGCAGTGGCGCCGAGCACGTTGGCGCTGCCGGCAATTCCGACGGTGACGACGCCGCCGACGATGTCGAGGTCGATGGTGGCGTTGTTGATCGTGACGCCGGCGACGGGGCCGACCCGGTTGGCGAACGCAGTGCCGTGCACGTCGACGCCACCGGCTCGCGGGGTGACCGCGAACGAGAAGCCGACGCTGCCGATGAGGCCGGGCGAGCCAAGCTGCGCCGACACCTCGATGCCGCCGTTGCGCCGGAACGGATCCGACGACTGGGGGTCGAACCCCGGGGTGAAGGCCCGGAAGCCACCCGTCGCGTTCGCGGGCAGCTGGAACGAGCTCGGGACGCCGAGCTGCTGCAGGGCCGCCGTGATGCGGGCCGTGTCGAGGCTGATGTCGATGCCGGCGCTGGGCAGCCTGGCGCCGCCGTCGAGCAGCGCGGTGTTGAGCGTGGCCGTGGCCTCGACCCCTGCGAGCGGGAACTTGCCCTTCACCTCGAGGCCGGCGGGCGTGAGCGCCATCGTCGCCTGGCCGAGGTCGAGACCCAGCAGGTCGCCGTCCCAGACACCTTCGAGGTACAACGCCTTCGCCCACTCGACGGCCGAATCGCCGTCGGTGACACCCGAGATGCCGGGGATGAAGTACTGGATGCGCGCCGGCGTGTCGGTCTGTGTCGCGGTCCTGGCAACGTCGTCGAGCCAGGCCAGGTAGTCGAGCGGGTTCTCCGGCGGCGGCGGGAAGGCCTTCAGCTGCTCGGCCGGCTGGGTGATCAGGCGGGGCACCCGCAGCGACGCGGTGATCAGGATGCCACCGTGGCGGACGAGCTGGTCGAAGTGCTCCTTGGTGGTGATCGGGATCAGATTCTGATTGACGGGTGTGCCCGGCGGCTGTTCGTAGAGCTTCTGGACTCGGCTGTTGAGGAAGGTCTCCTGCCCGCCGAGGAAAGCGATGCCGGAGAGCTCGGCGCCTTCGAAGCCGAGCACGGAGATCGAGCCGGTGAACGTCACGGCCCAGTTCGGGTCGAGCGGCTGGAACGTGGGCAGGTCGCCGCCACCGATCAACGAATCGATGATGCCGCCGAACGGCAGCCGGGCACCCATCTCGATCTCGTCGCTGATGCCCAACGTCGCCACCGTGAGCGCAGCGTCGATGACCGGCGCGAACGGTGGGAACATCAGCCCCATCGTCGACTGGCCGATTTGCACGAGACTGCCCTTCACCGACAGGAACAGCCCGTGACGGTCGATGAACAGCTCACCACCGGCGACCGGCGAGCCCAGCGGCATGCCGAGCAGGGTCGGCTGCAGCGCGCCCTTGACGGTGAAGCTGGGGTTGAAGCGGTCGCCGAACGCGCTGAGGGCGGCGGAGGTGGCGTCGCGGATCACTCCGGCGAGCGCGGCAAGGGCATCGCCGGCGGCACCGGCGAGCTCCTCGAACCCGCCACCGCCGGCCGCGGCATCGATGAGGAACGTGCCGAACGTCTCCGGATGGGAGATGAC
>JBAVTH010000108.1:0-8101 GCA_049696035.1 Ilumatobacteraceae bacterium
GACGACCCATGGGCCGGCCCGCGCCGGGCAGCCTCCGACGAGGGTGCGAGGGAGGCGGCGAATGATCGAGGTCACCACCCAACGGCGGACGCTCGTCGACCATCGGCGGTTCGGCCATGTCCTCCTCGCCCCCGCCGCCGCCGCCTCCGCCCCACACCACGGATGTGTCGTCACGGACGAGCCAATCGATGTCGTCGAGATCGATCTGGATCTCGCGAATGACATCGAGGTCGCGAATGGCGTCGAGGTCGAGATGGTCGAGCGGCCCCGGCTCCTCGGCAACCGGCTCCTCGGCAACCGGTTCCTCGGGAGCGGCTTCGACGTCTTGATCGACGAGCCGCATGCCGGTCTGGCCGCGCGCCGCCGCCGCGGTCGAGACATCGGCCTGTGCCGTCGCCAACTCCATCTCACTGGAGTACGACTGTCGACCCGTGAGTTCGACCATTGCATCCGCCAGCTGATCGATGAGCAGTTGGTCGGCGCTGACGCCGCAACGATGCAAGGAGTCGGGCACGTCGAGCGCGACGTCGACGGCGCTCGGAAGGATCGAGTTGCGCCACCTCGCGGCCAACTCACGCAGTGAGGTGAGCGCGAGCCAGGACGTGTCGGCGTACAGCAGCGCATCGCCGATCGCTCCCCCGACGGCGACGTCGAAGGGCTGGTTGTGCGACAACCCGCGCAGCAGGTCCTCGAACCAGGTGACATCGCTCGACGGCACCGCCACCACGGCCGCCGCACCCAACCACCCCGTGCAGAACCCCAGCGTCTCACGAGTGACGGTGCCGGCACCGAGCACGAACACTGCATTCGCCACCATCGCCCCGTGCTCGAACGGCAGGTCGTCGCGTTCCACGATCAGCACATCGACATCGACCGCCTCGGCAGCGCCGGCAACCACCTCCGCGGCGACGAACAACGGCCGCAGGTAAGCGAGTGACTCGATCTCCGCGAGGAGCGCAGCAGCTCGCTCGCTTCGCACCCCGATGCGCAACGGCCAGCCCCAGCCGCGCCGGTGGGCGCGGATCGTCCGGTGAACGGCCAGCGGGCGACCGGCGGCCGCGCTCAGCGCCGCCGACGACATGCCCCCGCTGCTGTCGGCAGCGTCATCGCCGCCGCCGGCGACACCGATGCGGACGACCGCCGGGCCGTTCCACAACGGCTCGGCCCACGCGGGAACAGCCGCTCGTGCCCCAGTGGCAGGGCCCGCCGCCACGACCAGTGGCGAAGGATCGTCACCTGCTGCCAGTCGGGACGCGATCTCGGCCACATCGTCGACGACGGCCCACGTCGCCCGGCGCAGCGCACCCGCGTCGACCTCGACAAGGCGGTGCAGTACGGCTTCGAACAGTCCGGTGGCATCCACGGTGGACCTCCCAACCCATGCGGATGCCACGAGCGTGACCGGCCCAGTTCCCCCTGTCAAGCGCCGCCGGTGACGAGTACTGTGACGAGTGCCTCGCTGACTCGGAACGGGAGTCGAGATGACCGAGCTTGCTTCCCTGCAGGAACCACCCGCCCGCGATACAGCTGGACGCGAGCTGCGCGTCACGCTGGCCATGAACGGTGGCGTCAGCCTGGCCGTGTGGATGGGTGGTGTCGTCGGTGAGGTCTACCGCGCGTCGCGGGGTGAAGGGCTGTACGGGCCGCTGTGCCGGATGCTCGACACCGACATCTGCATCGACTCGCTGACCGGCGCGAGCGCCGGTGGGTTGAACTCCGTGTTCCTCGGCGCCGCGATCACCCGCGACCTGCCCGCATCACGCTTCAACGATCTGCGCGACGTCTGGCTGACCGCAGGCTCGTTCAGCACACTGCTGCGCGACCGGCGCGAGCAGGACCCGCCGTCGCTGCTGCAGGGCGACGGCGTGCTGCTCGCCGCAACGGAGCGCGTGCTGCAGCTGTGGATGGCGGAGCCACCGGTTGCCCCGCCGCCGGGGCGACCCGATCTCGAGCTCGTGCTCACCACCACCACACTGCAGCCGATCGCCACCGGGCTGACCGACAGCATCGGCAACGCGATCGTCGACCCGCGCCACCGCGCCCAGTTCCACTTCACCGGCGAGATGTTGCGCGACCGATCGACCGCCGATCTTCGTGCCCGGCAGATGGCCAAGGCCGCGCGTAGCACCGCCTCCTTCCCCGGTGCGTTCGAGCCGTCGTACGTGCACATCGGCGCCACCACCGCGGCCACGGCGAAGGAGGTCGACATGGCCGACGTGGTCGGGCTCGATCGGCCGATGTGGGTCGTCGACGGCGGGGTCCTGATGAACAAGCCGATCGCGCCGGCGTTGGGCATGATCGAACGTCACCGGTTCGCCAAACCGGGTGATCGAGTGTTGGTCTACGTGAACCCCGACCCGGGCAACCCGGCGGCGCCCGACCCCGCCGAGCGCGAGGCGATGCCCGGCATCGCGAGCGTGGTCTTCGCCTCCGTGGTCGGCGTACCGCGCCAGGAGTCGTTGGCCGCGGATCTGGCCGAGATCGGCGAGTACAACCGCCGCTTCGGTCTCCGCCGGAAGCTGCGCGAGTCGTTGCTGCTCGGCATCTCCGACGGCAGTACCGACGTCACGATTGACCTCGTCACCACCGCCGGCAGCATCTACTCGATCTGGTTGCGAAGGGAAGGAATCAGCCACTCCGACCGTGTCGTCGCCGCTCATCTGGCCCGCATCGGCCGCACCTTCGACGACCCGATCACACCCACCGTCACCGATTCACGGTCCTGGGAGTCGGCGGCCAACGCCCTGCGCTTGGCCCGCGGCAAGGCCAACTTCCTCAGTGGCAGCTTCCTCGCCGAGGGGCCGCTGCCCACCGAGTTCGCCTACGGCACTCGCGCCGTCGCCGACGCGTGGGCGACTGTCGGCGACCTGGTCAACCGTGCGTTCGAGATCCTCCCGATTCCCCCCGCGACAAGTGCAGGCCCTGCCGCTGCGACGGCCGAAGATCTCACGAAGGTCCGCACGAAGCTGCAGGACAGCCGTCGCGTGCTCGACCAGTTGCAGCTCATCGAGGCCGCGTACTGGCAGTCGGTCGTTGCCGCCGCGCCGGCAATCGGGCTGGGCACATGGGCCAAGAACGCATTCGATGGCTTCGCGGAGGCAACCAAGGTCCCCGTGGGCGCGGGCTCGAAGGTGAGCTTCACCACGGCCTTGGCGAGCGTCTTCGACACGATCGTCGCGGCCGCGATTGCCGCCGCCCCTGCGTGTCGCAGCGCTGCCGACGAGGCCGACCGCTGGGATGCAGCCGGCAGCTCGTCCGCTGCCGGAGTGCTGCGCCGCCTCGTCGCGTCGGTGGTGGCCGGCGACCCCGACGCCGACGACGCGGCCATCGACGGCAAGGAGATCATCGGCCGCCGCCTGGTTGCGCTGTTCGTCGTACGCGACCTGGCCGACGACGAGCCCACCGATCGCTCCCGCATCCAACTCGTGCAGGTGGCCGCCGACACCCGCTGCCCGCTCGACCCCGGCCGTACCGCCGAGCAGAAGGTGCGCGGCCTCTCCGTCGGGCACTTCGGCGCGTTCCTCAAGACCTCGTGGCGGGCGAACGACTGGATGTGGGGCCGCTTCGACGGCGCCGTGAACGTCGCCGAGATGCTGGTGACCCCCGGTCGCCTGCGGCGACGCTTCGCCGATGCGGCCAGCTGCGCGCACGCGATCCAGCAGTTGCTCGCCGCGACACCCGGCGGCGAGGAGCTGTACACGGAATCGACCGTCGCCAGCGCGTTGGGCACCGAACTGGGCTTCCTCGACAGCACCTCGGGAAGCGGAGTACGGAGACTGCCGAACACCACCCGACTGATCGCGACCGCGCTCGTCCGGCTGGCCGCCGTCGAGGAGCTGCCGACGCTGGCCGACGCGATCGAACAATCCGGCGTCGAGGGCGCCAACACCGACGCGGCCGCGGTGGCCTTCGTACGTTCGGTGCGCAAGGAGCTGGCCAGCCCTGCCGGGCTCACTCCGTCGGCCACCGACGCGCTCGTCCGCAAGTGCGCGGTGGGGAGCGAACGCGTCGCCGAGGAACAGCACAGCGACGCGTTCGGCCGCACCACCTTGGGCGTCGCCGGTGTCGGCTCCTCCGTGCTCGCCGGCACGTCGAACAAGATCGGCCCGGTGCGGCGAGTGGCCCAAGTCGCGCGGCGGGCATTCGGCTGGATCGACGTCATCGCCGAGAGCTTCCTCGCCGGCACCCGCGCCGGGGCAGGCGTGCTGTACATGCTGCTCGCCGTCGGCGGCGGCATCGTCGGCGCTCGCCTCTTGGGAGCGGACGTACCCACCGGCGCGCTGGTCGTCGGCTGGTACTTGCTTGCCGCGTTGGTCGCGGTGGTCGCGGTGTTCGTCGGCATCGGCAGAGCGATCGGTGCGGTCGGCTTCGTGGTGCTGCTCGTGGTCGTCGCCACCATCGATCGCAGCGACGCCATCACGTTGTTCCACTCCGCCGACCACCCTGGGTGGAAGCCCTGGCTGCACTGGGGTGGCGCCGCCGTGCTGGCGGTCGCGTTCGGGATCGCCCTGTTCGTCGTGCGCAAGTCGCCGCGGTGGGCCAAGGCGGTCTCACTGGCCGGGGTGCTGGCCGTCGCCGGCTGGGTGCTGGTCGGGCTGGTGGCCCGCTACGCGATGCAATCCGACCGGTGGCCCGATGTGTTCGATGGCATCCACCACTGGCGCAGCGTCGTCATCGCCGCCGCTTTCCCGCTGGCGGTGCTGGTGGGCACCCTCGGCTCGCGCTTGTGGCGCTCACCGCACAAGGCCGAGGCGATCGCGCCCGAATCGTGACGCTCTCAGCCAGTGCCATCGGCTGAGGTCGAGCCGAACGCCGACGGGTCGATGGCGATGAACGTGGCCTTCGACCGCGCAAGCACCTGCCCGGCAGCGGAGAGCTCGCCGGTCATGTGGAGCTTGCGGCCCGAACGCTCGCTCAGGCGCACCCGGCACTCCAGCGGCACGCCGATCGGCACCCCCGCCTCGTATCGCACGCTCAGTTCACCGGTGAACGCCGACTGGGCGAGGATGCTCAGCACGAACCCGTAGACATCGTCGAACAGGGCCGCCACGATGCCGCCATGACACCTGCCCGGCGCGCCTTCGTGTGCCGCCCGGAGCGTGAGCGCGGCAACGGCTTCGTCGCCGTCGCGGCGCAACGTCAGGTCGAGCCCCCACGGGCTGGCCCTGCCCGAGACCGGCCGCTCGTCATAGGAGGTCATCACGGCGCCGTCGTCGGGCGGCTCACCCCACTCGCCTTCGCGGCGAACCTCGGCCCGGTCACGGCGACGGCCGCTCGCCAGCTCCGCCGACAGCGGGTCGAGCGTCGCGGCAACCCGTTGCACCACCTCGATCGGTGCGTGGTGACCCACCAAGGCGTGACCGATGTCGCGGATGGCCCGCCCGGCGTCGGCACGCGCATCGGCCATCTGGTCGGGGTGGTCCGGTTGGGCGACGTGCACCAACGGGTCGAGGTGGGTGTGTTCGACGGGCGCGGTCATGCGCAAGCCAACGTAGACGCGGCGCGGCGAACCACCCGAGTCGGTGGTCGACGAACAAATAGGGAGTTCTCCCGGTAGCGAGAGCTCATCGGCTCGGGCAATGTGAAGCGCATGAGACGCCGCCGCGACCATCACACCGGAACCCACAACTCGTCGCCGACCCGCTGGGCCGCATCGCTCCTGCTCCATGCCGCGCTGGCGGTCGCCGTCGTCGGCTGTTCGTCGTCGAACCCCGTCTCCTCGCCGGGCGCCGGTCCGTCGGCGACGCTGGCACCCACCGTCTCGGCGGCCACCGGCTCGGCGGCCACCGGCATGTGCGACCTGTTCACCGGCGTCGAGCTGCGCGGCCTGTTCGGACAGGACCTCTCCGCCGGCGAACCCGACGGCGACGTCGGCAATCCCAACTGCCGCTGGGAGGGCACGGTTCCGTCGAAGAGCGCGTCGGACATCTCCAGATCCGTGACGTTCAAGGTGGCGTCGCTCGAGCTGACCGCCGATGCCCAGGCCCAGTTCGACACACTGATCGCCGACAAGCTGACGCGGGTGCTCGACACCCCCGCCGGCAGGACCGTCCAGGACTGCTTCGTCGATCACGTGGGCGCCTGCTCCACCTACCACAGCACGCTCTACCTGTTGCTCGCCGACCGGTACGTGGCGTTCGACATCTCCAACTACGCCACGCCGGCCGACTTCACCGACGAACAGATCGACGCCATCCTCGCCCAGGCCGCGGCGATGGCCGGCGCGCGGCTGGCGCCCTGACCCGGCTCAGCCGAGACGGTCGAGCACGTTGGCCGTGATGCGTTCCACCTGCGGGTCGCGGCCGGCAAGACCGTGCGCCCAGTCGGTGCAGCCGGCCGTCACGACCGTGCCGCCGGCCGCAGAGGTGTAGCTGCCCAACACGGCGTGACCATGCGCGATGCGTTCCACTGCTGCCGGGTCGCGGGTGCGGAACAGGCGGCCGGCGATGAACTCGTCCTCCGCCGGCTCGTGGGGCTTCGGTGGCCGCGCCGCGGTCGTGCGGGTGAAGTGCGCTGCCGGAGCCGTGCCGAGGATGACGAACGTCTCGGGCGTGCCGTCCTCCCCCGTGGGGTACGGCAACCCGTCGCGAGTGGTGAACGCGCAACCGTCGCACTCGTATCCCACGATGGTCGAGTTCGCGCCCAGCACGTCGCCGTAGCCCAAGCCGGTGCCGTCGAACAGCCAGTGGTCGGCACGGTGGATGGTGTACCCACCGGCGCCGTTGGTGACCCGCTTGCCGATGCGGTGGTACCCACCTCTGGAGAAGCTGACGCCTGTCATGTGGTTCTCCGGGCGGCCGATGAGGTGATCGCTCCAGATGCTGGTGAGCTCGCTCATCCGCTCGGTGTCGTAGACGGGGTCGTCCTTGAACTGGCCCTTGTAGCCGACCATGCGCGTCGCGTTGCCGGACCCGTCGCGGTCCTCCATGCGCACCTGCCAGAACGCGGTGTTGCCCGAGAAGAACGCCACGTTGCCGCCGCGGGCGATGAACGCCTCGGTCGTGTCACGCATCGGCCCCGACCAGTACTCGTCGTGCCCCACCGACATCAGCAGCTTGCGATCGTGCAGCAGTTCGGGGTGATCCTCCAGATCGGCGTTGGTGCACACGTCGATGCCGTAGCCCTCTCGCTCCGCCCACTGCAGGAACGGCAGCTCCCAATCCGGCCAGCCGGCCGACCCCGCGTACGGCGACAGGCGGTGATGTCGCAGGTAGCCGACGTGGGTGTTCATGTCGGGATCGGGTGGGTGGGTGGTGGTGACACGCCGCCCGGCGCCGGGCGGCTTGAAGAGGTAGCCGCGCGCCATCGGCCGCTGCAGCGAGGAGATGGTGCCGCCGGTGTAGAGGTTGTGCCCGCCGAAGTCGTTGTACGCGTACCAGGTGTTGGTGGCCAGCTGCAGCAGGATCGGGTTCGGTGAGTCCGCAGGCGGACGCACGACGAAGAACGCGTGATCGCGACGGGGCTTGCCGTCGACGTCGATGGTGAGCACCACCTCGTAGTAGCCCGAGCGCCAACCGGGGCCGGCGGTGAGCGTGTGAGCCGCCGGCCAATCGCAGCCCAGTTCCCACGCACGCGATGGTGTCGGATGGTCGCCGGCGGCAACGGTGCCAGCCCACACGACATCGCGGCGGGCGCCGACACGGGCCACCTCGACCTGCACCTGCCGACCCCCGGCCGACGAGAGGTGGAACGCCACCGTGCCGTCGGCAGCGATCGACTGCGGCCAGCAATACCCGGAAACCGTCTCGTATGCCATGTCGAGCAGCGTGCCACAGCGCATCCCGCAGCGGCACCCTCGGACCGTCGCCGGTGGGCTCAGCCGACATGGCCTCCGGCAGTGTTGCCATGACCGGCAGCGAACCACTGGCGCAGCAGTTCGAAGCCCTCGTCGAGCGAGACGTGCGGCGCCCACCCGAGGTCGTCGCGGGCGGGGCGCGGGTCGAACCAATGGGCGGTGCCGAGCTGCTCGGCGAGGAACCTGGTGATCGGCGGTTCGTCCTTGCGCAGCCGCGGCCAGACCCGCTCGACCACCGAACCAGCGCCGAGCGCGAGCCGCGCCGGCACGTGGCGGGGCGCGAACGGCACCCCGGCGGCCGCACAG
>JBAVTH010000109.1:0-34272 GCA_049696035.1 Ilumatobacteraceae bacterium
TCTCAGCCTCGGCAACCCGCACAGCGTGGTCGCGGTCGACGAGGTCGCGGCCGTCGATCTGCTGCGGCTCGGCGGCGTGGTGCCCTACGTCAACCTCGAGGTCATCGAGGCCGGACCGGAGTCGCATGCGATCACGATGCGCGTTCACGAACGCGGCGCGGGGATCACCGAAGCGTGCGGCACCGGGGCCTGCGCGAGTGCCTGGGCGGCTCGTGAGTGGGGGCTGGTGCCCACGGCCACAGAGGAAATCATCGTTCACATGGACGGCGGTGATGCAAGGGTACGAGTGCACCAGCCGTCACACGAGCGCGTCACGCTCGTCGGCCCGGCGCACTACATCGCCACCATCACCGTCGACATCGAAGCATTCGAGTGACCTCATGAACTCTCCCTACAACGAGGCGCTCGGCGCCACACTGATCGAACGCACGAAGCGGGAGCGCATCGTGCTCGTCGGCGTGACGATGCCCGGCCACAACGACGAGGAGACGGAGGCAGGCCTCGACGAGCTCTCGCTGCTGGTCGACACGGCCGGAGCCGACGAGGCCGGCAGGGTGATGCAGCGCCGCGACTCGCCGGACCACACCTGGTACATCGGCAAGGGCAAGGCCGAGGAGCTACGCGACATGTGCCTGGCCGTCGACGCCGACACGGTGGTGTTCGACAACGAGCTCAGCCCCGCTCAGCAGTACAACCTGGAGAAGCTGCTCGGTCGTACAGCCCTCGATCGCACCGCTGTCATCCTCGACATCTTCGCCCAGAACGCCCACACGCTGGAGGGCAAGGCGCAAGTCGAGCTGGCGCTGCTGCGCTACCGGCTCCCGCGGCTGCGCCGTGGTGCCACGGCCAAGCTCTCCCAGCAGCGCGGCGGCGTCGGCAGCCGCTTCGGTGGCGGTGAGACCAAGCTGGAAGTCGACCGGCGACGCATCATGCGGCGAATCACCAAGCTGGAGAGCGATCTGCGCGAACTGCAGCACACCCGCCAGTTGCAGCGCAAGAGCCGTGGGCGCAGCGGGCTGGCCGCCGTCACGATCGTGGGTTACACCAATGCGGGGAAGTCGACGTTGCTGAACCGGCTCACGCAGGCCGGCGTGCTGGTGGAGGACCGCCTGTTCGCCACGCTCGATCCCACCACCCGGCGGCTGTCCCTGCCGGGAGGCGAGCCCGTGCTGCTCACCGACACCGTCGGCTTCGTCCGCCGGCTGCCCCACGGCCTGGTCGAGGCGTTCAAGAGCACGCTCGAGGTTGCCAGCATGGCCGACTTCCTCGTGCACGTGGTCGACTGCGCCGCGGCCGACCCCGAGGGCCAGATCACGGCAGTGCGCGAGGTGCTGGGCGAGATCGGCGCGCTCGCGGTGCCCGAACTGCTGGTCTTCAACAAGGCCGATGCGGCTCCCGACGTTGCCGCCGATCTCCAGGCGCGGCACCAGGGCTCCGTGGCGCTCAGCGCGCGCACGGGCGAGGGGATCGAGGGCTTCCTCCAGGCGCTCGGCGACCGGCTCCGCTCGCTCACTGCCGTGATCGAACTGCTGGTGCCCTATGAGCGCGGCGATGTGCTGGCGGCGATCCACCGTGAGGGCGAGGTCGTCTCCACCTTCCACGACACCGACGGAGTGCGCGTCCGTGCCCGCCTGGCCGATGCATCCGCGGGGCGACTCGCCGAGTTCGTCGTCGCTTCGTCGTAGCGCAGTCGGCGAGAGCGTTGCGCGTGGGCCAGGATGGGAGCCGTATGAACGACCCTGCGGGCTTCGTCCCTCCTCCATACCCGTACGATCGACTCGATCGCCTCGTGCCGATCGCCCAGGCGCTCGACGGAGGTGTCGTCGATCTCTCGATCGGTACGCCGTGCGACCCGCCCCCCGCCGAGGTGCTGTTCGCTCTTGGCCACAGCGGGGCCGAGCGAGGCTACCCGGCCAGCATCGGCAGCGAGCCGCTGCGCGCGGCCATTCGAGCGTGGCTCGATCGGCGGTTCGGTGTCGACGTGCCGCTGTCGCAGATGGCCGCCTGCGTGGGCACCAAGGAGTTCGTGGCCACCACTCCCCAGTACTTGAAGCTGCGCACGCCGTCACGCGACACCGTGCTCTATCCGGCGGTCGCCTACCCGACGTACGAGATGGGCGCCATCTTGGCCGGCTGTCGTCCCGTGGCCGTGCCGGCCGCCGCCGACGGCAGCATCGACCTTGCAGCCATCGACCCGGCCGATGCCGCGCGGGCGCTGATGCTGTGGGTGAACAGCCCCTCCAACCCCACCGGCGCCCTCAGCGATCTCTCCGCCGCCGCCGCCTGGGGTCGGTCCAACCGCGTTCCGGTGTTCAGCGACGAGTGCTATGTCGAGTTCACCTGGGACGGCCCGCCGAGCACGATCCTGCATTCCGGGCTCGAGGGGGTGGTTGCGGTGCACTCCCTATCCAAGCGATCGAACCTTGCCGGTGTGCGTGTGGGCTTCTACGCCGGCGATGCCGAACTGGTGAACTACCTCAAGGAGGTTCGCAAGCATGTCGGGATGATGGTGCCCGGCCCGGCGCAGGCGGCCGGTGTGGCCGCATTGGACGACGACGTGCACGTCATGCACCAGCGTGACCGCTATCGGCGGCGGCTCGAGCGGCTGGCGCACGTGTTGTCCGCTTGGTCCGGCCTCACCGTGCCGATGCCGGCCGGCAGCTTCTATCTGTGGTTCGACGCCCACGACGGCTGGGAGTTCGCCGAGCGGCTCGCCCGTGAGGGCGGGGCGCTCGTCAGTCCCGGCGACTTCTACGGGGCCGGCGGTGCGCACAACGTGCGTGCCGCCGTGGTACAACCTGACGACCGGATCGAACTCATCGCCACGCGCCTGGGGGTGCACTGATGTCCTACCAACCGCAGCCACCGATGGGGTTTCCCCCGCAAGCACCGCCACCAGGGCAGCCCTACGGGTCGGTGCCGATGCAGCAGTACGGTGCTGCGCCGGTCGTCGCGGCCCCTCCACCCAAGCGGAGCAAGGGCCTGCTGTTCACCGGTATCGCGGTCGCCTCCATCGGGTTGCTGACCGGTGTCGTGCTGTTCGCGATGAGCGGGTCCACGAAGGAGGAGACGGTGAAGAAGTTCGCTCGTGCTCCGTCTGGTTGCACGACCACACTGCAGTTCGACAAACGTGCCACGTTCACGCTGTACGTGGAGACGAAGGGTTCCGCCGACATCGGCGAAGGGGACTGCTCGGCGAACACCGCGGCGTACGACCGCGGCGACGACGACTTGCCGCAGGTCGCCCTCAGCTTGCTCGATGCCGCCGATCAGGAAGTGAGCATGTCGCCGGCCGCCGGTCCTTCGTACTCAACGGGAACATACGCGGGCCAGGCGATTCAGCGCGTGCAGATCACTGAGCCCGGCACGTATCGACTGACGGTCACGAGTGACGCGGCCGACTTCGCGATCGCTGTCGGCGGCGACCCGGATGCCGACGCAGCGACGATGCGGATCGCCGGAATCGCGTCGGTGATCGCCGGGCTGCTGTTGGGGGGTCTGCTGTTGGCGCTGGGTGTGCGCAAGAAGGGCGGATCGGCACCGTCCGCTGCGCACTGGCAGCCGACCGGCGCCGGTGCAGCTGGCTGGCCCCCACAGACGACCGTGCCGGGGGCGGTATCCGCCTACCAGCCACAGCAGCCGTACGGCTACTCGCCGCAGACGGTGCCGTCGGCTCCGCAACCTGCGGCTCCGCAACCTGCGGCTCCGCCGACCTACTCGCCGCCGCCGGCACAGCCGTTGCCACCGCGCCCGCCGGCCGAGCAGGGGTGGGCAGCGCCTCGCCCGCCCGATTGAGCGGCCGTGTCAGTGGTGGTGCCCGCAGTCTGAGTAGAACAGCTGATTGTCGAGGGACTGGATCTGCACGACGCGAGCCATGGGCCGACATGCAGCCTCAGAGGCGACGCATCACCGTGACGACCCGTCCGAAGATCTGAACCTCTCCGTCGGTGAAGACCATCGGCGTCAGGCGGGGGTTGGCCGGCACCAAGGTGACGGTGGAACCCTTGCTCTGGTACGTCTTGACCGTTGCCTCTTCGCCGGGGATGCCGGCGATCACGATCTCGCCGTTGTTCGCGGTGGTCTGCGCGCGGGCGACGACGAAGTCGCCATCCATGATGCCGAGCTCGATCATCGAGTCACCTCGAACACGCAGCATGAACAGGTCGCCATCGCCGGTGAAGTCTTCCGGTAGCGGGAACAGCTCCTCGACGTTCTCCTGTGCCAGCACGTCGGTACCGGCGGCGACATCGCCGACCAGCGGCACATGACGGACAGGCCGACGTTCGATGGCCGCGCCAGACGACGGATCGAACCGCACCTCGATGGCGCGTGGCTTCGTTGGGTCGCGCTTCAAGTAGCCGAGACGCTGCAGCGATGCCAAGTGGCTGTGCACCGTGGACGGGGAGGTGAGGCCCACGGCCTCGCCGATCTCACGCACGCTCGGCGGGTAGCCCCGCTCGCGCATGCTGGTTTCGATCATGTCGAGGATGCCGCGTTGGCGGGCGGTGAGTTGTTCGGCCATGGCGGCAGCGTACACGCGTTCGTCGATCTGGTCAAACACCCGTTCGTGCAACAAATGTTCGCCTCGGGGTTGACGTCGAACAGTCGTTCGTGCAGACTACGAACAGTCGTTCGTGCAACACCTGTTCGATGCAGCGTTCTCGTGGCGCTGCGCTCATGTCCGCTCGCCCTCGCAAGGATCCACCATGGCCGCCACACTCGCCCCCTACACAGTGATCGTCCCGGCCCGGCTCGGTCAGTTGCCACACGGCGAAGCCCGGCCGACGTCGCAGGTGTTCGTTCGTCGTCGGTTGGTGGTGTCGGTGGTGTTCATCGCTGTGTTCCTGGCCCTGTGGGTCGGTGCCGGCAGCGTTCTGGCGAACCGCGGGGGTGCCCCTGCCTCCACCTCCGCGGTTCGTCCAGCAAGCTCCTACGTCGTGCAGCCTGGCGACACGCTGTGGTCCATCGCGCAGCGTTTCCACGGTCAGGTGTCGCAAGTCGCGTATGTCGATGCGTTGGTCGGCTCGGTCGGCGATGCGTCGTTGCAGGTCGGCCAGGTGATCACCCTGCCGTGAAACCGGCCGGTAGCGTGAGCGGTGATGCGCTGCCCGAAGTGCCACGTCGACGACACCAAGGTGATCGATTCGCGCGAGGCGGAGGACGGCGCGGCCATTCGCCGTCGCCGTGCATGCGTTGCTTGTGCGCACCGCTTCACGACGTACGAGCGCCTGGAAGAAGTGCCGCTGACGGTGGTGAAGAGCAACGGAGTGCGTGAGCCGTTCGACCGCATGAAGCTGATCGCTGGCGTCAGCGCGGCGTGCAAGGGGCGGCCGGTCACTGCCGAGCAGATCGAGCAGCTGGGCGAGGCGATCGAGGACGAAGTTCGTTTGCAGGGCCCTGAAGTAACGACGGCGATGGTCGGTGTGGAGGTGCTCGATCGGCTACGCCGGCTCGACGAGGTCGCCTACCTCCGTTTCGCGAGTGTCTACAAGGGCTTCGATGCCGCAGCCGACTTCCAGCGAGAGCTCGTGTTGCTGAAGAAGCTGCAGCGCTCATGAGCCTGCGCGCTGCGGTGGCAGCCGCGGCGCTGGCTTGCTGCGTGGTCGCCTGCGCCAGCGACGCGACGGGGGCGCCCACCGCAGCCTCCGAGTCGAGGCCTTCGTCGTCGGAGGTCGCGCTCGCTGCGACGACGAGCACTTCCATCTCGAACACCTCGACCTCGAACACCTCGACGACTTCGACGACTTCGACGACTTCGACGTCGACGACCTCGACGACCATCATCTCGCCGGTGACTCAGCCGCAGCCGACGGTTGCGCCGCCCGCCATTGCCGCGGCGCCCACGGAGGCGGCCACCGACTTCCTGGGCGAGGAGACCATCGGCTACTCGGCGCAAGGGCGGCCGATCGTAGCGAGCCATCGCGGCACGCCGGGTGGGACGGTGATCCTCGTGATCGGGGTCATCCACGGCAACGAGAACGCCGGGCTGGCGATCCTCGACGAGCTGCGTGCGATGCCGGTTCCCGCCAACGTGGACCTCTGGCTGATGGACGCGATCAACCCCGATGGTCTGGCCAACGACGAGCGCCACAACGGCAACGGTGTGGACCTCAATCGCAACTTCCCCCACGACTGGACCCAGGTGGCCGTGCCCGGCGATTGGGAGTACAGCGGCACCGGGCCGGCGAGCGAGCCCGAGACCCAGGCCTTCATGGCATTCGCGGACCGCATCCGGCCCGCACTCACCCTGTGGTATCACCAGGATCTGTACCGCATCTCGCCCTCGAATCGCAGCGACGGACCGCTGCGCGAGCGCTACTCGGCGCTGACCGGCCTCCCGCTGGTGGCAGTGACCGGCGGTACCTACACGGGGGTGGCTGCCACCTGGGTGCGCACGAAGGTGCCCGATGCGATGTCGTTCATCATCGAGCTTGGTCCCTCGCTGTCGGCGAACGAGGCTGCGGTGCACGCGGCCGCAGTGCTCGACATCGCCACCATGGTGTGAGGTTGCGGGCGCCTGTCGGCTGGTTGACAGCAGTCGTGCGATCTCTTTGAGATCGTTGCAGCGCGAGGCGTGGGTCGTCGGTGTGCTGTCGATGCTTCCCGCCTGCACCCAATTCCGCCAGCGTCCCCGGGCAACGGTGAGCAGCGATCTCCACCGAGCCCGTCAGGCCCTTACCCCATGAACTGGACCAACGACGTGAGTCCCCATGACGATCAGCCCGACGCCATCGCCGACAGGTTCGACGCCGTCGGCCACCGCGCCGGTGCGGTGTGGTGCCATCCCGAGCCGACGGGCGAGGAGGAGTTGCGCAGAGCCGGTCGTCGCCAACGGCTCCTTCGCTCGGGAATGGCCGGCGCCGCCTGCCTTGCCCTCGCCCTCGGTGTCGCGACGTGGAGGAATCGCGACGTCGACCGCAACGGCCTCGTAGCGGCCACCGAGCCCACCACGGCACCGGAGCCTGCAGGTGCCTCCACCACCACGCCATCGACAGCGCTGCCTCCTGCGACCGACCCCGTTGCAACCGTCGTCGTGGTGCCCGGCGTGCCGCTCACCGACGGCACGCAGATGGCGTGGGGCGGAGGGTTCCTGCTCGGTGTGCTCGTCGGCGGCCGGTGGGTGCCCTACGCGGAGACGTCGGGTGTTCCCGCCTCGATGATCGACAACGAGGTGGTGCTGGTGGACAGAGCAGGGGGCGCCGACCGGTGGACGGTCTCGGTCGACCCGTGCGGGCAGCCGGCGATCCGCCCGGCGCCGTCCTCGCCGCTGTTCGGGCAGGACCTCGACCTGCCGATGAACTGGAGTGAGAACTACGAGTACCCAGGAACGCTCGACGGTGCCGCCGACGTCGACCTGACACTGCTGCGTGCGGCTCTGGCCCGCGCTCCTTACGGCGGCGCCGACCGGTACGAGCTCTTCACGCCGACCGAGAGCCTGGACGCCGACCCAGAACTGGAGACGCTCGTGCGTCGCTTCGTTCCCGGCGGCGACCCCGGCGACCCGTTCACGCAGACGTGGCTGGCGGTCTGGGACCCTTCCGACGATTCGCTGTTGACGCTCAAGGGTTCCCCCGACGCCACGAACTCGTTCTTCCGGATGAGCGGGGAGGGGCCCACCAACGTCAACGGCGATTCCTTCTGGGAAGACCTGATCGTGACGCCCAGTGGCGACGTGCAGTTGATCCAGCTCGCCGACGGCAAGGTGCTGGCTCAAGCCGGAGAGTGCCGCAGCTGATCGGAGGCGATGAGCGCAGCGACGGCTGGGTCGGCTCAGCGTGCTCGCACGTAGCGGGTGAACAGGAAGCTGTCGTCCTCGAGCACGTGGGCCAACTGCATGCGATGGGAAAGGGTCGGCGCCCCGCTGGTGAGCCGGGGGCCGTCCCCTCCGTTCATCTGCGGGCTGATCGACAGGTTCAGCTCGTCGATGCAGTCGGCGGCCGCGAGCAACCCGTTCAGCGTTGCCCCGCCTTCCGCTTGGATCACCTGGGCATCGATCAAGGTGAGCGCCTCGACGATGTCGAGCCGGCCCCGCCCGGCGCGCACGGATGGCACCGGTACTTCCGGCGCATCCTCGGGGAGCACCAGGAACGCCCTCCCCGAGGAGAACAGGGGAGTGGAGTAGTCGAACTCGCCGCCGCGGGTGACGATCCCGATGCGCTGACCCGGCTGCCTCGGCGGACCGTAACCCTCGGCCCGCACGGTGGCGGCGCCGACGAGGATGACGTCGGAGAACGTGCGGAGGGTGAGCAGCAACTCCTGGTCGGTGGGGTTCGACAGGCCGCGCGAGTTGCGGTCGACGACGGTGCTGCCGTCGAGTCCTGACACCATGCACAGCGAGACCCACGGCCGGTGGGCGGGTCGCGGGCGCGGTACGTCGTAGCACTCGCGCAATGTGACGTGGTCGGCTGGGTGCGGAAAGAGGCGTCGCATTGGTGAGAGGATGCCAGCCATGGGGACCGAACACGACGAAGCCGCCGAGAACACGCGCATTGCCGTGCGCACCTGTCCGCTGTGTGAGGCCGGGTGCGGCTTGGAGATCACGGTGAAGGGCGCGCCCGGCGCCGAGCAGGTCACCCGCATCCGAGGCGACCAGGCCGACGTGTTCAGCCACGGGTTCATCTGTCCCAAGGGCAGCACGCTCAAGCAGCTGCACGACGATCCGGACCGCCTCCGCAAGCCACTCGTCAAGCGCAACGGCATCCACGAGGAGGTGGAGTGGGCCGAGGCGTGGGCAGTGATCGCCGATCGCCTGCCGGCCATCATCGCCGAGCATGGCCGTGAGGCCGTGGGCACCTACCTCGGCAACCCGGGAGCGCACAGCCTGTCCGCGCTGCTGTACAACCGCTCACTGCTGCAGGCGCTTGGCACCCGCCGTCGCTTCAGCGCATCCACGGTCGATCAGATGCCTCGTCAAGTGGCTGGCGCCTACGTCTTCGGCACGGCCGTGAGTGTGCCGGTGCCCGACCTCGACCACACCGACTTCCTCGTGATCATGGGCGCCAACCCCTACGCATCCAACGGCAGCCTCTGCACTGCGCCCGACTTCCCCGGCCGCATCGAGGCGATCCGCGCGCGCGGGGGCACCGTCGTGGTGATCGACCCGCGACGCAGCCGTACCGCCGAGGAGGCCGACCGCTGGCTGCCGATCCGGCCCGGCACTGATGCACTGCTGCTGGCGGCGATGGTCACCACGCTGGCGCAGGACGGCCTCATCGCCCCGGGCGAGCACGTAGCGGCGCACCTGTGCGGGCTCGACGAAGTGCTCGCCGGGCTCGCGCCGTTCACTCCGGAGGTCGTGGCCCGCGCCACCGGCCTGACGGCCGAGGAGATCCGCGCGCTCGCCCGCGACCTGGCGGCGGCGAGCAGCGGCAGCGTCTACGGCCGCATCGGCACCACCACCACCGAGTTCGGAACCACCACCTCGTGGCTGATCGACGTGGTCAACATCGTCACCGGCAACCTCGATCGCCGTGGTGGCGCGATGTTCACGATGCCGGTCGCGGGTGCGCCCACCACGCGGGGCAAGTCGGGAACGGGCAAGGCGTTCTCCATCGGTCGCGGCCACACGGTGGCCCGTCACCTTCCGGAAGTGATGAGCGAGTACCCGGCCGCGGCCATGGCCGAGGAGATCACCGACGCCGGTGAGCAGGGCATCAGAGCCATGGTCACCGTCGCCGGCAACCCGGTGCTGAGCACGCCCAACAGCCTGCAGCTCGACGAGGCGCTGGCCCAGCTCGAGTTCATGGTCAGCGTCGACATGTACCTCAACGAGACGACGCGCCATGCGGATGTGATCCTGCCGCCGCCTTCGCAGCTGCAACGGGGGCACTACGACGTCGCCTTGCTGCAGTTCGCGATTCGCAACATCGCCAACTACAGCGAGCCCGTGCTGCCACTCGATGCCGGCCAACCCGACGAATGGGAGATCCTTGCCAAGCTGGGGATGATCGCCGCCGGTCTCGGCCCCGACGCCCAGCCGGCGGCGGCCGACGACATCGGCCTGCACACCATGGTGCACGGCGCCGTGAAGGACCCGCACTCGTCGGTGCACGGCCGCGACCCGGAGCAGATCCTGGCCGCGCTGGGCACCACGCCGGGGCCGGCGCGCATGCTCGACTTCATGCTGCAGACGGGTCCCTTCGGTGCCGCCTTCGGTGCCCGTCCCGACGGTGCCAGCCTGCAACTGCTGCTCGACAACCCCCATGGCGTCGACTTCGGTGCGCTCGAGCCGCGCCTGCCGGAGATCCTGCGAACTCCGAGCGGGGCGATCGAGTTGAACCACCCGGTGCTGATGGCCGACCTGGCCCGATTGCATGCCGCGATCCCGGCGGCGGATGAGCAGCCGATGATGCTGGTGGGGCGCCGCCACCTGCGCAGCAACAACTCGTGGATGCACAACATCGAGGTGCTGGTGAAGGGCAAGGCCCGCTGCACCCTGCAGGTGCACCCCGACGATGCGGCGCGGTTGGGCCTCGCGGAGGGAGGAGTTGCCCGGGTGACGAGCCGAGTCGGCAGCGTGGATGCTGCCGTGGAGGTGACCGATGCGATCCGCCCGGGAGTGGTGAGCCTGCCGCATGGCTGGGGGCACGGTCAGCCCGGCACGCGGATGCGCGTGGCTGCCGAACGGCCCGGTGTGAACAGCAACATCCTCTCCGACCACCAGGCGATCGACCCGCTGAGCGGCACGTCGGTGCTCAACGGCATCCCGGTGCTGGTGGCGCTGGCGGAGCCAGCCGACCGCTGACCGTGCCGCGGTGGCTCCACGTGGTGCGCTCACCAGGGCATTCGCGCCGCGCCCTGTGGATATGTGGATAACCACTGCCTTGTCACCTGCAGTACCCACACCGTTTCCCTGTCGTCCACACGGTAATTCACACGGTTGTACCCCTTCCTCCCCACAGGGCAGTCGCCCTAAGGTGTCGTTCGTAGCTGGCAGCGGTGCGAGGGCGCGGATGGACAGCGGAACATCATGAGGTCACTCACCCGCTCGAGTCGCCGACGGTTGTTTCGCTGTGGGGCAGGGTTCCCGAACCTGTGTCCCTTGCACCGCCTGCCACTTCGCCGGCGCGACAGGTTGGTCATTGACACGGGTGTAACTACAGTGCTGTAATCCTCCCTACCACTTGTGGTGCTCCGGGCAATGGGGGCATTGCACACACCACATCTTGTGGTTGGGGCGGTCAATCATCATCGGTTCCCGGACCTCGGTGTCCCTCCGTGAGGTGGGGTACTACACCGACTTCACTGCACGCGGGTCTGCAAGTCGTTCAAGTCTGCAAGTCGTTCAAGTCTGCAAGTCTGCAAGTCGTTCACATTCTTCAAGCTCAAGGAGTACCGCACATGTCACTGGCGCCGGATCGTCTCGCCATCGGGATCACCCGCCACTTCACCGCGCCGGGGGTTCACCCCTACGACGAGGTCGAGTGGGAGCGCCGCGATGCGCGCATCTCGAACTGGAAAGACGGCACCGTTGCCTTCGAGCAACTCGGCGTGGAGTTCCCCACGAACTGGTCGCTGAACGCCACCAACATCGTGGCGCAGAAGTACTTCCGCGGCACCTTGGGCCTCCCCGAGCGTGAGTGGTCCCTGCGCCAGGTCATCGACCGTGTGGCCGACACCATCACCACCTGGGGCGTCGAGGGCGGTTACTTCGCCGACCAGGCCGAGACCGACGCGTTCACGAACGAACTGAAGTACATCCTCGTCACGCAGCGGGCCGCGTTCAACAGCCCGGTGTGGTTCAACATCGGGGTCAAGGGCGTGCCGCAGCAGGCCAGCGCCTGCTTCATCCTCGCCGTGGAAGACACCATGGACGGCATCCTCAACTGGTACAAGGAAGAGGGTGTCATCTTCAAGGGTGGCTCCGGCTCGGGCATCAACCTGTCCAACATCCGCAGCAGCTACGAGCTGCTCAACGGTGGCGGCACGGCCAGCGGCCCGGTCAGCTTCATGCGCGGCGCCGACGCCTCCGCGGGCACCATCAAGAGCGGTGGCAAGACTCGCCGGGCGGCGAAGATGGTCATCCTCAACGTCGATCACCCCGACGTCGAGGAGTTCATCTGGTGCAAGGTGAAGGAAGAGCGCAAGGCCCGCGTGCTGCGCGACGCCGGCTTCGACATGGATCTCGACGGCTCCGACAGCTTCAGCATCCAGTACCAAAACGCCAACAACTCCGTGCGCGTCAGCGACGAGTTCATGCAAGCCGTGCTCGACGATGCCGACTGGTCGTTCAAGGCCGTCATGGATGGCACGCCCGTGCGCACCGTGCGGGCCCGCGACCTGTGGCGCGACATCGCCCAGGCCAGCTGGGAGTGCGCGGACCCGGGTCTGCAGTTCGACACCACGATCAACAAGTGGCACACGGCCCACACGACGGGCCGCATCAACGGCAGCAACCCGTGCAGCGAGTACATGCACATCGACAACTCGGCGTGCAACCTGGCCAGCATCAACCTGCTGCACTACCTCGACGAAGAGGGTGAGTTCGACGTCGACGCCTACATGCACACCATCGAGGTCATGTTCACCGCGCAGGAGATCCTCGTCGGCCGTGCCGACTACCCGACGGAGAAGATCGGCGAGAACAGCCGCAAGTTCCGTCAGCTCGGCCTCGGCTACGCCAACCTCGGAGCCACGCTGATGGCCCTCGGCCTTCCGTACGACAGCGAAGAGGGTCGGGCCTGGGCCGCTGCGCTCACCTCGCTGATGACCGGCCATGCGTATGCCACCAGCGCTCGCACCGCCAGCCGCATGGGCCCGTTCGCCGGCTTCTCCGACAACGAGGTGCACATGCTGAACGTGCTGCGCATGCACCGCGATGCGCACAACACGATCGCCAGCCACACCGGCGTGCCCCAGGAGCTGGTAGCCGCTGGGCAGGCAGCCTGGGAGTCCGCCGTGCGCGACGGTGAGGAGTACGGCGTGCGCAACGCGCAGGCCAGCGTGCTGGCTCCCACCGGCACCATCGGTCTGATGATGGACTGCGACACCACCGGCATCGAGCCCGATCTGGGTCTGTGCAAGATGAAGAAGCTGGTCGGCGGTGGCACGATGACCATCGTCAACCAGACGATTCCTCGGGCGCTGCGCAAGCTGGGCTACACGCCGCAGGAGATCGACGACATCGTCGGCTACATCGACCGGGAGAAGAGCATCCTCGGTGCACCCCACCTGGCCGCCGAGCACGTGGCCGTGTTCGCGTGCAGCATGGGCGACAACACCATCCACTACGAGGGCCATGTGCGCATGATGGGCGCGGTGCAGTCGTTCATCTCCGGCGCGATCTCCAAGACCGTCAACATGCCCGAAGAGGCGCTGGTCGAAGACATCGAGGCGCTGCACCTGCTGTCGTGGCAGCTGGGCCTGAAGGCCGTCGCCATCTACCGCGACAACTGCAAGGTCGGCCAGCCGTTGAGCACCGCCAAGAAGGACGGCGCGGCCGAGCCCGAGGCGGCCACGGCCGAGGCCACGCAGGTGGTCGAGCGCATCGTGGAGCGCATCGTGCACCAGCCGATCCGCCAGAAGCTGCCGCGCAGCCGCCGTGGCCGCACGTTCGAGTTCCGCGTGGCCGACTGCAAGGGCTTCGCCACCATCGGCGAGTACGAGAACGGTCAGCCCGGCGAGATCTTCCTCACCGTGTCGAAGCAGGGCAGCACGCTCAGCGGCATCATGGATGCTTTCGCCAAGAGCATCAGCTACGGGCTGCAGTACGGCGTGCCGGTGCGTGCGTTCGTCGAGGCGTTCACCAACATGCGCTTCGAGCCCGCCGGCATGACCGACGACCCCGACATCCGCTTCGCCTCGTCGATCATGGACTACCTGTTCCGCCGCCTGGCGCTCGAGTACATGAGCTACGACGAGCGTGCCGAGCTGGGCATCTTCTCGATCGACGAACGGCTGCAGCCCACGCTGCCGGGCGTGGAGGAGAGCGTGTGGGAGACCCGCAACGGCAGCGAGATGGCCTCCGACCCGAAGTCCATCCCATCGGCGGAAGACCTGCTGGTGCAGATGGAGCTGGGTGTCGCCCCGGCAGCACCGAACAACGACGTCACGAACCCGGGTGGCATGGTCCGCGCCGACATCACGGCCAAGCCGTCGGTGCGTCAGAGCGACTCACCGATGTGCATGCAGTGCGGCGTGCAGATGATCCGCGCCGGCAGCTGCCACGCCTGCCCCAGCTGCGGCAGCACCAGCGGCTGCAGCTGAGCCACACGGCGCCCGGCCGCCGTTCCGTCTGATGACGCCGTCGTCGGCCCTCCACCGCTCGGAGGCTCGACGACGGCGTTGTCGCGTCGAGGGCTCGCGGTACGACCCGGTTTGCGATGTGCGGCGCTCTATCCTCGTGCGGATGAAGCGGCGGTTCCGTCACTCGACCACCGGTGGCGCGCTCGGGGGCCTGTTGGTGGCCGCAGCGCTGGCCTCGGCCTGCGGCGACAGTGGATCGTCGGGCGAGGGCGCGACGACGCCCACCTCGTCGGCCACGACGACGTCGGCGCTGCCCCCGATCCAGGTGGCCACCACCACGACGATTCCCGCCACCTACGTGCTGCAGGCAGGGGATTCGCCCAGCCTCGTGGCTGATCACTTCGGTCTCAGCGTGGAAGCGTTGGAGGCTGCCAATGCCGGCAACGAGAACTACTACCGGTTCCTGGTGGGCGCAGAGATCAACCTCACGCCGCCACCCACCACCGTGCCGCCCTCCACCGTGGCCGCTGCCAGCACCCTGCCACCCACGACGCCAGCGCCCGTGTCCGGCCGGGTGACGATGGCGTTCAGTGGCGATGTGCTCGCCCACCGGGCCGTGAACCGAGCCGCTGCACAAGCCGACGGCACCTACGACTACCGCGCCATGTTCGCCAACATCGCACCGTTGGTGAGCGGGGTCGATCTCGCGATCTGTCACCTCGAGTCGCCGGTGACCCCCGATGACGAGGTGCTCGTGCCGCCGCCACTGCTGGCGGTCGACGAGGCCATCGGTCCTGCTCTCGCCGGCGCCGGTTACGACCGCTGCAGCACCGCATCCAATCACGCGCTCGATCACGGTGCTGCCGGCGTCGAGGCGACCATCGCCGCACTCGCAGCCGCAGGAATGGGCCAGTCCGGAATGGCCGACGGGCCCGATGCCGTGCTCCCGCCGATCCTGGAGATCAACGGCGTGCGCGCGGCGCACCTCTCCTACGCGTTCGGGTTCGACGTCGGCAACCCACCGGCGGACCAGCCATGGCTGGCCAACCGGATCGACACCGACCGGATCATCCGCGACGCGCGGGCCGAACGCGAGTTGGGCGCAGAAGCGGTGATCGTCAGCTTGCACTGGGGTGCTGCGCAGGTGGTGCAGCCGACCGCCGACCAGCGACGGGTGGCGGAGGTGCTGACCGCCTCCGGTGCGGTCGACTTGATCGTCGGGCATCACGCGCATGTGCTGCAACCGATCGAGCAGGTCAACGGAGTGTGGGTGGTGTGGGGGATGGGCAACGTGTTGTCGAACCACCCCACCAGCGACGAGTGGCCGCCATCGACGCAGGATGGCGTGGTGGTGACCGTCGCGCTGCAGCGCAACCAGGACGGCAGCATCGTGGTCGAGACGCCCGTGGCGTACCCGACGTGGTGCGACAAGGAACACGGCTACGTGATTCGCCTGACCACCGAGGTCGACGACCTGACGCTGACGGCGTCGGTGCGCGAGCAGTTGCGCCGCTCGCAGCAGCGCTCGTCCAAGGTGCTGGGGCCCTACCTCGCGGGGTAGCCGCCCTGCCGCCGGTAGAACGGCTGCGCGGCGGACGACATAGGGTCGGCGACATGAACGCGACTCAGGGTGTCACCATCGAACGCAGCGACCGAGTGATGGTGCTGCATCTCGACGACGGCAAGGCGAACGCGCTGTCGTCGGCGGCGATCGCTGCCATCTCCGCAGCTCTCGACGATGCCGAAGCCGACGACACGATCGGCGCCGTCGTGGTGCACGGACGCCCCGGCCGGTTCTCGGCGGGCTTCGACCTGTCGGTGATGCGCGGTGGAGACCTCGGTGAGATCGTCGGCCTGGTCAGCGACGGCGGCGATCTCGTCCGCCGCATGTATGGCGCCTCCCTGCCGATCGTCGCAGCCTGCACCGGGCACGCTCTCGCCGCCGGAGCGCTGATGCTGCTCGGGTGCGATGTGCGCATCGGTGCCGACGTCGACTGCAAGATCGGTCTCAACGAGGTGGCGATCGGCATGGTGCTGCCAGACTGGGCGATCACCATCGCGCAGGACCGGCTGAGCCGCCGGCACGTCCAACGCGCCGTCGCCACTGCCGAGGTCACCGACGGTGCCGGTGCCGTGGATGCCGGCTTCCTCGACATGGTGGTACCCGAGGCCGACGTGCTGGCCGTTGCCACTGCCAAGGCTCAGGAGCTCGCCGCGCTCAACGGCCGGGCCTATGCGGGCACCGTGCTGGCCCTGCGCGGCCCGGTGCTCGACCGCATGGCCGCGCAGATCACCGCCGACCGAGAGGCAGGAGTCGCGCCAACCGTGTGACAAGGCGCCTCGAGTGCTCAACGCACCAACGCGGCCAGGCGCTCGAGCGAGGTGATGTTGCGGGTGGTGTTCGGCCCGAGCAGCGTGGCCAGGCGCGGTAGTGAGATCTTCGAGTCGGTGAGCTTGCCGGTGATCAGCCAGTGCACCTCGCGACCGTGCACCTCGAAGCGGTCGATCGGGGTTTCCGATGCGGTGATCCGCTTGTCGGGCGGGGTGCGACAGAACACCACCATGTGGGTGCTGCCATCGGGTGTCGCGCCGAACGGCCGCAGGTCGCTGGCCGCGACGACCTCGGCCGCGGTGCGCACGTACGTCGGCACCGGCCATCCGAGCACCGCACCGAGGTGGGTCTCGATGCGGTGCTCGTGGTTGCCGCGCGATGAGCCTGTGAACACGACGTTGCCACTGGCGATGAACGTGGACACATCGGTGTAGCCGAGCGCCCTCAGCTCCGTGCGCAGCCGTTCCATCGTCACGCGATGGCCGCCGACGTTGATGCCGCCGAGGAGGGCCACGAATCTGGTCATCCCCGCATCTTGGCGCACGACGGCGAGGGCGCGAGCCAGGCGCCGCGCCGGTCCGGGCCGATGGCGGCCACCGTCACCTGACAATCTGTGCCGATGGACAACTTCGCCGGCAGGATCGCAGTCATCACGGGAGGCGGCACCGGAATGGGCCGCGAGTTGGCCCGCCAGCTCAGCGCGGTGGGGTGCCATGTCGCGATGTGCGACGTGTCGGCGGAGAACATGGCCGAGACGGTCGCCCTGTGCCAGGCCGGCGCCCCGTCGGGTACCAGAGTGACGGCCTTCGTCGCCGATGTCTCGCAGGAGCCCCAGCTGTCGGCGTTCGCCGCGGCCGTGCGCCGCGACCACGGCACCGAGCACATCAACCTGCTGTTCAACAATGCCGGCATCGGCGGTGGCGGCAGCTTCGTCGCCGACCCGCGAACGGAGTGGGAGACCACGTTCAACGTCTGCTGGGGTGGTGTCTACCTCGGTTGCCGGGTGTTCATGCCGCTGCTGCTCGCCAGCGAGGAGGGCCACATCGTCAACACCAGCAGCGTCAACGGGTTCTGGGCCTCGCTCGGCCCCAGCATCCCGCACACGGCCTACAGCGCCGCCAAGTTCGCGGTGAAGGGCTTCACCGAGGCCCTGATCACCGACCTGCGGCAGAACGCACCGCACATCAAGGCGTCGGTGGTGATGCCCGGTCACATCGGCACCTCGATCGTGATCAACTCTGGCAAGTTCTTCGGTCGCGAACCGAAGGAGATGACGACTCAGCAGCTCGCGGACGTACGCGACCGGCTCGGCCAGCGAGGCCTCGACGTGTCGGCCGCCAGCGACGACGACCTGCGCGTGGGGATGCAGATGCAGGCCGAGAACTTCCGAGATGCGGCGCCCACCACCGCGGCGGAGGCGGCGACGATCATCCTCGACGGCGTGCGCGCGGGGGAATGGCGCATCCTGGTGGGCGACGACGCGGAGAGCCTCGACCAGCTGGTTCGCGAGATGCCCACCGACGCCTACGACGCGGCGTTCTTGCCGCACCTCAGAGCACGCGGGCTGTTCTCGTTCGCCGTCGAGTGAGCCGGAGTTGTGACCTTCGTCAGTGTTCGTTCCCGGCAAAGCGTCATACCGTGCGCGGTAGGAAGAGCTGGCCCGGTGCGGGAGCCGAGCCGGCAGGAAGGGAACGCTCATGTCCCATCAGCACGCAGTCGTGTGGATCGATCATCAGCACGCCACCGTCATCGACTTCACCTTTGATGAGAAGCACCTGGTGGTGGTGGACCGTGTGGGCGGTCAGCAGAAGGTGCATCGCCGTTCCGGGGTGCCCGGCAGTGGCAAGGCACCGATCGATCACCACTTCTTCGACGAGGTGGCCGCCGCGGTCAAGGACGTCGCAGAGATCCTGCTCGTCGGGCCCGGTGGGGCCAAGACCGAGTTCCAGCACGACTTGGCGGCCCGCCATCCGGCGGTTGCGAAGAACGTGATCGCCGTCGAGTCCGTCGATCACCCCACCGACGGCGAGTTGCTGGCGTTCGCTCGCAAGTACTTCAAGCGGATCGACGCGCTCCGCGGCGACTGATTGCACGGTGGCCCGCATGTTGGTGCCGCGCGCACTCATGTGGTGGACTCTCATCCCATGCGGATGGCGTGGCGTTGCTCAGCGGCGATCTTGGCGTGCCTGATGGCGGCGACATCGTCGCTGGGCATTGCCGACGCGCCGGCTCCATTGAGCCAGCCGGCTGGGGCGGTCGCTCCGGCAGTGCGCCTGGCACCCCCGCTGGCGCGACCGATCTCGTTCGGCTTCACCGGCGACATCCACACGCTGAAGGCCGTCAACAACGACGCCGCGCAGGCTGACGGCTCGTACGACTTCCGACCGATGTTCGCCAGCGTCGCGCCGGTGCTGAGCTGGTTCGACGTGGCCAGCTGCCACATGGAGGCGCCGGTGGCGCCGGCGGGCACCCCGATCATCGTCGACGCACCCTTGCTGTCGACCGCGCCGTCGATGGTGACGGCGCTCGCCGGGGCCGGGTATGACCGCTGCTCGACCGCCTCCAATCACATGCTCGACCGAGGTGTCGCGGGAGTCGACACGACGTTGGCCGCCTTCGATGCGGCCGGGCTGGGGCACACCGGCTCTGCTCGCTCCGCGCAGGAGGCGCGGGCGGTGCTGTTCGAGGTGCGTGGCGTCACGTTCGCCCACCTCTCGTACACGTTCTACGTGGGCCCGCGACCGAAGAACGAGCCGTGGCGGGTGAACCTGATCGACTCCTCGGCGATCATCGCTGCCGCCCGTCAAGCTCGTGCGGACGGCGCTCAGGTGGTGATCCTCAGCATGGAGTGGGGAGTCGACACGGTCTCCGCCGTCACCCCCTATCAACGCAGCATCGCCGAGGCGGTCACCGCTTCGGGGCAGGTCGACCTGATCGTTGGGCACCAGGCCCACGTGCTGCAACCGATCGGCCGGGTGAACGGTGTCTGGGTCGTGTTCGGCATGGGCAACTTCCTCAGCGACCTGCCCGGCGCCACATGGCCGGCGTCGGCACAGGACGCGGCGATCGTCGGGGTCGACTTCACCGTGGCCGCCGACGGTTCGGTGGAGGTCTCGCGGCCGGTGGTGTACCCGACGTGGATCGACAAGCAGCACGGGCACGTCGTGCGCCTCACCAGCGAGGCCGACGATCCCACCTTGCCGGCCGGTGTGCGGGCGGCGTTGCGCGAGTCGGAGGCCCGCACCAGGTCGATCCTGGGTGACTTCATCGCCAGCTGACCGCGCATGGCTGGCGGTGGCATCGCACTCCGGCTTGAATGTCCGCATGCAGTACGCCGCCGTCGTCGACGCGAGCCTGAAGGTGGCGGCCACCAGCAAGCGCTCGGAGAAGACGGCGCTGCTCGCCGAGTTGCTGCGCCAGGCTTCGCCGCCGGAGGTGCCGGTGATCATCGGTCTGCTGGTGGGGGCTCCGCGGCAGGGGCGGGTGGGCGTCGGTTGGGCTCGGTTGCGCGATGCCCGCGTTCCGCCGGCGTCGGAAGCCTCGGTGACGGTTACCGAGCTCGATGCGGCGATCTCGGCGTTGGCGGCGACGACCGGCGGAGGCTCGCAGCGCGATCGCGAACAGCAGCTGGCCCACCTGATGGGGCGTCTCACGCTCCAGGAGCAGGCTCACCTGGTCCGTCTGTTCGCGGGCGAGATGCGTCAGGGGGCCAACGAGGGCGTCGTGGCCGACGCGGTGGCAAAGGCGGCCGGAGTGACCGGCGCAGCACTGCGTCGTGCGGCCATGCTGCTCGGCGACCTCGGTGCTGCCGCAGGCCGCGCGCTCAACGGCGAGTCGTTGGCCGTCGGGCTGTCGCCGCTGGTCGGTGTGCAGCCGATGCTGGCCGGCACCGCGCCGACAGTGGCCGACGCCTTGGCGCTCACCGGCCCCGCCAGCGTGGAGTGGAAGTTGGACGGCGCGAGGGTGCAGGTGCACCGCAAGGGCGACGACGTGCGCGTCTTCACTCGCAGCCTCCACGAGATCGGTGCACACGTACCCGAACTGGTGCGCACTGCGCTCTCGCTGCCGCACGACGAGTTCGTGCTCGACGGCGAAGCACTCGGTCTGGATGCCGACGGCGCACCCTTGAAGTTCCAGGACTCGATGAGCGCGGGCAGCGTGCTGAGCGTGTTCTTCTTCGACGCGCTGCATCTCGGCGGTCGGTCGTTGATCGACGAACCCCTCCGGCAACGGAAAGCGGCGCTCGCCGAGGCGGTTCCGGCCGCGCTGCACCTTCCGACCCTGGAGACCGCCGACCCGGTTGCCGGGGAGCGGTTCGCGGCCGCGGCGCTCGCTGCCGGTCATGAAGGGGTGATGGTCAAGTCGCTCGATTCGCCGTATCAAGCCGGGCGCAGGGGAGCCACCTGGCGGAAGGTGAAGCCGGTGCACACGCTGGATCTGGTGGTGCTGGCAGCCGAGTGGGGTCATGGCCGGCGCACCGGATGGCTCAGCAACCTGCATCTCGGCGCTCGCAACGGAGATGGCGGTTTCGTGATGGTCGGCAAGACGTTCAAGGGCCTCACCGACGAGCTGCTGCGTTGGCAGACAGAGGCGTTGCAGCGACTGGCGATGGGTGCGCCCGAAGCCGGCTACATCCAACACGTGCGGCCGGAGCTGGTGGTGGAGGTTGCGCTCGACGGCGTGCAGCGCAGCACGCGGTATCCGGGTGGCGTCGCGCTTCGCTTCGCCCGCGTCCGTCGCTACCGACCCGACAAGGTTGCATCCGACGCCGACACCATCGAGCGTGTGCAGGCGATGCTCTGAGATCTGCCGCCGTCAGCTCGATGATCATGCGATTGCGCGCATGTGCTCGGGTAGGGTCGCATCCGTCATGGCAACGCTGCGGTTCAGCTTCGGCACGATGGGCTCGGGCAAGAGCACCATGGCCCTCCAGATCCACCACAACCTCGCGAGCCGCGATCTGTACGGCCTGCTGCTCACCACGCTCGACAGGGAGGGTGCGCAGGTCACCAGTCGCCTCGGGGTGGCTGCGCATGCCATCGAAGTGGTGCCCGACCTCGACGTCTACAAGCTGGCGGTTGACAACTGGCCGATTCACTACCTGGTCTGTGACGAGGCCCAGTTCTACTCCGTAGAGCAATGCGACCAGCTCGGGCGCGTGGTCGACGACCTGGGTGTCGACGTGTTCGCGTTCGGCCTCATCACCGACTTCCGCGGCGAGCTGTTCGTGGGCACCAAGCGGTTGCTGGAGATCGCCGATGAGCGGGTTGCGATGCAGGTGGAAGCCCGCTGTTGGTGCGGCGCGCGGGCCACGCACAACGCCCGCGTGGTCAACGGCGACATCGTCTACACGGGCGAGACCGTGGTGGTGGGCGATACGGGCGACCACGCCGAACAGCCGCTGTTCGGCGACGTCGTGCGCTACGAGCTGCTCTGCCGTGCGCATTACCGCGCCGGCGAACTGGGCGAGTAGCGACTGGTTGCGATGTCGGGGCGATCAGTGGGTGGAGCATCGGGTCCTCCGGCGTCTCCCAAGCAGGTCGCGTATCTGTTGGTGCTCCTCGAGAAGGCGGGCTACACGTCGTTTCGCGAGGCGCGCCTGCCGCTGGGCCTCACCCAGCGCCAGGGTTCGGGCAAGTTCACCGTGCCGGAGGCGTCGATGCTCATCGATCGCCTGGTGAAGGGCGAGGCTCCGTCGGTGGACGAGGCAGTGCAGGACGACAAGATCCTGCAGGCACAAGCGACCTTGCTACGTGGCATCCCGGCTCAGTTGATGGCCGACGAGCTGTCGCGCCGCGGATGGACGGTGGCGCCGCCCGCGTGAGCCGGGCTCATTCGATGGGGGTTCCGAATGCTCCACTCTCGAAGTCGGCGAACGCTTCGCGGATCTCTGCCTCGGTGTTCATCACGAACGGGCCGTGGCGGGCGACGGGTTCCTGGATCGGCCGCCCCGTGAGCAGGATGATCTCGCTGGATGCCGCGACGCCCGTGATGGTGAGCACCTCACCCTCGATCACGGCCAGGATGCCTTCGGCGACCTGCACGGTGCCCACCTGGAACGCCCCGGTCATCGGGTAGGCGAGCACCACGTGGCCCGTGGGCAACGCCGTGGTGGCGGCGGCACCGGCGGCGAGGGTCAGGTGTGCGTACGAGATGGGTGTGCGCGTGTGGCCAGGCCCCGTGAGGTCGAACAGCTCACCGGCGATGACGCGCACCACCGCGCCGGGTTGTTCGCTGCGGGCATTGGCCTCTGCACGCAGATCTTGGTAAGCGGGCGCGGTCATCTTCTCGGCCGCCGGCAGGTTCACCCACAGCTGCAGGCCGTGCGTGCGTCCGCCGTCTCGCTGGGCCTCGGCGGAAGGCCCTTCCTTGTGGAGCACTCCCGAACCAGCGGTCATCCATTGGGTGTCGCCGGTGCGCAACGAGCCATGGTTGCCCATCGAGTCGCAGTGCTCCAGCTCGCCTTCGAGCAGGTACGTGACGGTCTCGAAACCGCGATGAGGGTGCCACGACGTGCCGACGCCGCGTCCAGGCTCGAAGTCGACGGGCCCCATGTGGTCGAAGAGGAGAAAGGGATCGATGTGCGACAGCGACGCGGTGGGGAACGGCCGTCGAACGAAGAACCCGTCGCCCTCCACCGAATGCTGTGCGCGGATGAGGCGCACGATGTGGCCGGGTGAGGTGGATCCGATCATCGGCTGGAGGGACCTTCCGTGCGAACCGAGTCGTGCTGCGACGCGATCACCAGATCCGCCGGTGCGCGGCGTTCCCACACGACTGCGCCGAGGCAGGCGGTGATGACCCAGAGGGCGGCGACCACGGTGCACCAGGTCATCAACGTCATCGCAGCTCCGATCGGCCCGAAGCCCTCCCACCCGCTGAGCAGCAACGGCAGCAGCACGCGGGTGATGACACGGATCAGCGCAGCGTCGAGGACGACGCCGACCAGGCCGCACCAGGCGAGGTGCCGCCAACCGTTGGCACCCGAGCGGACCAGGATGGCCGGCGTGGCGAACCACAGGACGAACGAGGGAAGCAGACCGAGGATGTTGAACACGACGTGGGGCAGGTTGTGCACGCGGATGGTGCTCACGGCCACGGTCGCGACCTGCGCGGCGAGGAACAGGACGAACCACACGGCACCGCGCCAGACCTCCTCGATGAACGTGAACCGCTCGCGCCGCCAGGCGCGGGCGAACATCTTTGCCACTTGCGACGACATCGGGATGCCCCACACCAGGAAGCTGGCCAGGCCGACGACGGTCCAGGTGCTTTTCAGGCTGGCCCCGGTGCCGAACAGGCCTCGCATCTGGCTGGCGCCGTCGCCGTCGAGCTCCAGTTGGCGGATGAGCAGGTCGCCGAAGCTCAGCGAGTTGCTGAAGCCGCTGAACCAGCTGAAGCCGATGAGGATCAAAGGGATCACCGTCGTGAACAGTTCGAGCGCGAGCAGGCCACCGAGGTCGAGTCCCTCGATCTCGAAGAACCGTTTGGTGGCGGCCACGGGAAGGCCGAGCCGGCGCGTTGCCTCGAGCTGCTCCAACCTGCTGGCCACCGACTCCTTCAGCGCCTCGATCGGATGCTCTTCCACGGTCAGCGAGCCGCCAGGCTGGTGAAGATCCCCACCCACAAGAGCAACCAGGCCATGCCCAAGATGAGCAGGCAGCTACCGATGATGCCGCAGACGCGCCCCGCGGTGACGTTCCCGCGGTTGCCCCAGTTGACGCCGGGCTGCCCGTCCATCTCGCGCAGGGCGTTGTTGCCCATGACCCAGGCGAACGGCCCGCACACTCCGCAGGCGACGATGGACAAGATGCCGAGCACGAGGATGGTGGTGCCGTTGGGGTGATCGCGCGGCGGGCCTCCCCAGCCGTACGGGCTGGGAGCGATGTGCCCGGGTGGTCTGGCCCCGGGTGGCGGGGGCGGGGGAGTGCCCCAACCAGGCGGCGGCTCGTTGCTTCCCGCATCGAACATCATGTGGGCAGTGTACGACGGGTGCCGGTCCGAGGGGATCAGCCGTCGGAGCCACGCGCCGGGCGTGGGTTCGATCTCCCTGGTACCTGCCGTACCAGGCAATGGTCTGGCGCGATCCGCGCGCCAGGTCGTAGCATTGCCGCAACCGTTCGGGCCAACGTCGTCCCGTGCGCCACCAGCCGTTCAACCGACTTTCGTTCAGTCGACTCGTGGAGCAGAACTCGATGCACTCTCATTTCCCTGCGGGTCACCCCGCGCCCGCCGGCCTGCCCGAGCCGAGCGGTCTCTACGACCCCCGGTTCGAGCACGACGCCTGCGGCGTGTCGTTCGTCGCCAGCATCAAGGGCGTTGCCAGTCGAGACATCGTCGCGATGGGCATCGGTGCGCTCTGCAACATGGAGCACCGTGGCGCCACCGGGGCGGAGGCAGATTCCGGCGATGGGGCCGGCATCCTCATCCAGGTGCCGGATCGTTTCCTGCGTGCGGTCGCGGGCTTCGACCTGCCGGAGGCCGGTGCGTACGCGATCGGTCTCGCGTTCCTGCCGGCGGAGCCCACCGATGCCGAGAAGGCGCAGAGCGCGATCGAGGGAATCGTCGCCGAAGAGGGCCTGAGCGTGCTCGGCTGGCGTGAGGTGCCGATCGACCCGTCGTGCCTGGGAACCACCTCGCGGGCGGTGATGCCGTCGTTCCGCCAGCTCTTCGTCGCCGACGCTGCAGCCGGTGCAGCGGGCATCCATCTCGATCGCAAGCTGTTCGTGGTGCGCAAGCGGATCGAGCACGAGCTGCCGGCCGAACAGCGCACGTACTTCCCGTCGTTGAGCAGCCGCACGCTGATCTACAAGGGCATGTTCACCACGCCCCAGCTGGCGGAGTTCTTCCTCGACCTTGCCGACGAGCGCATCGAGTCGGCGCTCGCCCTGGTGCACAGCCGGTTCAGCACCAACACGTTTCCCTCGTGGCCGCTGGCGCACCCTTACCGCTACATCGCGCACAATGGCGAGATCAACACCGTCCAGGGAAACCGCAACTGGATGCGAACACGTGAGAGCCTCCTGGCCAGCGATGCGATCCCCGGCCTCGAGCGCGCGTTCCCGATCTGCACGCCCGGTGGCAGCGACTCTGCGACGTTCGACGAAGTCCTGGAGCTGCTGCACCTCGGCGGTCGCAGCCTGCCGCACGCGATGCTGATGATGATCCCCGAGGCGTGGGAGAACCACGACACGATGGATGCCGCGAAGCGTGCCTTCTACCGGTTCCACTCTTCGCTGATGGAGCCGTGGGACGGCCCCGCCAGTGTGTGCTTCACCGACGGCACCGTCATCGGCGCTGTGCTCGATCGCAACGGCCTGCGCCCGAGCCGCTTCTGGGTCACCGATGACGACGTGGTCGTCCTGGCCAGCGAAGTCGGTGTGATCGACATGGATCCGGCGAAGGTCGTGCGCAAGGGTCGCCTGCAGCCGGGCCGGATGTTCCTGATCGACACCGCGCAGGGCCGCATCGTCGACGATGACGAGATCAAGCGCGAACTGGCCGCGGCGCAACCCTACGAGCAATGGCTCGTTGACGGGCTGGTCGAGCTCGGCGAGCTGCCCGATCGCGAGCACATCGTGTTCAGCCATCAGAGCGTGCTGCGTCGTCAGCAGGTGTTCGGCTACACCCACGAGGAGCTCAAGATCATCCTCGCCCCGATGGCCAAGACCGGTGGCGAGCCCCTCGGCTCGATGGGCACCGACACGCCCATCGCCGTGCTCAGCGAGCGCCCGCGACTGCTGTTCGACTACTTCCAGCAGCTGTTCGCGCAGGTGACCAACCCGCCACTCGACGCCATCCGCGAGGAGGTGGTCACCTCGGTCGGCTCCACCGTCGGTCCCGAGGCCAACCTGCTCGCACCTGGGCCGGAGAGCTGCCGTCAACTCGTGCTGCCGTTCCCGGTGATCGACAACGACGAGCTGGCCAAGATCATCCACATCAACGACGACGGTGGCTACCCGGAGCTGGCCGCCGTCGTCATCAGTGGGCTCTACCGGGTGAGCGGCGGGGGGTTGGCACTGAAGCGTGCGCTCGACGCCATCCGCAGCGAGGTCAGCAAGGCGATCGGCGACGGCGCCAGGATCATCGTGCTCAGCGACCGCAACAGCGACGACGTGTACGCGCCGATCCCCAGCCTGCTGTTGACGGCCGCGGTCCACCACCACCTGATCCGTGAGAAGCAGCGCACCAAGGCCGGCCTCGTCGTCGAGTGCGGTGACGCACGCGAGGTGCACCACATGGCGCTGCTCGTCGGCTACGGCGCCGGAGCGATCAACCCGTACCTGGCCTTCGAGAGCATCGAGAGCATGATCGCGCAGGACCTGCACGGGCTGGGCGGCATCGACCCGCACAAGGCCCAGAAGCAGTACATCAAAGCTGCCGGCAAGGGCGTGCTGAAGGTGATGAGCAAGATGGGTGTCAGCACGGTGGCCAGCTACACCGGTGCCCAGATCTTCGAAGCCATCGGCCTCGGCCACGACCTGGTCGACGAGTACTTCACAGGAACGGTCAGCCGCCTGGGCGGCATCGGGCTGGACGAGGTCGCTGCCGAGGTCGCCGCCCGCCATGCCGAGGCCCACCCGCGCCGGCCCGAGGAGCGGGCTCACCGCAAGCTGGAGCTCGGCGGCGAGTACCAGTGGCGGCGCGAGGGCGACATCCATCTGTTCAACCCGGAGACCGTGTTCAAGCTGCAGCACGGTACGCGGGCGAAGCGCTACGACATCTTCCAGCAGTACACAGCCCTCGTCGACGGTCTGTCCAAGCAGGCGGCCACGCTGCGCGGCCTGTTCCACCTGCGCACCGATGCCCGCGAGCCGATCTCGATCGACGAGGTCGAGCCGGTGAGCGACATCGTCAAGCGCTTCAGCACCGGCGCGATGTCGTACGGATCGATCAGCATGGAGGCGCACGAGACGCTCGCCATCGCGATGAACTCGATCGGCGCCAAGAGCAACACCGGTGAAGGCGGCGAGGACAGCGAGCGGCTGCACGACCCGCGGCGGCGCAGCTCGATCAAGCAGGTGGCCAGCGGCCGCTTCGGCGTCACCAGCGAGTACCTGGTGAACGCGGACGATCTGCAGATCAAGATGGCGCAGGGTGCCAAGCCCGGCGAGGGCGGTCAGCTGCCCGGCCACAAGGTGTATCCGTGGGTCGCCAAGACCCGCCACAGCACGCCCGGGGTAGGCCTGATCAGCCCGCCGCCGCACCACGACATCTACTCGATCGAGGATCTCAAGCAGCTGATCCACGACCTGAAGAACTCGAACCCGGCCGCGCGCGTGCACGTGAAGCTGGTCTCCGAGGTGGGTGTGGGCACGGTGGCGGCCGGCGTCAGCAAGGCCAAGGCCGACGTCGTGCTGATCAGCGGCCACGACGGCGGCACCGGTGCCTCGCCGCTCACGTCGCTGAAGCACGCGGGCGCGCCCTGGGAGCTCGGCTTGGCCGAGACGCAGCAGACGCTGCTGCTCAACGGACTGCGCGACCGAATCGTCGTGCAGGCCGACGGCCAGCTGAAGACCGGCCGTGACGTCGTTATCGCGGCGCTGCTCGGCGCCGAGGAGTTCGGGTTCGCGACGGCGCCGCTGGTGGTCAGTGGCTGCGTGATGATGCGCGTCTGCCACCTCGACACGTGCCCGGTGGGTGTGGCCACACAGAACCCGGAGCTGCGCAAGAAGTTCAGCGGCAAGCCGGAGTTCGTGGTGACGTTCATGGAGTACATCGCCGAGGAGGTACGCGAGCACATGGCGGCGCTGGGCTTCCGCACCATGCAGGACATGATCGGTCACGTCGAGGTGCTCGACACGCGCACCGCGATCCAGCACTGGAAGCTGAAGGGCCTCGACATCAGCCCGATCCTCGCCGTGCCGCAGAACCCGTACGGCCAGACCCTGCACCAGTCGGTGACGCAGGATCACGGCTTGTCGGATGCGCTCGACCAGCTGCTGCTGCGTGAGTGCGCGCCGGCGCTCGAACGTCGCGAGGCGGTGACACTGGAGCTGCCGATTCGCAACGTCAACCGCACCGTCGGCACGATGCTCGGTTCGGCGATCACCAAGCAGCACGGGGCCGCCGGCCTGCCCGACGGCACGGTCACCTTGAACTTCCGAGGTTCCGCCGGGCAGAGCTTCGGGGCGTTCGTGCCCGCCGGCGTGACGATGACGTTGGAAGGCGACGCGAACGACTACGTCGGCAAGGGCCTGTCCGGTGGCACAGTAGTGGTGCGGCCCGACCACTCCGCCACGTTCGCTGCCGAGACCAACGTGATCGCCGGCAACGTGATCGGTTACGGCGCGACGGGCGGCGAGATCTTCCTTCGCGGTCTGGTGGGCGAGCGCTTCTGCGTGCGCAACTCCGGCGCCACGGCGGTGGTCGAGGGCGTCGGCGACCATGGGTGCGAGTACATGACCGGCGGGAGAGTGGTGGTGCTCGGGCCGACGGGCCGCAACTTCGGCGCGGGGATGAGCGGCGGCATCGCCTACGTCTACGACCCGCACGACGAGTTCGCCAGCAAGCTGAACCGGGAGATGGTGCAGCTGCAACAGCTCGGCGACGATGACCGCGAGTTCGTGCTCTCGATCGTCGCCAAGCACGCACGGCTCACCGGCTCGCCGCTTGCGCAACGCATCGTCGACGCGTGGGAGACCGAGGCCGCACAGTTCAAACGGGTGATGCCGATCGACTACGAGCGAGTGCTCGGCGTGATGGCCAAGGCCGAAGCCGAAGGCCTCGACGAAGCCGCAACCTTGGAGCGCGTGATGGAGGCAAGCCGTGGGTGAGGCAACGGGTTTCATGCAGTGGACGCGGATCACGCCCAAGCGGCGGCCGGTCGAGGAACGACTGCACGACTGGAACGAGGTGTACCAGCCGTTCCCTGACGAGCTGCTGACGAAGCAGGCCGGGCGCTGCATGGATTGCGGCATCCCGTTCTGCAACAACGGCTGCCCGCTGGGCAACCTGATCCCCGACTGGAACGACCTCGTGTATCGCGACCACTGGCGCGACGCGGTCGACCGGCTGCATGCCACCAACAACTTCCCCGAGTTCACCGGTCGGCTGTGCCCGGCGCCGTGCGAGTCGGCATGTGTGGTGGGCATCAACTCCGACCCGGTGGCCATCAAGCAGGTCGAGGTGGAGATCATCGATCGCGCCTTCGCTGAAGGCTGGGTGAGCCCGCAGACACCGACGGTGAAGACCGGTAAGCGCGTCGTGGTCATCGGCAGCGGTCCAGCCGGGCTCGCGGCCGCGCAGCAACTCACCCGTGCGGGGCACGACGTGGTCGTGCTGGAGCGCGCCGATCGCATCGGTGGGCTGCTGCGGTACGGCATCCCCGAGTTCAAGATGGAGAAGCGTCACCTCGATCGCAGGATCGAGCAGATGGAGGCAGAGGGCACGGAGTTCCGCGTCAACGCACCGGTCGGCGACGGCATCGACATCGAGGTGCTGCTGGCTTCGTACGACGCGGTGGTGCTCGCCTGCGGTGCCACCGCATGGCGCGACCTGCCGGTACCCGGCCGCGAGCTCGCCGGCATCCATCAAGCGATGGAATACCTGCCACTGGCCACCAAGGTGCAACTCGGCGACATGGCCGTCTCGCCGATCGATGTGGCCGGCAAGCACGTCGTGATCATCGGTGGAGGCGACACGGGCGCAGATTGCCTCGGCACCGCCCACCGTCAGGGTGCGGCCTCGGTGACACAGCTGGAGATCATGCCGCAGCCCCCCGTCACCCGTGGGGGTAACAACCCGTGGCCCCAGTTCGCGATGGTCTACAAGGTCACCTCCGCCCACGAGGAAGGTGGCGAGCGACTGTACAGCGTGAACACCGAGCGCTTCCTCGACGACGGCAACGGCAACGTCCGGGCGCTGCGTCTGCACGAGGTGCAGATGGTGGATGGCCGCTTCCAGAAGGTCGAGGGCAGCGACCGTGAGATCCCTGCCGACTTCGTGTTCCTCGCGATGGGGTTCGTCGGTCCGGAGAAGGGCTCGTGGCTCGAGCAGCTCGGGGTGGCGTTCGACGAGCGCGGCAACGTGCAGCGCAACGACCGCTACATGTCGAACGTGATGGGCGTGTTCGTGGCGGGCGACATGGGTCGCGGGCAGAGCCTGATCGTGTGGGCCATCGCCGAAGGCCGCTCGTGCGCCGCTGGTGTCGACAGCTGGCTGATGGGGGAGACCGAGCTGCCATCGCCCATTGCACCCACCGCGCGCCCACTTCAGTAGCAGCGCGCTCTAGGCTTGCGTTCATGCAGGTCAAGTGGTTCGTTCCAGTCATCGCGATGGCGGCGCTGTTCAGCGCTTGTGGCGATTCGTCGGGTGGCGCCACCAGCACCACGGCACTCAACCTCAGCAGCACCGCCTTCCAGACGCTGCCCACCACGCCCAGCACCCTTGCGGCCGCGACCACGCAGCCGGCGGAGGGTCAGGTCTCGACGGCCGAGCAGGAGTACACCGTCGCCTCGGGCGACTACCTGGTGGGCATCGCCGGGCGCTTCAACGTCACCGCCGATGCCATCGCCTTGGCCAACAACTGGGCGGATGGCATCGCCCATTCGCTGTTCCCCGGCGACAAGATCAAGATCCCCGGCGGCGCCATCGTGCCGCCACCGACAACTCTGCCCGCGCCGAGCACAGGCTCCACCGTCGCAGCGGCCACCACGATCCCGGCGGACAGCAGCGGCTGCACCCCTGGCACGCACGAGATCGTCGCCGGCGATCTGCCCGGCAATGTTGCGGCGAAGTACAACGTGACGCTCGCCCAACTCGATGCCGCCAACGTCGACACCAAGGGCTACAAGGCGTTCATCGTCGGTGTGAAGATCGTCATCCCCTGCTCATAGCCACCAACGCCGTGGCCGCCGCTACACGAGGCGGAGGGTGACGCCGCAGGCCTGGTAGGTCTCTCCGGCACGTTCACGGTCGGTTGCCACGAGTTCCAGCTCGTCGATGCCGTCGCCACGGGGCCCTGCGGGCTGGAAGCGAACGGCGTGGTCGACGCCGGCGCGCTGCCATCGCCGGCGCATCGCGTGCGGGTCGTGGGCGCCGACGACCACACCGGCGATCGCCGTCACCACCGAGTTGTCGCGATGGGCGACCCATTGCGGCCCGCCCCAGCGCCACGCGCCGTTCGGCTGCGGCTGGTCGAGACTGACGATGGCGGCGCCGACATCTGCAGGATGCAGGTGGCGGCCACGAATGTCGTCGAAGTCGCCGCGCCACACGATGCGGATGCCGGCTTCGTCGAGCCCGCGCTCGCGCTGGTCCAGGTCGTCGACCTCGTAGATGGCCATGTAGCCGCCGTCGCCGTCGCGCTTGTCCAGCAACCGACCGGCGGTGGTGTCGTCGCGTGTTGGAGCGACGACCTCCAGGAACTGGTCGCCGATCACCATCAGCGAGTTGTGCAGCCCGAACGCCGCCACGCCTGGGTCGTGGAAGCAGACCGAGAGCCCGAGGGGTTCGCACAACTCGGCGACCGCGGCGTCGAGATCGCGGGCGACGAAGGCGACTTGGCGAAGACGGATCATGCCCACAGCCTCGCGCGTCGACACGGCAGTACTGTGAGCCGCATGCTCACGATCATCGAAGGCCGCGTGCTCGGCAGCCTGCTGGAGAAGGAACGCACCACCCAGGATCAGTACCCCCTCACGTTGAACGCGTTGGTGCTGGCGTGCAACCAGTCGACGTCGCGCGAGCCGGTGATGCGTCTCGACGAGCACGAGATCGAGTCGACGCTCGCCGGGCTGAAGGCTCAGGGTCTGCTGCGCTACGTACACCCCTCACACGGCCGCAGCGTCACCCGCTACCGCCAGGTGGCCGACGAAGCGTGGGGCATCGGGCCGGCTCCGTCGTCGGTGCTCGCCGTGCTGCTGCTGCGTGGCCCGCAAACGGTGGCGGAGCTTCGCACGCGTACCGAGCGGTTGCACCCGTTCGCATCTCCGGAGGCGGTGGAGGTCGTGCTGCGTGAGCTGGCAGCGCAGGGTCGGGCTCAACTACTGGAACGTCATCCTGGCCAGAAGGAAGCCCGCTGGCAGCAGCTGCTCGCCGAGGAGGCCGAGCCGGTGGTGGCCGCCGTTGTCGTCGCCGCAGGGGTGCCGGGCAGCATGGCCGACCGGGTGGCCCAGCTGGAGGCCCGCGTCGCACGACTGGAGGCGGCGCTCGGCGATCTGCTCCCCGACGAGCCCGATCCCGACGAGCCCTTCGGCCCCCGAACGGTGAATGCACAGTTGCCCACGTAGCGAGCAGTGCGTTCACTGTTCGGGGCCGAATGATCTTTCGATGCGAGTCGGCAGCAGCTCTGCAAGGGTGGACAGCATGAGCCGCGATCGGGTCACGACGTCGCCGTAGGTGAACTGCATGGCCACGAAGCCATCCAGCTGGAGCCGATTGAGTCGCTCCGAGTCGTCCTGCATCTGCATGGGGGTCCGATGGTGCTCGTAACCGAGCAGTTCCACGATCACGTTGCTGTCGGGGAAACGACAATCGACGCGAATCAACTGCTGGCGTCGCTTGGCAACGACCTGCTGCGTGATCGGTCGGGGGAGGCCCAGCTCGGCGACCAGCTCGAGGAACCTCCGTTCCAGCCACGAGTGGCCGCCGCGGGTGAGCTCCGCGCCCGCCATCACCTCGAGCAGGGCATCGATTCCGGGGCGGCCGCGGGTGCGCAGTTCGAGCATTCGGCGACGGAGGAAGTCCTCGCTCGTGAGACCGTCGCGCAGCGCCGAGTCGAGCGCGATGGTCAACCGCTTGGGTGGTTCGGTGCGTGCCAGCTCGATCAACGTCCGTGTGGCCGAGAGGCACGGGATCTCGAGTGCCGTGGCGACGTCCAACTGGTTGTACGTCTTCATGCGATGCACTGTGTGCTGCAGTCGCGGTTTCACTCTCGACTCACCACCGTGCAGCGAACGCTCGGGGCCGGTGGTTACCGAACCATCAGCCGAGGTCGGGCCAGCGGCGGTTCTGGCGGCGGCGTTGGCCCGCCTTGCCCAGCTGGCGGTGTTCGGCGAGCGCCCACTGACGACGCCAGCCGTTGTGCTCGGGGCCGGTCAGCTTCGGGCTGGTGCCCTTGGCGGCGCGCTGGCGCGACGTCCAGTAGTCGGTGAGGGCTTCGTCGCCCAAAGCCGTGACCGCCGCCTCGATGCGGGCGTTGAAACGGCGGGTGCTCTCACCTTCGATGGGCTGCAGCGGGGCGCCGAACACGACTTTGGTGGCGCCTCGCTTCGGGCGCTTCATGCCCTTGCCGTAGATGCTGCCGGTGCCGTCGATGAACACGGGCACGACGGGTGCGCCGGTGCGATTCGAGAGGTAGGCGGCGCCACCCTTGAACTCCTGGCCCCAGCCGTCGGGCGAACGGCCGCCCTCGGGGAAGATCACCAGGCTCCAGCCGTCCTCGATGAGGCGACGCAACTCGTCGCTGCTCTTGCGGCTGGTGACCTCGCGGTCGATGGGGAAGGCGTTCAGCGCGAGTGCGGCGAAGTTGCCTTTCAACCGCTTGTCGAAGAAGTAGTCGGCGGCGGCGGCGATGACCAGGTTCGAGCGCCACGGCTCGGGGACGGCCACGTGCATCAGGGGTGTGTCGACATGGCTGTGGTGGTTCGGGGCGAAGATCACCGCCGGTGACTCGTCCAGACGTTGGAGATCGGCGAGGCGGTCGCGGCCGACGATCTCGGGGCTGGCCAGCGCCTGCACCATGAGTCGCATCGGGCCGTTGGTCAAAGCGGTGCGGATGGCTTTTGCCGGCGCCTTGCGGGCCCAGTCGGTGT
>JBAVTH010000110.1:0-6723 GCA_049696035.1 Ilumatobacteraceae bacterium
GGTGCGCACGCTCGAGCTGCGCGACAGCGACCAGGCCGGCTTCTGGGAGCGCAACGGCTACCACATGTACGGCGACCCGTTCCGCGAGCAACGCCACCGGGGCGACTGACGCACAACGGGTCCGGCGGTTTCCGGGCTGAGTTGTTCCAACTCTGGATCTGGGTCTGAATCGCCACCGGCTTCCGGAACGCTGGCTGCCCGGTTCGCGAGAGTCCCCGCGAGTCTCGCCGGCTCGAGATGCCGACCCGACGACGCAGCGACGCCTTCGCCGAGCGGTCATCTCGTCCGTGCTACGAGCCGATGGTGAAGACGGTGAGCTCCGTCGTCGTGAGGACGCCGATGCGCTCACCGCGGGGATCGAACGCCACCCAGCTGCCGTCGTAGGTGCCCAGCGTCTCACCGGTCACGGCATCCCACAGGCCGAACGTCGTCTCGATGCCGGTGCGGGTGGTGGCCATCAAGGTTCCGTCGGGGGAGAACGTGCCGTAGCCGGCGGAGCCGAGGTCGGCGACGAGCGACCGGGAGGGCACGTCCCACAGGGTGGAGCGCGCCTCGAAGGTGTCGATGGCGAGGCGGCTGCCGTCGGGGCTGAACGTGAGGGCGCCGGCGTTCACCGAAGCGTCGCCGAGCGAGCCGAGCAGCGTGCCGCCGGCGGTCTCCCACAGCTGCACCTTGCCCGTCGCTGCAGCGGTGGCGATGACCGCGCCGTCCGGGCTCATCGCGACCTGGTTCAGCGATCCGCCCTCGGGAGTCAGCGTGGCGCGCACCTTGCCCGTTGCGACGTCCCAGATCACGGCGTCGCCCTGGAGAGCACCTCCGACGATCGTGGCGCCATCGGGTGAGATGCCGATCCAGTCCACCGTGTCCCGACTGCTCGTCAGCGTCGTGCGCACCTCGCCAGTTCGCGCGTCCCACAGCACCACCCGGCCATCCGTCGTGCCGGCGACCACATCGGTGCCGTCGGGTGAGAACATTGCAGTGTTCGTGTTGGCCCCGTCCAGCGAGGGCACCTCGAACGCGGCACCCGTGCTCCGGTCGAACACCATCGCGTCGCCACCGACGCCGAGGAACATCACCAGACTGCTGTCCCTGTTGAACGACGGCCTGCTGGCGACGGGTGCGAAGTCGAGCGTCCACAACGCGGCGCCTGTCTCGGCATCCCACAGCGCACCCGGCTTGTTCCCCGAGAGCCCGACGCCGGACGTCGCGACGTACTTGCCGTCGGGGCTGAAGGCGACGGCGATCAGCTGCGCCGTCTCCGCGCTCCACACCGGGGTGAGGTGTCGCGCCTGGAAGACCGTCGTGGTGGTCGCTGGAGTGGTGTCGAGCGTCGTCTGCGAGCTGCCGCCGTCCGACGACGAGCACGCGGGCAGCATCGCCATCAGCACGCCAACGGCGAGGACCGACCCACGCTTTCGCATGGACGAAGTGTGGCACCTTCGGGTGCCCTGAGCGAGAAAGCTCGGCAACGGTTCGAACCCGCGATGGGCGCCTGCGGGTTTCAGTTGACCTTCAACGCCGAGCTGAAGATCTTCTTCGACTTGAGGTCGACCGCGATGCGGCGAGCGATCTCCTGGAACGCCTTCGCGCACTCGCTCTCCGGATCGGCGATGGTGATCGGCACACCGTTGTCGCCGCCCTCGCGCAGCTCGGGCACCAACGGCAGGCGGCCGAGCAGCGGCACTCCCAGCTCGTCGGCCAGCTCTTGCCCGCCGCCGCTGCCGAAGATCTCGTACTGCTTGCCGTCGTCACCGGTGAACCAGCTCATGTTCTCGATGATGCCCTTGACCGGCAAGTTGACCTTCGCCGCCATCGCCGCCGACAGTGCGGCCACCTTCTGTGCAGCAGGCTGCGGGGTGGTGACCACGTAGACCTCGCCGCGCGGGAGGTACTGGCTGAGGCTGAGCGCGATGTCGCCGGTGCCGGGCGGCATGTCGATGAGCAGGAAGTCGGGGTCGTCCCAGAACACATCGGCGAGGAACTGCTCGAGCGCCTTGTGCAGCATCGGGCCGCGCCAGATGATGGCTTGGCCCTCGGGCACGAAGTAGCCGATGGAGATGCAGGTGACACCGTGGTTGGCCGGCGGGATGAGCATGTCGTCGATCACGACGGGGTCGCGGTCGGTGCCCAGCATGCGAGGGATGGAGTAGCCGTAGATGTCGGCGTCCACGATGCCCACCTTGTACCCCTGGCTGGCCAGTGCGACCGCCAGGTTGACGGTGACGCTGCTCTTGCCCACCCCGCCCTTGCCGCTGGAGATCAGCAGCGGACGGGTCTTGTTGCCCGGCTCGTTGAACGGCACGGCCTTGCCCTCGGCGTGACCGTGACCACCTTGGGGCGCGGCGTGCGAGTGGCCGCCGCCGAGCTTGCCGCGCAGGACCTCGCGCTCCTGGTCGGTCATCACGGTGAAGTCGAGCGTGTAGCCGGTGACGCCCGGCACCTGGGTGACGGCGGCGCCCACCCGGTTCTGGATCTCGTTGCGCAGCGGGCAGCCGGCGACCGTGAGGGCGATGAGCACGCCGACCACACCATCGTCGCCGATTCGCACGTCGCGGACCATGTCGAGATCGACGATGCTGCGGTGCAGCTCGGGGTCCTCCACGGGGCGCAGGGCATCGATGATCTGGTCGTGCGTGGGGGTGGGCATCGCTGGTCTCCGTTGCTCGGCGGCGGCGCGTCCGAATTACCACTACGCGCATAGGTAGAATATCGGCGTGTCCGCGAACTCGCCTTCCTTCACCAGCACCGTGTCGGCGATCACCGACGCGTTCGGTGACCCGACGCGTCGTGGCATCTACCTGTTCGCCCGCGAGGCCGTCGCCGGCGTGACCGCCACGCAGGTCGCCGAGCGTTTCGGTGTGCACCCCAACGTGGCCCGTCACCACCTCGACAAGCTGGCCGCCGGCGGCTACCTGGAAGTCGCCGTCGAGCGGGCCGAGGGCGCCGGTGCGGGCCGGCCCAGCAAGCACTACCGGGTGGCGGCCGACGCCAAGGTCGACCTCACCTCCGACGTACCGGTGCACAGTGACGACCTGGTGCTGTCGCTGCTGGGGCGGGCGCTCGCGCTGCTGCCACGCGACAGTGCGGAAGCGATGGCGGAGGAAGTGGGTCAGGAGTACGGCCGGGCGATGGCCCAGGGTCTGGCCGGCCCGGATCTCGCTGCCGGTCAGCGCAGCTTGCGCTCGGCGATGCAAGCAGTGGCCGATGCACTCACCGCTCACGGCTTCGCCGCCCATGCCGACCAGCGCAACAACCAGCTGCGCATCGTCAACAACCACTGCCCGTTCGGCGACGTCGCCATCGAGCACCCGGTGATCTGCGCCGTCGACCGCGGGATGGTCAAGGGCATGCTGACCGCGCTGTACGGCGACGCCGACGTGGCCACCATGCAGTCGTTGCCGCAAGGCGACACCTTCTGCGCCACCAGCGTGTAGGCCGGCGCCCGAGCCGACCGCTCCGGTGGTGGCCGGGTGCCCAGGCCCTGACCGACGCCAGCGGGCCGGTCGGCTCCAGCCGCACAGGCGCTACTGGCGCAGCTGCGCGTACTCGATCACGCGGTTCATGACGGCGTCGCCGCCGTCGGGGGTGGCGGTGGTGCTGGCGACGCTGCCGCAGTGGAACGGCGGCTGCGGGTCGTACTCGATCATCAGCTGAGCGGCTTCGGCGGCGGTGCGATCCACGAGCAGCTCCACCAGGCGCAGGGCCATGTCGATGCCGCTCGACACGCCGGCGGCGGTGATGATCCGTTCGTCGAGGTGCTCCACCACCCGCTGCGGGACGGCGATCGCTCCATGCACCTCCAGCTCCGGGTAGCAGGCCCAATGGGTCGTGGCGGTCAGCCCCTGCAGCAGCCCGGCCGCCCCCAGCACCAACGAGCCGGTGCACACCGAGGTGGTGAACGTGGTGGTCGGGTGAGCGTTGCGCACCCACCCGGTGACCCGTTCGTCATGCACGAGCGGACGGGTGCCCACGCCGCCGGGGAAGACGATGATGTCGGGGTTCGGGAAGTCCTCGAACGTGCCGTCGGCGGTGATGCCGAGGAAGCCGTTCTCACTACGGATCTCGCCGCGCTGATGGCCGATGAAGGTCACGTCGATGGATGGGATGCGTTGCAGCACCTCGTACGGACCGATGCCGTCGAGGGCGGTGAAGTGGGGGAACAACGGGATGACGACCTGCAGGTTGCTCATGCTCGGTGCCTTTCTTGTGGGGTGAACGTCGGTGGTGGGGAGCGGGGACGAGCGGCTGCTACGCCACCGTGCGGAAGCGGCGGCGATAGGCATCGGGGGCGACGCCGAGGCGTCGTTGGAACGCTCGCCGTAGGGTCTCGGCCGTGCCGAAGCCGCAGCGCCCGGCGATCACTTCGAGGGTGTCGCCGGTGGTCTCCAGTTCGTGGCGGGCGGCCTCCAGGCGCACCCGTTCCACGTAGCGGCCTGGTGTCGCACCGACTTCCTCGGTGAACACGCGACTGAAGTGCCGCACGCTCATCGCTGCCGCGGCGGCCATCGCCGGCAACGAGTGGTCGCCACCCGGTGCCGCCTCGACCAGCGCCTGCACCGCGCGCACGGTGGATCGCTCGGCCCGGGGCGCCCACACGGGTGTGGCGAACTGGGTCTGGCCGCCCGGGCGGTGCAGGAACATCACCAGCCAGCGGGCGACGGTCTGGGCGACGTCGGTACCGAAGTCGTCCTCCACCAGTGCCAGCGAGAGGTCGATGCCGGCGGTGACGCCAGCACTCGTCCACATGTCGCCGTCGCGCACGTAGATCGGGTCGGGGTCGACCTTCAACGACGGGAACTCCTGCTGCAGGCGTTCGGCACGTGCCCAGTGGGTGGTGACGCGCCGGCCGTCGAGCAGCCCGGCCTGTGCGGCGAGGAAGGCGCCCGTGCACACGGTCGCCACCCTGCGGCAGTGAGGCGCAGCGGCAGCGATCCAGCCGACCAGCGTCGGGTCGTGGCGTGCTTCGAACACGCCCCACCCGCCCGCCAGCACCAGCGTGTCGATGCGCGCCGTCGGGTCGCCGATGGCCGGCAAGGCATCGGTGTCGAACGTGAGGCCACTGTCGCAACGGACCGCCCCGCCGGCCGACGAGACCAGACGGACGTGGTAGCCCGTTGCTGTCCTCGCGGTGAACGGGGCGTCGTGGACGACCTGAGTGGCGGATGAGAACACCTCGAACGGACCAACCGCATCGAGCGACTGCATGCCCGGGAAGGCGACGATGACCACTTCGCGTGAGAGTGCAGCTCGAACCGGCATCACGTCAGCATGCGACGTCGCGCTGGCTGGCGTCAACGACATGTTCCCCACGATTTCGGCCATCTGCGTTCGCGGCTCGGCCAGGGGTACCATGTGGCCCGCTCCCCGTACCCGAAAGGACCGTCGTGGACGTCCGCATCAGCGTCACCCAAACCTCCCGCGAGATCAGTCTCGAGCTCGCCGACGATCTCGATCGTGCCGCACTCAAGTCGCAGATCGAGGCCGCCCTCACGGGTGCCGTCGATGTGCTGTGGCTCACCGACAAGAAGGGTCGCGACGTCGGCATCTCGGCTGCCAAGATCGCGTTCGTCGAGCTCGGCGCAGCAGAGGGCGAGCGCCGCATCGGTTTCGGCGGCTGAGCGGCCGCCGGCTGCTCGGCGTTGTGCACGACAACGACACCTACCACGGCAATCGACACGGGGGCAACAGCACGATGAAGGGCATCATTCTCGCCGGTGGCACCGGCAGCCGGCTGTGGCCGATCACCCGCGGCGTCAGCAAGCAGCTGCTGCCCGTGTACGACAAGCCGATGATCTACTACCCGCTCAGCGCCCTCATGCTGGCCGGCATCCGTGAGGTGCTGATCATCACGACGCCGCACGAGCAGGCAGGCTTCACGACGCTCCTCGGCGACGGCAGCCAGTGGGGCCTGTCGCTCGAGTACGGGGTCCAGGCAACGCCGAACGGCCTCGCCCAGGCGTTCGTCATCGGCGCCGACTTCGTTGCCGGCCAGCGCAGCGCGCTCGTGCTGGGCGACAACATCTTCTTCGGTCACGGCCTGGTGGAGCTGATGCAGTCGGCCCGCCGGCGCGAGGAGGGGGCCACCGTGTTCGGCTATCGGGTCCACGACCCCGAGCGTTACGGCGTGGCGGAAATCGACAGCACCGGCAAGGTGCTCAGCATCGAGGAGAAGCCGGCGCACCCACGCAGCAACTTCGCGGTCACCGGCCTCTACTTCTACGACGAGCAGGTCGTCGACATCGCTGCCAACCTGGCGCCGTCACCTCGCGGCGAGTACGAGATCACCGACATCAACGCCGAGTACCTGCGTCGCGGGCAGCTGCACATGGAGCTGCTCGGCCGCGGCTACGCCTGGCTCGACACCGGCACCTACGAGTCGCTGCTCGAAGCGTCGCATTTCGTCGCCACGCTGGAGAAGCGGCAGGGCCTGCAGGTGGCATCGCCCGACGAGATCAGCTTCGCCGCCGGATGGATCGACACCACTCAGCTGCGCGCCAACGCCGAGCCGATGAGCAAGAACCCCTACGGCCAGTACCTGTTGCGGTTGGCCGGCGAAGGCCTGCACCCGTGATCGGGCGCCGATCGAAGGGCCGGCGATGACCGGCCTGCTCGATCGGCAGCTGCTGTTCGTCAGCGGCAAGGGCGGCACCGGCAAGACGAGCGTCGCCGCCGCGCTCGCCGATCTCGCCGTCCGGCAGGGCAAGCGCACGCTCGTCTGCGAGA
>JBAVTH010000111.1:0-3003 GCA_049696035.1 Ilumatobacteraceae bacterium
TACACCGTGCCCTCACAGCGGGCGCAGGGTGTCAACACCCGGACGTTCTGGCTACGAGCCGAGGACGCCGACGGCAGGGTCACCATCGCCAAGGCAGTTCAGGTCTGAGGGCGGGGAGCGACATGAACCACGACATCAACAAGGACGGGAACTCGATGACCGGGAACGAATCGACCGGCCGCCGGCGTCGCAAGGCCGGCACCATGGGCGTCGTCGGCGTCGCCGGGCTGTGCGTCACTGCTGCAGCACTGGTACCGATGCCGACGACTACGCAGGCCATCGAGACGGGCGCCGATCAGGGCATGGTGTGCGAGTGGGGCGACTTCAACACCGACAGCAACGTCCGCGCCTTCACGCTCACGGCCACGTCCGGTTACACAACCGAGCCGGACGGCAATGCCATCTTCGACTGGAGCTACACGGCCGACGGCACGTTCCAGCTGCCCGGACCGACGCTGTGCGCCAACACCGGCGACCTCATCCAGGTGACGCTGAACAACGAGCTGCCGGTCAACACCTCCATCCAGTTCCCCGGGCAGACCGATGTGACGTTCACCAACTCATTCGCCGCCGGTCCGGTCGGTCCGGTGGCAGACGCCAGCGGCAATCTGACCTCGCTGGTCCAGGATGCTCCTGCCGACACCTCGAATGCCATCTCGTACAGCTTCCCGGCGTACCACGAGGGCACCTTCGTCTACCAGAGTGGCACCGACCCGCAACTGCAGGTGCAGATGGGCCTGTTCGGTTCGATGGTGATCTACCCGTCGGGCATCGTCATCGCCCCGGAAGACATCGGTGCGATTCCGGTCGATGGGGGCACGACGAACGAGCAGATGGGCTTCGGGAGCAGTCCCTACCGAGCGGACATCGCGGCGGAGGCCAATTGCGCCTACCGCAGCTTGGACGACCCGGCGAAGTGCGACCCGCTGGCGATCTTCGAAGCGGATCGGGAGAACATCCTGGTGCTCTCCGAGGTGGACCCCGGCGTGCACGCCTTCATCGAGCAGGAGCAGCTTGCCGACCACCCTGCGAACCTGAACTGGAGCGCCTATCCGGTCGGCTACGAGGCGCACTACTTCATGATCAACGGCCGGTCGATGCCCGACACGATTGCGCCCAACTTCGCCCCGTGTCTGCCCTCGCAGCCGTACGGCTCGCTCGCGACGGTGGAGCCGTGGGATGCCACGATCAACCCGCTCGACGCCTTCATCCGCTACGTGGGCATCGGTACCGCGGGCTACGACTTCCACCCGCACTCGAACCACGAGCACGTCATCGCCACCGATGCATGGCTGATGAAGTCGGCGACCGTGCCGGTGAGCGACACCAACTCGGTCGCCATCCCGGCCATCGACACCACGGAGGAGAAGTTCAACATCCTCGTCGGTGCCGGCTCGACGGTGGATGCCACCTTCCGCTGGACCAACGAAGAGAACTACAGCGACGACCAGGGTCACCGGACCTCCGTGCAGTGGCCGCAGGGCCCGAACATGATGGAAGGCGACTTCTGGAGCGGCTCGCCATACCTCGGAGACTCGGGTCTGCTGAACCCCGGCATCATCGGCAAGACGCAGTGCGGCGAGTACTACCACGTCGCCCACAACCACGACCTCACGCAGGTCACCAACTACGGCATCACGTTCGGCGGCATGCTCACCCTCATCAAGGTCGAGCCGCTCGGTACCGGCCGCGATGTGCACTCCCCGTGCCACGAGGGATGAGGACGAGCGCAATGAACCACCACACCTCACACATCGACTTCCACCCCACTCCAGCCGTTCGGCGGGAAGGCAGTGTCATGGGCGCCAAGCGCAACTCGAAGCGGCTCGTCGTCGCGGCCGTCGCCATCGCCGGGCTCGCCGGCGGGGCGATGGTCGCCAACGCCGATCCGTTCAGCAGTCGGGCATACGAGAACACGACGACCTTCACCGGTCCTCAGGACCTGTCGCTCACGCCGGCACCGCAGTGGCCGGCCATCGAACCCACCTGCACCACAACTCCGTGCTCCATCATGTTGGAGGCCGGGGAAGGCTCGGCCTCGGTGCCGGATCACCCAGATGTGCCCTTCTACGGCTTCGGCGTGAACGGTGCGGCCCCGGCATTGGCCGGTGCGCCCGGGTCGATCATCAAGGTGCCGCTGGGCACCGAGCTCCACATCACGCTCAACAGTACCGTTCCAGATGCCTCGGATCTGGACCTGTCGTTCCCCAGTCTCGACAACGTGTCCTTCGACTCGGGTACCGGCGAGATCGTCGTGACGGCGGACAGGGTGGGCACCATGGTGTTCCAGCCGGCCGCCAACGTGGATTCGAGCCAGTCCAAGCTGGCGCCTCGTTTGACGGCGATGGGTCTGGTGGGCGTGCTCATCGTGACCCCGGCCGACTGCTCGACGTGCGCGTACGACGCGGCGGCCCCGTTCGACGACGAAGCCCTCGTGGCCATGACCGACCTCGACCCGGAGTTCGCGGCCGATCCGATGCACTTCGACATGTCGTACTTCGGTCAGCCGCGCGATGCCGAGCAGGACAAGCGAGTCGTGTTTCACACCATCAACGGCAAGGTCTTCCCCGACACCGACGTCATCGACGTCCGCAATGGCGACAGCCTGCTGGTGCGCTACGTGAACGCCGGCGTGTTCGACAAGAACATGGGCGTCCTCGGTACCCACCAGACGCTGCTCGCTCGCGACACTGCAACCTACGACGTCCCCCAGACCCTGGTCACCCCGTTGGTGGGCCCGGGTCAAACCGCCGAGGTGGCGATCGCGATCCCCGACACCGCCATCGCCGGGCAGAAGTACTCCTTGATGGACCAGGGTCGACACATGGACGTCGGTTCGGTCCAGGGCTTCGGCAACGCCCTCACGTTCATCGACGTGTGGGCCGGGGCCCCGCCGACGGTCGACGGTCTGGCATTCAGCCTGGAGACCAGCACCCTCACCGCCGCTGGTCACCCGTCCGACGGACTGCGCAGTCTGACGGGGTTCCAGACGCTCGTCACAAC
>JBAVTH010000112.1:0-12123 GCA_049696035.1 Ilumatobacteraceae bacterium
GCATCGGCGAACGACGCGCCCGCCACGCGGCGAACCCGGCGATGGATGCGACAGCCAGCCATGCGGCGCGCGAACCGCTGCCCACCGCGCCGAACAACCCTGCGGCCGATGCGAGTGCGGCCGCTGCCCGCCACCGAGTGCGTCGTCGCTCGTCGAGCGCGACGCCCAACGACACGGGTGCGACGAGGCAGCACGCGGCGCCCAGGTACGCCGCCGAACCGAAGGTGCCGGTGAGGCGCTGGGTGCCGGTGTCGATCCACGGGTGCCCGAGTGCGTCGGCGATCAGGACCGGCAACCACAGCAGCCCGGCGACCACCAGGCCGTCGGCGACGGCCTTCCATCTGACCCCGCTGACGAACAGCGCGCCGCAGAGCAGCCACAGCAGCCAGCCGGCGTGCCGCTGTGGAATGCCCAACCAGGCGAACCGCCCGTCGGCGCCGAGGGCCGCAGCCAGCGCGAGCCAGGCGAGGAAGCCGGCGTACACCCTGCCGACCCACTTCGGCGGCACGACAAGGGTGCGCTGCCAGCCGCCGACGGCGAGCACGAGGGCAGCCCCGGAGGTGACCAACAGCCAGGAGATGGGCGTGGCGGCGGCCGCACGCGACGGGTCGAAGGCGCTCAACACGGCTGCAGTGAAGACCGCGCCGGCAGCGTCGGCTCCCCGCACGTGCACGCTCGAACCCTAGGCCGCAGTAGTGGTCGACACAGGTCGGTAGCCTTGTGGCATGTCGTTCGAAGCCCCGGCCCCCGACCTCACCAAGCTCATCGCCGCATGGGAGGAATGGGAGTCCGGCGAGCAATCACCCGGCAAGGTGTTGGCCAACATGAAGACCGCCGGCCTGCCGCAGGTGCTCCAGCAACTGCTGGAGAGCGGCTGGAGCCCCGCTGCCTAGCCCGTTGCGCCGGCCGGGTGGCAACCAGCACATCCCGCGGCCCGAGGGTTGGCGCCACGGCGCGGCCCCACCGTGGCGGGTGCCGTCGCTGCCCTTGACCGCCACAGCCATCGCCGATGCGGTGGCCGCTCAGTCCGGCCCCGCCGACCCGCAGCCCGACTTCGACGACGCCCGCCCGTCGGCCGTTCTCGCCGTGGTGGCGGATGGCCCCGATGGCGCGGAGGTGTTGCTCACGCGGCGATCGATGCAGCTCACCAGCCACCGCGGTGAGGTCAGCTTCCCCGGTGGTCGCCTCGACCCCGGCGAGAGCTACGTCGAGGCCGCGCTGCGCGAAGCCCACGAAGAGGTGGGCCTGCCGCCCGAGGCGGTGGAGGTGGTCGGTCAGCTGCAACCGATGAGCACCTGGGTGAGCCGGAGCTGGATCGTGCCCATCGTTGCTCGCCTGCTGGATCCGCTCCCACTCGCGGAGCCGCTGCTCGGCCGCACCGGCGAGGTGGATCGTGTGCTCTGGGTGCCGTTGCACGACCTCACGCGGCCCGGCACCTTCCACGAGGAGTGGTGGCACACACCGATCGGCGAGCGGCCGATCTACTTCTTCCAGCTCGACGACGAGACGGTGTGGGGCGCCACGGCCCGCATGCTGCACCAGCTGCTGCGGGTGGCCCACGGCCTCGACGACGTCGACGATGACGGCAGGCCACCCGCACTCTGAGCACAGGTCAGCGGGTCACGGCCCGCCTGCCACCCGGACCGCCGCGTAGTACGTCTCGGCCCAGCCGAAGCACTGCGCCTGCAGGGTGATGGCCCGGCCACGACAGTGCGCCTTCATGTCGGCCAGGAACTGCTGGTCGACGCGACGCCGATTGGTGCCGTTCCAGTAGGTGCTGCCCCTGCCGTAGCGCCGCTCGAGCAACTGCAGGTTGCGGTAGCCGAAGTCGTGCCGGCGGCACGGGTCGCGGAAGTTGAACGACAGCCCGGTGTCGCCGACGAGGGGAGCGGAACAACCATCGCTGCTCCAGTCGAACCAACGATCGCCCGCGGCGATGGACGCGACGAAGTCGCGAAGCGCCAGCCCGTACAGCTCGTGCTGAACGAACGCCCAATCGTTGACCGCGGAATGCGCTGCGGCAGGACGGATGGTGTTGGTGGGGCCGGCTGACACCGGCGATACGACGGTCAGGACACTCGTGACCGCGACGAGCACTGCGAGACGAAATCGCATAGGTGCTCCTTGTGTGACACGCCGAGAGGCGTCTTGCCGATTCAACCGGCGTGCTCGACGATCGACAACCCGGTCGCTGCGCGAACCCAACTCGGCCTGAGCGGCGCGGGTCAGCCGGCGAGTTGTTGCAGCAGCTGCCAGCCGGCGCGCACGTGCCGCAGTTCGGTGGTGCGGGCGCCCACCGACACCCGGCAGGCAACCACGCCGTCCAGCACCGTGCGGGTGAACAGCGCCCTGCCGGTCTCGTTGGCCGCGCTGATCATCGCGTCGGTGGCCTCGTTGCCAGCGACCAATCGAACGCACAGCAGGTTCAGCGGGTGGGGGGCGACGATCTCGAAGCGCGGGTCCTCGGCAACCCATGCGGCCAGTTCCTGGGTGGCCGCGACGTGGCGACGGATCATCTCGATCGCCTCGGCGGCGCCACCGGCGCGGATGGTGAACCACAGCTTCAGCGAGCGGAAGCGGCGGCCGAGCGGGATCTGCCAGTCGCGGTAGTCGATGACCGCTCCGGACTCGGCCGCCGCAGAGCGCAGGTACTCGGGCAGGATGCTCAGTGCGCCGAGCAGGGCCGCTCGATCTGCCGTGTAGAACAGGTCGCAGTCGAAGTTGACGCCCATCCACTTGTGCGGGTTGGTGCAGTAGCTGTCGGCGTGCTCCAAGCCGTCGTTCACCCAGCGGTGCTCGGGGGCGAGAGAGGCGATGCCGCTCATGGCTGCGTCGACGTGCATCCACATGCCGTTGGCATGTGCGATCAGTCCGATCTCGGCCGCTGGGTCGAATGCCATGGAGCTGGTGGTGCCGCGCGTGCAGCACACCCAGAACGGCGTGAGGCCGGCGGCGCGGTCCGCGGCGACCAGCCGCTCGAACTCGTCGGCTCGCATCGCGAATGCCTCGTCGTGGGGCACGATGCGGATCTGTGCGGTACCGATGCCGGCGATGCGCAGGCCCTTCTCGATGCTGCTGTGTGCCTGCGAGGTGGCGTAGGCGACGAGCTTCGAGGTGTCGCCGTCGACGTTGACCGCGCCACCGGTGACGCGCCAACGTGCCGCGAGGATGGAGGCGAGCGTGGCCTCGCTGGCCGAGCCGTGGATCACGCCGCCACCGGTCGCGCTGGTGCTGCGGAACGCCTCGGGCAGCCCGAGCAGCTCGTGCATCCAGTCCATCATCAGCGTCTCCACCTCGGTGCACGCCGGGCTGGTGACCCAGCTCATGCCCTGCACGCCCAGGCCCGCAGCGGCGAGCTCGCCGAGGATGGCGGCGTAGCTGGAGTTGCCGGGGAAGTAGGCGAAGAACGACGGGTGCTGCCAGTGGGTGATGCCCGGCATGACGACGCGGTCGAGGTCGGCCAGCACGTCGCCGAACGGCTCGGCCGTGGCCGGCGGGTGCTCGGGAAGTGCGGCACGGATGTCGCCAGGTTGCACCGGGCCGGCCACCGGGTACTGCGACACGCCCTCCAGGTACTCGGCGATCCAGTCGATGAGTGCGTGGCCGTGCTGGCGGAAGTCGTCGGGTGTCACGGCTGCGAACGCTACTCGCCGACCCGCCGTCGATGCCGGGCCACCGGCGGCGCTGGCCGGCAGATGCAGCAGATCCACGACGGTCCACCCCGAGCACGATCGCACGTGTCGCGGCCCTGACGGGATCACACTCAGGTGGAGCCGCGACACGTGCGATCGTGAACGGGGCAACTGGGGCGGGTAACGGGGGCCGGCCCCTCGACGAACTGGTCGACGAGCTGGCCAGGGGCAGGCCGATGGAGCAGCTCCTGCGTACCCGAGACCTGCCGGGCTCAGCTGTCGTTCGCCGCCGAGTCGCGGGCGGCGCTCGTGCGGCGCATCTTCTCCTCGAGGTCGAGGCCCACGACGTACGCGGTCGCTGCCGCGTGAGAACCCTCGTGACCGGTGATGGCCAGCAGGAACGGGTCGCGATGGATCGCCAGCAGCTCTCCGTCAGTCGTGGCCGTCACCGTTGCGGTGCGGGTGACGTTGGAGAGCAGCGCGACCTCGCCGAAGAAGTCGCCACGCGGCGCGGTGCGCAGGTACACGCCGTTCATGTCGATGGCGAAGTCGCCGCCGGCGACGGCATAGAACGTGTCGCCCGACTCGCCCTGACGAATGACCACGTCGCCCTCGGCGACCTTCTGGCGCTCCGCCGAGCGCGCAACCATCTCGAGCGTTGCTGCCGGTAGGGGAGCGAACAGCGGCAGGCTCGACAGGAGGGCCATCTCGACGACCGGCACGTCGGCGTGCGAGTCGGCGTCGCGCAAGGCGCGAGTGGTGGCGAGCGCGACGAGCACGAGCACGACACCGATGCCGATCAGTGCCCCGCGCACGCTGGAGAGAGCCAGCAGTGCTTGGGCGATGCCGACTCCTGCGACCTGGGCGATGCCACCCACCAGGCCGAGGCAGGCGAACAGTGGGCCGAGGCTGCGCGGATCGGTGGAGCGCTGCAGCAGCATGCGGCTGAGGTTCTCCATCGACGACAGGCACATGCCCAAGACCGGCAGCACGACGAAGGCGACCGGCACGCTCATGAACGAGCCGAACACGATGAGAAGGGCCGCTGCCGTGACCAGCCCGACGGTGAGCGCGAGGCGCAGCCGGGCGCGGCGCACGACGAGCGTGATGAGGATCACGCTGATCGCAGCGCCGGCACCGACCAAGGCCGACATCAGACCAGGGCCGCGGTCGCCGAGGTCGAGCGCCTGCAGGGCGACGATCGTGAGCAGCACGTCGAACGCCCCGATGACGAGGTTGCGCGCCGCCGAAACCCCGAGCACGCCGAGGGCCCACTTCCGCTCGCGCAGCTCGACGCTCGCCGCCCGGATGGCCCGTCGCGGCGCCGACGCCTGGCCCGCCGGGCGGGCCAGAGCGAGCGGTGACGGCTTCCAGATGGTCGCCAGGAACGCCACCGCACTTGCCCCGGCGCAGGCGGCGAACACGACCGTGGAACCGCCCAACCCGGCGAGCCCGGCCGCCACCAGCGGGCCGACCAGCCCGCTCACACTGTCGCAGTGCGAGACGCGAAGGTTGCCGACGACGAGCTCCTCGGTGGAATGTGCAATGGCGGGAAGGAGCACAGCGCCCGATGGCCGCAACGTGTTGATGGCCCCCAGGCCGAGCACCACGAGCGTGGCGACCGCAGGTGCGGGCAGCCCCGCCGCAGCCACGACGCCGGCCGCTGCAAAGGCGATCGTCTGCAGGGCGAACCCGGCGAGCCGGACACGCTGCGCGCTGTACCGCCCGGTGAGGTTCGCGGCGAGGGGCGCGGCGACGAGGGTGGGGGCATGCGCGGCGAGCGCCACGAAACCGACCGCGGTGGAGCCGCCCCAGTTGTACGCATGCACCAGTACGCCGATGATGGCCGCCCACTCGCCGACCACCGTCAGCAGGTGCGCCAGCACGAAGCGGTGCAGCCGTGCGTTCTTCATGCCACCGACTTCACGCGAGGTCTCCTCAGGCCGCACCCGCACGACGCGGTTGGCAGCGTGAGCCTAGTGGTCAGAACCGAGCGGCTGAGTCCGTCCTCAGCTGCCGTGCCGAGCGGGTGGGGGATGAGAGCGCCTCGGTGATCAGTTCGACCTCACGGTGGAAGCCGTGCGCAGTTGCCAGCCCGAGCGCGTCGGCCAGCAGCGGTTCCGCGGCGGCGTGGTCGCCGCCCGCCCGCAGCGCGAGTGCGAGCTGTCGACGGCTGGTGACGCCGTCGAACACCGTGCCGATTCGGGCCGCCTGCTCCACTGCCTCCCTGAGCATCTCGACGGCCGTCGGCAGCTCGTCCAGGGCCAACGCCAGCATGCCGAGCGTGCGGGAGACGAGCGCGAAGCACGACGAACCGCTACCGGTGATGCCGATGCCGCCGCGGTACTGCAGCAGCTCGTCGAACATGTGGCGACAGTGGTCCTTCCGGCCCAGGCCGGCGGCAACCTCCGCACGAGCCTGCATGACCGGCATCCAGAAGTAGGTCTTCGGGATGTCGTCGGGCCGGTCGAGCACCTCTTCCGCGCCGGCGGCATCGCCCGACCACAGCAACGCGACGGCGAGGCCGGCGGCCCACATCCGGCTCTGCGCACCGGCGGTCATCGCTTGGAGCGGATTGACCAGCTGCCCCATCGTGCCGGCCTGGTACGCGATGACTGCCGTCTGGATCATCCACGTCGGTTCCGCGTCGACCTGTGTTGCGCCGAACCGCTGGAACAGTGCATCGACTCGGGTCTGTACGTCCGGTTCGGAGCGGAAGATGGCGATGGTGAGCAGCAGTCGTTGCACGACGAACTCGAAGTAGGCCCTGCGCGTTGCGTCGACCACCGGAGCGAGTTGTTGCAGCCGCGCCTGACTCGCGAGCAGGTCGCCGCGCTCGGCCTGGCAATACGCGGTGAAGAAGCCACTGAGGAACTCGGTGTGCGGGTCGCCGGTGGCGCGGGCCAGACGCCCGAGGTCGCGAGCGACCCGTTCGCGCCGGGCGATCGTCGAGGGCTCCCACAGGCTGACGAACTCGGCGTACAGCACGTTGGCGCTCAGCAGCGGGTCGCCGTGCTGTTCGGCGATCTCACGTGCCTCGTCGATGATCTTCTCGCGCTGCTGCTGGTCGGGCGTGAAGGTCAGGTGCAGCGAGAGTGCGACCAGCAGGCGCACCCGCATCGGGTGGGTGTCGGGCAGCAGCTCGAGGGCGTCCTCGCAGAGCTCGATCATCTCTTCGTCCGGCACTTCCGCGACGTAGAACGAGACCCAGTAACTGAGCGCAGCGGCCTCCGCCATCAACTCCGGGCTGCGGGCTGCCCGCGCCAGTCGGCCCGCGCGAGCGACGTGATCGCGGAACGCGGGTTCGCCCAGCGATCGGGTGGCGGCGGCCAGGCCGATCGCGGCTCGGGCGCGCTGGGCGAGGTCGGCGTTGGCGTCGCGCTGCAGCAGGTCGGTCACCAGTTGGTAGCGCGCCTTGGCCGACTCGTAGGCGAGCGCCACCATGTCGCGCTCGGCGGCCTTGGCGATGTACTTGGTCGCGTTCGGCTCCGCGCCAGCCAGCTGCCAGTGACGAGCCAACTCGTCGAACTGCTCGGCGCCCCGAGCCTCCAGCGCCTCGGCGACGCGGCGGTGGGCGCGGGCAAGGCGGCTGGCGCTCAGCTCTTCGAGCAGGGCATTGCGCACGATGGCATGCACGAACGCGAAGGTGTCGACAGCGACTTCGGTGACGATGCCCGAGCGTGCGACGTTCTCCAGTACGTCGAGCACGTCGTCGACCGGTTCGCCGGCGACCTCGGCCACGAGCGCGACGTCGAAGGTCGGCCCGATGACCGCGCCGAGGGTGAGCAGCTCCTGGGTTCCCTGCGGCAACCGTGCCAGTCGCTGCCGCAGCACTTCCTGGATCGATGCCGGAACCGGCAGCCGATGGTCGCCGCCCTCGCCCAGCGCGCGTTCGAGCTGGCCGGTGATGGTCAGGTGGTGGAGCAGCTCGGACGCGAAGAACGGGTTGCCCGCGCTCTCGTGTCGGATCGTCGCGGCAACACCGGCGATTCTCGTGACTGCTGCCGCTGGTGCGAGGGCCGTGACCAGTTCCACGACATCTCGTTCGGTGAGGAGCGCGAGTTCGGTGAGCTGCGTGTGTGCGCCATTGCGGAGATCGGCCAGCAGATCCCGCATCGGATGTGCCGCGTCGAGATCGCCCTCACGGTAGGTGCCGACGATCAACAGCCGTTGGTCGCTGTGTTCCTCGATGAGGTGGCGCAGCAGCAGCAGGGTGGGGGCGGTGGCCCAGTGCAGATCCTCGACGACGAGCATCAGCGGACGGCTGCGCGACAGGCGGCGGACGAGCGCGGCAACCGCCTCGAACAGCTCCACGCGGGCCAACACGGGCTGTGTCTCCGCTGCGCTCGACATGCCGCCAGGGAACAGACGGGCGAGCGAACCGGTTCGGGCGGTCATAGCGGCGTCGAGCGTGTCGTCCATCCCGGAGGCGGCGCGGAACGCCATCGCCAGGGGCTCGTAGGGAACCTCGACGTCGCTGCTGCACACGCCGCCGAGCACGAGCGCGCCGCTGTCGTGGGCGATGTCGGCGCAGTGGGACACGAAGCGCGTCTTGCCCAGACCGGCCTGACCGCGAACGAGCAGCAAGCCCGCTGCGCCGGCCTTGGCATCGTTCCACTGGGCGGTGAACGCAGCGATGTGCTGATCACGGCCGACCAGGGGCAGCCGTTGATCGGCGATGAGGATCTGCGGCACCGAGGGAGCCGCAGCACCGTGGTCGACGTCGATCACCCGATACACGACCACCGGGTGATCGAGGCCCTTCAGCGTTCGTTCACCGACCTCCTCGAACACGACGTTGGTCCGTCGCTGACCGAGCATGCGCACCATCTCGGTGGCGAGGATCTCGCCGGGCCGGGCCAACGCCTCCAGCCTGGCCGCTTCGATGACCGCGACGCCGCGGCGATCGCCGTTGTCGTCGATGGTCACCTCGCCGACGGCGAGCCCGACGCGGATCTGGAAGGCGGCGACGGACCCTTCGCCGGCGCCGTAGTCGGTCACCGCTCGCTGGATGGCGACCGCCGCTCCGACGGCATCGGAGGCGGTAGGGAAGGCGGCCTTCACGCCATCGCCGGTGAAGCGGGTGACCGTGCCGCGATGCGCGGTCACCAGCGACGCCAGCAGTTCGTCGTGGTGAGTGCGCAGCAGGTCGGCCCGGTCGTCGCCCACACGTGAACGAAGCGCCGTCGAGTCCACCATGTCGGTGAACAGGATGGCTCCAGTGCTCACCGTCGATCCCACGGCGCAGGACCTTAGCCCGACGTTGGCCAACGTAGAGGGGGGTGAACCGAACCGGTGACTCGAGTCGTACTGTGGGGCATGAGCTTCATCGCAACCGACGGGTACCTGCTGCACAGCGTGGACTTCGGCTCCGGCCCCCACACATTCGTCGCCCACGGCGGCTGGGTGGGCTCGTGGGAGCTGTGGGAGGAGCCGTTCCAGCAGATGCAATCCCAATGGCGATGCATCTCGTACGACCATCGTGGTGCCGGTGCCTCGACCTTCCCTGCGGCGACGATCAACCCATCTGCGTTGGTGGACGACCTGTTCGCCGTCCTCGACCACTACAGGGTGCAACGCTGCGTGCTCGCCGGCGAGTCACTCGGGGCGCTCACTGCGGTCGCCGCCGTACTGCGCGAGCCGACGCGGTTCGAAGGGTTGGTGCTCGTGGACGGTGTCCCGTTCACGGACGGCAACGTCGACCCGGCGGAGCGGACGGCGATGATGGCCGACTTCCCCGCCTACGTGCGGGCCTTCGTGGCAGCGTGCGTTCCCGAGCCCGACAGCGAGCACCTGCGTCGTTGGGGCGAGCAGATCCTGCTGCGCGCCGACCCGGCTGCTGCGGCGGCGATGCGCGAGTCGCACATCGCCGCCGCGCTTCGCCCCGACTATTCGGCCGTCGCCGTGCCGACGCTGGTGGTGCACGGCGAGCTCGATCACATCGTGCCGGTGCAGGCCGCGCACTACGTCGCCGGAGCGATCCCCGGCGCGACGCTGGAGGTGCTGCCCGGCGCAGGCCATGTGCCGAGCGTGACCCAGCCGGCGGTGCTGGTCGAGGCGATCGAGCGTTGGTGGGCGGGCGTGGCATCGCAGACCTGAACGGCGACGCACGCTGATCAGGTCCAGGCCGACCGCGGCTACGGTCCGGCCATGGCCGCGCCGCACATCGACCCCGATCGCTTCGCCGTGCACACCGCATCGCCACGTGGGTTCGCGCAGGCCTACGTGCGCGAAGGGGCCGGCGGTGTGCCGCTGGTGTGCGTGCACGGGTGGCCCGAGTCGAAGCGGGTGTTCTGGAAGGTGATCGAGCCGCTCGCTGCCGCGGGCTTCGAGGTGATCGTGCCCGACCTGCGCGGCTTCGGTGACAGCGAGGTCGGCCCCGACGGCTTCCACGACGTGGCCAGCCATGCGCTCGACCTGTACGCGCTGGTGCACGACGTGCTCGGTCACGAGAAGGTGGTGCTGCTCGGTGGCGACCTCGGTGGCCCCGTCATCCAGGACCTCGCGCTGCGCCACCCCGAATGGGTGGACCGGATGGTGCTGTTCAACTCGCCGTTGCCCTACCTGAAGGACGAGATGGCGGGCATCGTCGGCACCCGCCCGGCGATGGAGGCCGCCGACTACTTCCTGCGCCAGGGCACCGACCCCGATGGGCTGGCCGCCGAGCTCACCACGCCCGAGCAGCGTCGTCGCTACATCGCCACGTTCTACACCAGTCGCTTCTGGGCGCACCCGGGCGCGTTCATGGGGGAGGGCGAGGTGGCCTTCCACACCGAGCCGTTCGGCGATGCGGCGAAGCTGCGTGCCAGCTTCGGCGGGTACGAGAGCGCGTTCAACCCTGCGGCGCGCTCAGGCCCGACGATGCTCGCGAAGAACTCGACCACCCGCACCCTGGTGCTGTTCGGCCCCAGCGACCATGTGCTGTACCCGGCGTTCGACCGCATGGCCGCGCTGGTCTTCCCGAACCACGTCGGGCCGTATCTGCTGCGCGACTGTGGCCACTTCGTGCCCTGGGAGGCGCCGCATGCGCTGGCCAGTGGCACGACAGCGCTCTGCAGCGACCTGCTCGCAGCGAACTGACGGACTACGTGCGGGCGGCGTGGTCGTCGCCGATGTCGTTCACCACCGCATCGCGGGCACGCACACTTCTCGCGATCCGCCAACCGATGAACGACATGCCGGCGATCAGCACCCCGAAGGTGAGGTACATGCGCCAGCCGCCCTTGCTCTTGCTGCCGCAGTCGGCCCGCTCCAACGTGCCCACGCAGGAGCTGACGTTCTGATCTTCGGGGGTGAACACGTTGCCGGCACCCGTGCTCTCGTCGGGCGCCTGCACGCTGTTGGCCGACTCGGCCGCCTGGTACGGGTTCTGCCCGCTGCAGCCGACGGTGAGCGTGGCCCCACCGAACAGCAGCAGAGCCGAGACAGCGATCGAGCGGGCGAACCTGGGCATGGGAACATCGTCGCAGCGAGCCGTCGATTTCGCACCGCGCGGCGAGAGGAAACCGCGCTCGGCTCGACGAATGCGGTCGGGTCTGGCGGTGACCCCCTACCATCGCAGGGATGGTGCAGCGCACACACACGGTCCTGGTGGTCGACTTCGGGGCGCAATACGCCCAACTCATCGCACGTCGGGTGCGTGAGCTCAACGTCTACTCCGAGATCGTGCCCCACCGCATCACGGCCGCCGAAGTGGCTGCCAAGGAGCCCTCGGCGATCATCCTCTCCGGTGGGCCCAAGAGCGTGCACGTCGACGGTGCCCCGTCGCTCGACCCGGCCATCTACGAGCTCGGCATCCCGATCCTCGGCATCTGCTACGGCATCCAGCTGATCGCCCAGCAGCTGGGTGGCACGGTAGGCCGCGGCCTGCGCGGAGAGTACGGCCGCGCGAAGGCGACGATCACCGGCGGCGAACTGCTGGCCGGCACGCCCTCCGAACAAGACGTGTGGATGAGCCACTTCGATGACGTCACCGTGGTGCCCGACGGGTTCGTGGCCACGGCCTCCTCGCCCGATGCGCCGGTCGCGGCGATGGAGAGCCCCAGCCGCAAGATCTGGGGCGTGCAGTGGCACCCGGAGGTCGTGCACACGCCCCACGGCATGGCCGTGCTCCAGCGCTTCCTGCACGATCTCGCCGGCTGCGAGCCGAACTGGACGATGGGCTCCATCATCGAAGAACAGGTGGCGGCCGTGCGTGCCCAGGTGGGCACCGGCAAGGTGATCTGCGCGCTCAGCGGTGGCGTCGACTCCGCCGTCGCGGCGGCGCTGGTGCACAAGGCGATCGGTCACCAGCTGGTCTGCATCTACGTCGACACCGGCCTGATGCGGCTGAACGAGAGCGATCAGGTGGTCGAGACGTTCAAACGCAACATGGGCATCGAGTTGATCCACGTCTCGGCCGGGCCGCGCTACTTCGAGAAGCTGGCCGGCGTGGTGGAACCGGAAGCGAAGCGCAAGATCATCGGCGAGCTGTTCGTGCGCATCTTCGAGG